>NZ_CP064187.1:3975000-4296727 GCF_015353075.1 Rhizobium sp. 007 | reverse complement strand
TGAGCCTTTGCAGGTGATGTCCGCGCCCTTTGCTGGAAGTCATTTAGGCAGGATCGGTTGCCGAGATCAATGATGAATTTTACGCAAAATTAAGAAGCGACCATTGACTCCGGAGCCCGTTTTTGGGCGTCACGCCAATGTCAAAAAAGAATCGCAGGAGAATCAAGGAGATTCCCGAAGTGGGTATTTTGGACACGCATTGAAAGAAAAAAAATAAAAATCCGCTTGACTCACAACTAAGCCTGCCGGAACGCAGAAGAGTCGCCCAAGCTTGAAACATCCTTGCGCAACTATTTGATTTTAAACACTTTTTCATGTCACCCCAGTGACACGAAACAGTCGCCAAATTAACCAATCCGGAGATGATCGTCGGAATCGAAAAAGCCCGGCTTGATTACCGGGCTAATCATAACGATCAATTTGTTAACGAAAGATTATGCGGTCGCAGTCGCCGACAGAGCCTTCACACGGGCAGCGAGCCGCGAGACCTTGCGGGATGCCGTGTTGGCGTGGACGACGCCCTTGCTTGCAGCGCGCGCGAGTTCCGGCTGCGCTGCGAGGAAGGCTTCCTTTGCCTTGGCAGCATCACCAGCTGCAAGTGCCTCTTCGACCTGGCGAACGAAAGTGCGAACGCGCGAGCGACGAGCCTTGTTGACGTCGGTACGGCGGGCGATCTTGCGGGTCGCTTTTTTCGCCGAAGTTGTATTGGCCATGGATGCCTCTCTCAAGAATTCGAACAAACTCCGCCATCACCGCGGGCCCTGCGGCCACAACTTTCAGCAATGCGGGAGCATAAACGGAAAACCTGATCGGCTTCCCGAACCGTGGGCGGGCATATAACTCTAAAGCCGGCCCGCGTCAACGCGCATTTTCAAGGAAACGCCGCCTTTGTCCGTGGAATGAAGATCAGCGGTGTTTAAAGGCCGGTTTGCGTTTCTCGATGAAGGCCGCCATGCCTTCCTTCTGATCTTCCGTTGCGAAAAGGCTGTGGAACAGACGACGCTCGAAACGCAGGCCCTCCTCCAGCGTGGTTTCCAGCGCGCGATTGACCGCCTCCTTGGCCATCAGCACCGAAGGCTGCGACAGCGACGCAATCTTGTCGGCCGCCGCCAGCGCTTCGTCGAGCAGCCGCTCGGGCGCGACCACGCGCGAAACGAGCCCAGCACGCTCGGCTTCCGCCGCATCCATCATCCGGCCGGTCAGCACCATATCCATAGCCTTCGACTTGCCTACCATGCGCGTCAAGCGCTGCGAGCCGCCCATGCCGGGGATGACGCCGAGCGTGATTTCAGGCTGACCGAATTTTGCAGTGTCCGACGCTATGATAAAGTCGCACATCATGGCCAATTCGCAGCCGCCCCCGAGTGCGAAGCCGCTGACGGCAGCGATCACCGGCTTGCGGGCCTTGGCAATCTCGTCCCAGCCACTGATGAATTCGGCCTTGTACATATCGGCAAACTGCAGCGGCTGCATTTCCTTGATATCGGCGCCGGCTGCAAAAGCGCGTTCGGACCCGGTCAGAACGATTGCACCGATCGCCTCGTTGTCGTGGAAATCTGCAAAGGCCTGCTTCAATTCCTTCAGTACCGTGGAATTCAGCGCGTTCAGTGCCTGCGGCCGGTTCAGCGTAATCAGACCGACATTGCCGCGGGTTTCGACGATCAGCGTTTCATAGGCCATGTTTGTCTCCCTATTTCTGGCAGTCCGGGCAATAAAAGGTGGAACGCCCTGCCTGCACGATGCGCGAGACCGTACCGCCGCAACCGGGTGTGCGGCAAGGCAGACTTTCGCGGTCATAGACCGAGAAGGAATGCTGGAAATAGCCGAGCGAGCCGTCGGTCTGGATATGGTCGCGAAGTGACGAGCCACCGGCCTTGATCGCATCGGCGATGACGCTGCGGATAGACGCGACGAGAAGACTAAGCTGCTCCTTCGGCTTTCCGGTTTTAGTGACCAGGGTTCCCGCAGCGCGTGCCGGCATCAGGTGCGCGCGCCAGAGCGCCTCGCACACATATATATTGCCGAGACCAGCAACGTTTTTCTGGTCGAGAAGAGCGCCCTTCAGGGGCTGTGCCTTTCCCGCAAAGCGTTCTGCCAGATGGGTGGCACTCAGTTCGTTGCCGGTCGGCTCCGGCCCGAGGCCGAAAAGGAAGGGATTGTTCTGAAGCTCTGAGCGATCGGCGATATCCATGAATCCGAAGCGGCGCGGATCATTATATATCACGCGGCGCTCACCACCCTTGCCTTCCAGATGGAAAATCGCATGGTCATGCTTCTCGTCCTTCGACCGCTCGCAGCGAAAATCGCCTGGCGTTTGGCTGACTGGCCCCTGCTCGATGCGGAAGGAGCCAGACATGCCGAGATGGGAGATGATGGTCTTGCCGCTGTCGAGGTCGATCAGCAGGTATTTGGCGCGGCGGCCAAGCCCGATAATGGTGCGGCCCGAAACCTGGTCTTCGAAATTTTCCGGAAAGGGAAAGCGCAGATCGCCGCGGCGAAGCTCCAGCCGCTCGATGCGCGCGCCCTCCATGGCGGGCGAAAGACCACGCTTCACCGTTTCGACTTCTGGCAATTCCGGCATCTTAACCCATCTGTATTTAAACGTGTTTCAACTGCGGACGATGTGGGTTATAGCGCCAGTAAGCCGCGGGTATTACCCGCCTCCACAGATAGCGTCTCAAGCGGCCTTTCGCTATGGTCGCCGTACCGATTTCGAGTAACGGAGTAGTCCGATGTCACAAAGCCGTACTTCCGCCAATGGCGGCATGGAAACATCCTACGGCTTCCGCGAGGTGCCGAGTGGCGAGAAGCAGGGTCTCGTCAACGACGTCTTCCATAAGGTCGCCAGACGCTACGATATCATGAACGATGTGATGTCGATGGGCATGCACCGCGCCTGGAAGGATGCGATGGTCGCGGCGCTTAATCCCCGCAAGGAACCGGGCTACAAGGTGCTGGATGTTGCGGGGGGCACCGGCGATATTGCCTTCCGTATCGTCGAAGCATCGAACCGCATGGCGCATGCGACCGTGCTCGACATCAACGGCTCCATGCTCGGCGTCGGCGCCGAACGGGCGGACAAGAAGAGACTCTCCGACAATCTCACCTTCATCGAGGCCAATGCCGAGGTCCTGCCCTTTGAGGCCGGCACCTTCGATGCCTACACGATCGCCTTCGGCATCCGCAATGTGCCGCACATCGACGTGGCGCTCTCGCAAGCTTATCGCGTGCTCAAGCGCGGCGGCCGGCTGCTCGTGTTGGAATTTTCGGAAGTGGACATGCCGCTTCTGGACAAGGTTTACGAGGCCTGGTCTTTCAATGCCATTCCGAGGTTCGGCAAGGCGATAACCGGCGACGCCGAGCCCTATCAGTATCTTGTCGAATCCATCCGCAAGTTCCCGAACCAGGAAAATTTTTCGGAAATGATCCGTAAGGCCGGCTTTTCGCGCGTGACCTACACCAGCTACACCGGCGGCATCGCGGCCCTGCACTCGGGCTGGAAGCTTTGATCTAAATGAGTGCTTTCGGAGCATATCTTCGGCTCGTGCGGGTCGGCTGGATTCTGGTGCGCGAGGGCGTTGTTTCGGCGCTGCCTTCGGAAGGCTTGCCGCCTTCCGTGAGCCTTGCCAAATCCTTTGTCGGCCTGTTTGCGCGCAGCCGCGCAAAAGCCAAGAAACGCAGCGATCGGCTGGCCCAGGCAGTCGAGCGGCTCGGACCTTCCTATGTGAAGATCGGTCAGTTTCTGGCGACCAGGCCGGACGTCGTCGGCGTCGAATTCGCCGACGACCTCTCGCAGCTTCAGGACCGGATGGCCTTCTTCCCGATTGCGGCGGCAAAGGCGAGTATCGAAGGCTCGCTCGGTCGCCCGATCGAAGAGCTTTATGCGACTTTCGACGATCCGATTGCCGCAGCCTCTATTGCGCAGGTGCATCCTGCAGAGGTGAATACCCCCAATGGCCGCAGGAAGGTCGCCGTCAAGGTGGTGCGCCCCGGCGTACGGCAGCGTTTCGCCCATGACATCGAGGCAATGTATCTCGTCGCCGGTATGCAGGAGCGCTTCATGCCCTCGAGCCGGCGGCTGAGGCCGGTCGAAGTAACGAAAACGCTCGAGCAGTCGACCAAAGTCGAGATGGACCTCCGGCTTGAGGCGGCTGCACTTTCGGAGATCGCCGAAAACACGGAACAGGATCCAGGCTTTCGCGTTCCGAAGGTGGATTGGGAACGCACCGGCCGCGACGTCATCACCATGGAGTGGATCGACGGCGTCAAGATGTCCGATGTCGAAGGGCTGCGCGCTGCCGGGCACAATCTCAACACGCTTGCCGATGTCCTCATCCAATCGTTCCTGCGCCACACGCTGCGCGACGGCTTCTTCCATGCCGACATGCATCCCGGCAATCTCTTCGTCGATTCAGGCGGCATGATCGTCGCCGTCGACATGGGCATCGTCGGCCGACTCGGAAAGAAGGAACGACGCTTCCTCGCCGAGATCCTCTATGGCTTCATTACGCGCGACTACGTGCGTGTTGCCGAGGTCCATTTCGAGGCGGGCTATGTGCCAGGCCATCACAATGTTGAAAGTTTCGCGCAGGCAATCCGGGCGATCGGCGAGCCGATCCACGGCCAGCCTGCTGAAACGATCTCGATGGGCAAGCTGTTGACGCTGCTCTTCGAGGTGACGGAACTTTTCGACATGCAGACCCGGCCCGAACTGGTCATGCTGCAGAAGACCATGGTGGTCGTCGAAGGCGTATCGCGCATGCTGAACCCGCGTTTCAACATGTGGAAGGCATCGGAGCCCGTCGTCGGCGACTGGATCCGCAACAATCTCGGTCCGAAGCGGGTCGTCACCGACCTCAAAGATGGACTGAAGGCTGCCGTGAAGCTTGCGGAAGCCGTTCCGGAAATCGCTGCCCAGACCGAGAAATTCCATCATCAGCTGCTGCATATGAGCGAGCATGGACTGCGCTTTGACGCCGAAACGGCAGACGCGATCGGCAAATCCGAGGCCCGCTACAGCCGGTCCGGCCGCCTGGCGCTCTCGATTATCGCGTTGACGCTTCTCTATATAGCCTGGATGCTGAGCTGAGGCTCAGACACAAACAATTACATGCTGTGTTCGGCATTTGGGATATCTCATAATGCGCAGTGCTCGCTTAGTCTCGCATTCAAGGAGACCTGCAGATGAAGCATGAACGCCCCGGCATCGAACTTTCCGGCCAACCATTCGGCTTTGCCGAGATGGTGAGGATAGGCTCCGGCAGGGTGGCGCTTTCTGCTTCGGCGACAGGCATGGCACGCGTGGAGATCGCACGTTCCGTCGTCGAAGAAGCGATCCAGGCTGGCATTCCCGTTTACGGTTCCACTACCGGAGTCGGCGCGATGAAGGATGTCGAATGGTCGGCGGAGGAACTCGACACCTTCAACCTCGGCCTCGTGCGGGCCCATCACTTCGGCACCGGCACACCATTTTCCAGCGCTGTCGTGCGAAATGCCATGGCCATCCGCGTCAATACTGCGCTGACGGGCCAGGTCGGGTGTACGCCGGAACTCATAGAAACCTATCTGCGGCTGCTCAGGGCCGACCTCATCCCGCTCGTGCGGCGCACGGGCTCGATCGGTTGCGCCGATATCGGCCTTATGGGACAGATCGGTGCGGTTCTGACCGGCGTCGGCGAAGCCGTCTATCGCGGCAAGCGCATGCAAGCGGCCGATGCCTTCAGGGCAGCGGGGCTGGAACCGGTCACCATGGCGCCCCGCGACAGCCTCGCTTCGCTCAGCATCAATGCCGTGAGCTTTGCAGCCGCCGCCGAGGCAACGCGCAATGCGGCGGCTTCTATCCGCGTTCTGCTCGCAACCGGTATGATGGCGGCCGGCGCGCTTGGCGCTTCCCGCGACCCCTGGCGGGCAGTGCGCCATGTCGGTACCCCGCGGGAAGCCCTGATCGGCTCGTGGCTATGCAATGCCTCGGACGCCTGGGAATGGCCGGTCGCGACCCACGTGCAGGATCCGCTCAGCCTTCGCATGATCGCGCAGGTCTTCGGCGCCGTGATCGAGAACCTGCTCTCGACCGGTCACAAGATCCTTGCTGCCACCGGCCGCTCTGACGACAACCCGGTTGTGGTCGAGGGCCGGGTGATGACGTCCGGCGGTTCGCTGCCCCTCGATGTGACGATCCTGCTGGAATCGGCGGCACTGTGCATGGCGCATGCGGCGCGCAACGCGTTCAACCGCTGTGTCTTGCTCGGCAACGGACAGCGGCGCGACCTACCGGTGAACCTCGTGCCACCAGGCCGAATCGCAACTGGTTTCGGCCCGATCATCAAGCTTGCCGGCGAGATCTTTTCACGCGTGCTTTCCATGTCCAACCCGGTATCCGCCCAGTCGCTGGTGGTTGCGGCGGGGCTTGAGGACGAAGCGGCTTTCCTGCCGCTGGTCATAGAGCGCTTCGAGCGGCAGATGCAGGCGCTGAAGCGTCTTGCTGCACTCGAGGCTCTGCTGGCAGCACAGGCGGCCGACATTCTCGGCGACCGGCCGGAGGGCGTTGCGGGCATGATCTACGATGTCGTGCGCAAGCACGCCGATTTCTACACCGTAGACCGGCCGCTTTCGGCCGAGGTTGAAGCGATTGAGGAAGAACTCGGATCCGACGAATTCGCTTCGAAGCTGATCGAGCAGGTGCCGATCGCCGCATTCGACGACTTCTTCGCGCTCGGCTCGCTCGAGCGCATCGAACGGAGACTGACGCAGGACGCTCTCGTCATCTGAGCTTTTGAACGGATACGGAGGAACAGCATGGCTGATTTCGACCTCGTTTTGCAGGGTACCGTCGTGCTGCCGGAGCGCATCCTCCAAGAGGGTTATGTTGCAGCCCGCAACGGCAAGATCGCCGAGGTCGGCATCGGCGTGCCGCCTGCGGCCAGGGAGCGGCATCTGCTCGGCAAGGCGCTGGTCCTGCCGGGTGCGATCGATGCGCAAGTGCATTCGCTCTCCCAGAAGGATCAGGAGGACTTCATCTGGTCGACGCGTTCTGCGGCGGCTGGCGGCGTAACGACGATCGTCGACATGCCCTATGACGAAGGCAATCTCGTCTGCTCGGCCGAAGCGGTAAAGAAGAAGATCGATCACGCGAGCCCTCAGGCGCGCGTCGATTTCGCGCTCTACGGCACGGTCAATCCGCAAGAAGGTGCGGCCCGAATCCGCGAAATGGCGGATGCCGGCGTTGCCGCCTTCAAATTCTCGACCTTCGGGACCGATCCGAAGCGTTTCCCGCGCATCCCGCCCGCCCTTCTCGACGAATGCTTTGCGGCAATCACCCCGACCGGGCTGACGGCCGGTGTCCACAACGAAGACGACGAGGCAGTGCGCACCTACATGGAGAAGGTCAAGGCAAGCGGCGTGACGGACTGGCGCGCGCACGCTCTCTCGCGTCCGCCGATCACAGAGCTGCTTGCCATGCACACGATCTTCGAGACCGGGGCCCATACAGGCTGCCCGGCGCATGTTGTTCATTGCTCGCTCGGCCGCGGCTACGACATCGCGCGCGCCTATCGCCGCGACGGGTTCGAGGCGACGGTCGAATGCTGCATTCACTACCTGACGCTTGACGAGGAAAACGATGTGCGGCGCCTCGGCGGCAAAGCAAAGATCAATCCGCCCATCCGGCCGCGCGCCGAGGTGGAAACGCTGTGGCGGAAAGTGGCGGAAGGCAACGTCTGGCTGGTTTCGACCGATCATGTGAGCTGGTCGGAAAATCGCAAGACCAATCCGGATATGCTGGCAAATGCATCCGGGGTGCCCGGGCTCGAGGTCATGGTGCCGTTGTTCGTCAAGGGAGCGCTCGAACGAGGCATCCCGCTCACATGGGCTGCGAAGCTGATGGCGGAAAATCCGGCGAAACATTTCCGCCTCGACCACATCAAGGGCGCGCTGACGCCCGGCAAGGATGCCGACATCGTCGTGCTTGAACCGCGCGAAACCGTCTATGATGCTGCCGCGAACGGCAACAATGTCGTCGGCTGGAGCCCCTATGACGGCATCCGTCTGCCATGGACGATTTCGGCGGTATATCTGCGCGGCAGCCAGATAACCGATGGCACGAAGGTGCTTGCAGAGCCCGGCACGGGAAAATTCGTCCGCCCTTGGCCGCGCCAGATCATTTCCGGAGAAGCTGCATGAACCGCAACCTGCCCGTCAACGCCGATCGCATCGCCGAGGATATCGATGCGCTGGCGAAGATCACCGAACCCGATCATCCATGGACACGCCGGGCTTTCGCGCCGCTCTTTCTTGAAGGCCGCGCCTATATCGAAGCGCGCATGAAGGCGGCCGGGCTGGAGACGCGGATCGATGCCGCCGGCAATCTGATCGGACGCAGTGCAGGGACGAAACCAGGTCTTGGCACGATTATGGTCGGCTCGCATTCCGATACGGTGCCGGACGGCGGACGCTTTGATGGTATCGCCGGTGTGATCTCGGCGCTGGAAGTCGCGCGCGCGCTCAAGGACCAGGGGATCACACTGGAACATGACCTGGAAATCGTCGACTTCCTCGCAGAAGAGGTCAGCATCTTCGGCGTTTCATGCGTCGGCAGCCGCGGCATGACTGGGCAACTTCCCGAAGCCTGGCTTTCGCGCAAGAGCGGCGACCGCGATCTGGCACAAGGCATCTCCGGTGTCGGCGGCGATCCGGCGACGCTTCTTGCGCAGCGGCGTCCGGACCTCAAAGGCTTTTTCGAGCTGCATATCGAGCAAGGGCCAGTGCTTGAGAACGAGAAGAAGGATATCGGCATCGTGACGGCGATTGCGGGCATCACCCGGATTGAAGTCACCGTCGAGGGCCGGGCGGACCATGCCGGTACGACGCCGATGGATGCCCGCGCGGATGCGCTGGTGGCGGCCTCGCAACTGGTACTCGATATCCGCAATGCGGCCGCGGAGCGGGCGAAGACGCCGGGTCATTTCGCTGCGACCGTCGGCGAATTCCGGATCGAGCCGAATGCGGCCAACGTCGTGCCTTCCAAGGTGGTTCTGCTCATCGACGGACGCGCGGAAATTCGCAGCGACATGGAAGCCTTCTGCGAGTGGCTCGATGCGCATGTCATCACCCTTGCGATCGCCCACGGCGTCATGATCAATTCACCCAGTCGCGTATCCGACAACTATCCGACGCCCGGTGATCCTAGCCTGCTGAGGACGTTGGAAAACGCCTGTGAAACCGTCGGTGCCGAACATCGACGCATGGCGTCCGGTGCAGGGCACGATACGGCATGGATCGCCAAGGTCGCGCCGGCCGCGATGATCTTCGTGCCATGCAAGGAAGGACGCAGCCACTCGGCCGACGAATGGGCAGAGAATGACGACATCGCACTCGGCGCTGCCGTGCTTTTCGAGGCTGTGCGCGAGATGGACAGGACGCTGGAAAGGGAGGCTGAGGATGGGGCGCATACTCGTTGAGAAAGACGTCGAGGCGGCGGTCAAGGGCGGCTCGGTCTATGCAGCGGGCGGCGGCGGCTGGGCCGATCACGGCAGGATGCTGGGGTATGCTGCGGTCAGCATCGGCAAGCCGGAGCTCGTTTCCGTCGATGAATTGAAGGACGACGACTGGATCGCGACAGCAGCGGCAATCGGCGCGCCGGCTTCCACGACACCCTGGGAAATGCAAGGCATCGACTATGTGAAGGCCGTGCAGCTATTGCAGGACGAGCTTGGCGAACGGCTTTCCGGACTTATCATCGGGCAGAACGGCAAATCCTCGACGCTGAACGGCTGGCTGCCCTCGGCAATTCTCGGCACCAAGGTTGTCGATGCTGTCGGTGATATCCGAGCACATCCGACCGGCGACATGGGTTCGATCGGCATGGCGGGCTCACCGGAGCAGATGATCCAGACGGCGGTCGGCGGAAACCGCGCGGACAACCGCTACCTCGAGCTTGTGGTGAAGGGTGCGACCGCGAAGATTTCGCCGATCCTCCGCGCTGCCTCCGACCAATCGGGCGGCTTCATTGCCAGCTGCCGCAATCCGGTGCGGGCATCCTATGTGCGCAAGCATGCAGCACTCGGCGGCATCTCGATGGCGCTTGCCCTCGGCGAAGCGATCATTGCGGCGGAAAAGAAGGGCGGACCGGCCGTCATCGATGCGATCTGCAAGACAACCGGCGGCAGCATCCTCGCAGAAGGCGTGATTGCCAAGAAGGACGTCGTCTACACCAAAGAAGCCTTCGATATCGGCACGATCGTCGTCGGCTCCGGCGCCAAAGCCGTGACGATGCATGTGATGAACGAGTACATGGCTGTCGACGACGCCGATGGAGCGCGCATGGCAACTTTTCCCTCGGTCATCACGACGCTTTCGCCGGACGGTGAGCCGCTCAGCGTCGGCCAGCTCAAGGAGGGTATGCATGTCTTCATCCTGCATGTGCCGATGGAGATCATACCGCTTTCTGCAGGCGTGCTCGATCCGACCGTTTATCCGCCCGTGGAAAAAGCGATGGGTATCGAGATTGCACGCTACGCCCTGGCGGCAAGGGCCTGACGCCATGGCGCGAGATGCTGGCCTTGAGGAACTGATGAGGGAAGAGCTCGGCGGCCTGCCCGGTCTCAGCGAAAAGGCGATGTTCGGCGGCTTTGCCTTTCTGTTGAACGGCAACATTCTTTGTGGTGCGCGAGAAGATGGCATGCTCGTCCGGCTCGGCAAAAGCAATGACGGCTGGGCGCTGGAGCTGCCAGGCGTCGTCCAGATGATCTCGGGCGGACGGGCGATGCAGGGCTGGGTTCGCGCGGACGCCCGTGTCTATGGCGAGAATGCGCTGCGCAAGCGTCTGCTCGATGCCGCACTCAGCTATGTGCAAACGCTGCAGGTGAAATAACAAGACAGGACTTGAGGAAGGACATCCCATGCCGAAGCCCAATCCACGTCATCCGAAATTTCCGATTCCTGGCGGGCCGGAGTTGCGGGCCAAGGGGTGGCGGCAAGAGGCGCTGCTGCGCCTCCTCGAAAACGTGCTTGCCGTCGGCGAAGACCCGGACAATCTCGTGGTTTATGCTGCGCTCGGCAAGGCGGCGCGCAACTGGGCGGCGCACAAGGGCATCGTCAAGGCGCTGACCGAGATGGAGGAGGACCAGACGCTGCTGATCCAGTCCGGCAAGCCGATCGGCCTGGTAAAGACTCACGCCAAGGCACCGCTCGTCATCATGGCGAACTGCAATATCGTCGGACAGTGGGCGAGGGCCGAAGTCTTCTACGAATTGCAGCGCAAGGGGCTGATCTGCTGGGGCGGGCTGACGGCAGGCGCCTGGCAGTATATCGGCAGCCAGGGCGTCATCCAGGGAACGTACGAAATCTTCATGCGCATTGCCGAGCGGCGTTTCGGCGGCGACCTCTTCGGCCGCTTCGTGCTCACCGCCGGTCTTGGCGGCATGGGAGGGGCTCAACCGCTTGCTGGCCGCATGGCGGGCGCTGCAATCCTCTGCGTCGATATCGATCCGGAGCGGGCAAAGAAGCGTCAGCAAATCGGCTATCTGCAGGAGATTGCACCTGATCTCGATGCCGCGCTACAAATGATCGACACGGCCATGAAGGAAAAGCGCGCACTATCCGTCGGCCTCGTCGGCAATGCGGCCGAGATTTACCCAGAGATCGCCCGGCGCGGCATCGTGCCGGATATCGTGACGGACCAGACCTCGGCACACGATCTCGTCTACGGCTATGTTCCGAAGGGTATGAGCCTTGCCCAAGTCAAGGCACTTCGCGACGACGGCCAGGGCCAGTTGATGGCGGCAAGCCGCGCCTCGATCGTCCAGCATGTGACGGCGATGCTGGAGTTCCAGAAGAAGGGCTCCGAGGTCTTCGACAACGGCAACCTGATCCGCACACAAGCGAGAGAAGGCGGCGTTGCCAATGCCTTCGACATTCCGATCTTCACCGAAGCCTATTTGCGCCCTCTCTTTGCGCGCGCTATCGGTCCCTTCCGCTGGATGGCGCTGTCCGGAGAAGCAAGCGACATTGCAAGGATCGACGATCTGCTGCTCGAAATGTTCCCGGATAACAAGATCATCACCAACTGGATCCGGCTTGCCCGCGAGCATGTGCCCTTCGAGGGCCTGCCGGCGCGGATTGCCTGGCTGGGCCATGGCGAGCGCACCGCGCTTGCCCGTCGCGTCAACGAATTGGTTGCAAGCGGAGAGCTGAACGGTCCTGTCGCCTTCTCCCGCGACCATCTCGATGCCGGCGCCATGGCGCATCCAAACATCATGACCGAGCGGATGAAGGATGGCTCCGATGCGATTGCCGACTGGCCGCTGATCGATGCGATGATGCTCTGCTCCTCGATGGCTGACCTCGTCGTCGTCCATTCCGGCGGAGGCGGCTATGCCGGCTACATGACCAGCTGCGGCGTGACTGTCGTTGCCGACGGCACCGAGGCCGGCGACGAGCGGCTCGATCATGCGCTTACCAACGACACGGCGCTCGGCATCATGCGCTATGCGGATGCCGGATACGAGGAGGCGCTGGACGAAGTGCAAAACAAGGATGTGCCGTATATCCGATTGAGTTAGCACGTAAGACCGAGCGCCTTTGCCTAGGGATCCCTCAGATGGGATTGGATACCTCGATGAGATTGCCGTCCGGATCGCGGAAATAGATGGAGCGGATAGTGCCGTTGGCGCCGGCGCGTTCGACGGGTCCTTCCTCGATTGCAACATCTGCTGCTTCCAGATGCGCGAGGACCTCGGCGAGTGCTGTTTCGGCGATAAAGCAGAGATCCGCCGAACCCGGTACCGGTTGGTTGGCTTTGGGATCGAATTCGCGCCCGGCCTGGTGAAGGTTGATCTTCTGATTGCCGAATTTCAGCGCCTTGCGGCCTTGGGCGAATGTTTCCACGGACATGCCGAGGGTCCGGCGGTAGAACTCACACGTCGCCTCGATATCGGCGACGGTCAGGACAAGGTGATCGAGGTGGCTGATGCGGATCAAAATTTTCTCCTAGAAAGGCTGCGTGCGGCGCAGGCCGCCGCAAAGGCGAGGGCCAGCATGCCGAGCGTGAAGAAGACGACCGCCGTCCAGCCTTCGATGGCGAAGAACCAGCCGCCAGCCGAGCCCATGACGCTCGAACCGACGTAATAACCGAGCATATAGAGCGACGAGGCGTGTCCCTTCGTGCCTCTGGCAAGCTTGCCGACGAGGCCGCTTGCGATCGAATGGCTCATGAAGAAGCCGCTGGTGAGCACGATAATGCCGAAAATGATGACCGGAAGGAAGGCGGAAAGCGTCAGGGCGCTGCCAACGGCGGTAATTGCAATTCCCGTCAGCAGGACAGCGAAGTGGCCGAAGCGATCACCCAGTATGCCACCGACCGAAGAGGCGCCGATGCCGAAAAGATAGACGGTGAAGATCAAGCCGAGTTCGGTCTGCGTCAGGTCATAGGGTGCTGCGACCAGCCGGAAGCCGGCATAGTTGTAGATGGTGACGAAGGAGCCCATCGCCAGAAAGGCAATGGCGAAAATGAACGGCAGCGCCGGATTGCGCATATGCGCGAGCCAGGCTTTCAGATGAAACTTCGGATCGAAGCCCGGGCGGCGGATAAAATTGCGCGAGGCGGGCAGCAGCGCAATGAAGCCGGCTGCCGCAGCCAAGCCGATCGCGCCGATCAGAAACATCGCCGGCCGCCAGGTCAGGTATTCCGCGAAGATACCGGTCAGCACCCGGCCGGACATGCCGCCGAAGGCAGTGCCGCCGACATAAAGTCCCATTGTAGCGCCAAGGCCGCGCGGGTCGATTTCTTCGGCGAGGTAGGCCATCGCAACGGCCGGAACGCCGCCAAGGACAAAGCCCTGGAAGGCACGGATGACAAGCAGCAGGTGCCAGTCCGGCACAAAGGCCGCTGCAATCGTCAGTGCCGCCGCACCGACGAGCGAGATTGACATCAGGCTACGACGCCCAAGACCTTCCGAGATGGCGGCTGCGCATATAATGGCAATGGCGAGGAAGCCGGTCGACAGCGAAAGCGAAAGCGAGCTTTCCGCGGGGCTGACGGAGAATTCGTCCGCAAAGATCGGCAACAGCGGCTGGACACAATAAAGCAGCGAGAAGGTGGAAAAGCCTGAAAGGAAGAGTGCAAGACTGGCGCGTCGGTAGGAAGCCGTGCCACGCTGCAGGTATTCTTTCGCCGGGGACGCCGCCGGTGTTTCGATCGGGGAAATGTCGCTCATTCTGGCTGCGGTCTTGTGCATGGCTCAAGCCTTTCTCCATTCATCTAGTCAGAAGGGCATAAGCTGTCCAATATATGGAACTGATGTTTCCGATAGGTTTTGGAGATACCGCATGGAGCTTCGGCATATCCGCTATTTTCTGGCGGTCGCGGAGGAAGGCAATTTTACGCGGGCCGCGGTGAAACTCGGCATCGGCCAGCCCCCGCTCAGCCAGCAGATCCGCGATCTCGAAGCGGAAATCGGCGCGGCCTTGTTTCACCGCGTGCCGCATGGCGCGGAATTGACGGCGGCGGGCGAGGCGTTTCTCGGCGAAGCCAAGGCGTCACTTGCTTCTGCCGAGAAGGCGAAACTTGCCGCCCAGCGTGCCAATCGCGGCGAGACGGGCAAGCTGGCGCTCGGCTTTACGGCCTCCTCCGCGTTCAATCCGGTTGTCAGCGCGACGATCAGGCGGTTTCGAGCGCAGTGGCCGGAAGTACGGCTGTCTCTGACGGAGATGAATACGTTGGCACTGATGGAGAAACTCAATCGCGGCGAGTTGGATGCGACCTTCATGCGCCCGAGCCTCGACGATCCGCCGGGCGTGCGCCTGAAACGTCTCGATGACGAGCCGATGGTGGTCGCCCTGCCCGCAAACCATCCACTGGCGAAGCACGAACGCCTGTCCCTGGCACTGCTGTCAAATGAGCCGTTCATTCTCTTCCCGCGGCTGGTTGGCCTCAGCCTCTTCGACGATGTCGTGCTCGCCTGCAGGAAGGCGGGTTTCGAACTGACGGTGGCACAGGAAGCACCGCAGATTTCCTCTGTCGTCAATCTGGTTGCGGCAGAGCTCGGCGTGTCGATCGTTCCGGCATCGATCGCACAGATCAGGCTCGATGGCGTCGCCTACCGGCCGATCGACGGGCCGCCTGCGGTCGCGCGGCTGGCCCTCGCGGTGCTGAAGACGCAGCGCTCGCCGGTGACGGAAAATCTGATGAGCCTGCTTTGACTTAGCCTGCAGGATCCCAATAAGGCGGATCGCCGAAGGCTTTTTTCAGGTGATCGGCTATGGCGCGGAGTTTGGCGAAAGGGTGGCGGCCTTGCGGATGTGCCATGTAGACGGACTCCGCTTCGGGCCTGTAGCCGACATCAATCTCGACGAGCATGCCTTCGCGGATTGCCGGACCTGCAATGAAGCTCGGCAGCAGCGCGATCCCGAGACCTGCAATTGCCGCATCGCGAAGCATGTCGCCATTGTTGATACCCATCGCCAGCTTCGCACGCACGACGATTGCACCCGTCGGGGTCTGGAAGCGCCAGTCCGCGATGCCGCGATTGGTGTAGAACAGGCCTCGATGATCATCGAGATCGGATAATGTCGCCGGCGTCCCGTGGCGGTCGAGATAGGCTGGCGAAGCCGTCAGCAGATGGCGGCTGCGCGAGAGCTTCCAGGCCACCAGCCGGGAATCGGCGATCGGCCCATGGCGGATAATGGCGTCGTAACCTTCCGACGAAGCGTCCACACGGCGGTCATCGATGTCGAGCGTCAGCGCGATTTCGGGGTGCGCTGCCAAAAAAACGGATAGAGGGCCGGACCAAGATGCATGCGACCGAAGGTGACAGGTGCTGCAATACGCAAGGGACCGGCAAGCGTACCGCGGCGCTCGGCCATATCGGCTGCGGCCTCTTCTATCTCATGCACGATCCGAAGCGCACGCTCCATAAAGGCGGTGCCGTCCTGCGTCAGCGTCAGCTTGCGTGTCGTGCGGTGAAGCAGCATGCCGCCGAGTGTCTTTTCCAGATCCGCCAGTCTTTCGCTGACAACGGATTTCGACATGCGGAGGCGCCCCGCAGCCTGGCTCACGGAACCTGATTCCACCACTGCGACGAAAGCCGCTATCCCTTCGATCTTGATCATCGTTCGGCATTTTTGAATTCGAGTTCCATCATATGGAGAAGCAGGCGGTTCCATTGTCCAACTCGGCGGCGTCGGGCGCGATCGCGATCTCACTCCGAATGGTCGAAGAGCTTAGGAGCGCCGTGGTGATTGCATGTTATCCGCCAAAGGCTTAGGGTCGGTAGTGGTCAACAAGGCGACGGATAGAAGGCCATGGCTCTCAGCGGCAAACGCATCCTGCTCATCATTTCCGGCGGCATCGCCGCCTATAAGAGCCTCGACCTGATCCGGCGCCTGCGCGAGTGCGGTGCTTCGGTGCGTCCGGTGATGACGAAGGGCGCGCAGGAATTCGTGACGCCGCTTGCTGTCGGCGCTCTTGCCGCAGACCACGTCTTCACCGATCTCTTTTCGCGGCAGGACGAACAGGATGTGGGCCATATCCGGCTTGCTCGCGACTGCGACCTCATTCTGATTGCGCCAGCAACGGCCGACCTGATGGCCAAGATGGCAAACGGTTTCGCAGATGACCTGGCCTCGACCCTTTTGCTCGCGACGGACCGGCCGGTTCTTGCCGCGCCGGCGATGAACCCGAAGATGTGGTCGCACGCGGCGACGAAACGGAATTTCGACATCCTGAAAGGTGACGGCATCCGTTTCGTCGGCCCGATGGCAGGCGAGATGGCGGAGAGCAAGGAGGCCGGCATCGGCCGCATGGCTGAACCGCTGGAGATCGTTGCCGCCGCCGAAGCGTTACTTGACGACGGGCCGAAGCCGCTTGCCGGACGCAAGGCGATCGTCACCTCGGGACCGACCCACGAACCAATCGACCCCGTCCGCTACATCGCCAATCGTTCTTCCGGCAGGCAGGGGCATGCGATTGCCGCAGCACTTGCGAAGCTCGGTGCAGATGTCGCACTCATCTCCGGACCGGTGGCAATTGCCGATCCCGTCGGCGTCAGGACGATCCATGTCGAGCGCGCCGAAGAAATGCGCGATGCGGTCCTCGCTGCGCTGCCGGCCGATATTGCCGTCATGGTGGCAGCCGTAGCCGACTGGCGCGTGGCCTCTGCCGCCGATCAGAAGATCAAGAAGCATCCGGGCGAATCCATCCCGACGCTGGCGCTGACCGAAAACCCGGACATCCTGAAGGCGGTCGGCCACCACACGATGCGGCCGACGCTGGTGATCGGCTTTGCGGCCGAGACGCAGGATGTCGAAAACAACGCCAAGGCGAAGCTCGAGCGCAAGGGTGCCGACCTGATCGTTGCGAACGACGTCTCGCCGGCGACGGGCGTCATGGGCGGCACGCGCAACAGCGTGAAGCTGATCAGCCGAAGCGGCGTCGAGCAGTGGCCCGATCTCGGCAAGGAAGAGGTTGCTGAAAAGCTGGCGGCGCTGATTGCCGAACGCTTCAGGCAGGGATAGCGATACCCGCCGCTGCGCTGATACGCTTTTCCGGCTTGAAGGCCACGACCTCGATGCCGTTCTCGCCAATCGTGACGGCGCTGCCGTCCGGTATCTCGGCCCAGGCATCGATGTCGTCATTCAACGGCTCGGAAACAAGGCAATGTCCCTGGCGCATCGGTGAGGCATAAAGTGTCGGCGCCTTTCGATCTGTCGCATAACGAATGCCGTAGAGCGACCGGCCGTCGGAAAACGCGGCGGTGAAACGCACATGGGCGTGGCCCAGGATGTTTTCCGCAAGCCCTTCGACGAAGCTCACCATCTCCGCCATCGCGGCAAGCGGCGCCCGGCACAAACCGAATTGCAGGGCGAGCAGGAACATCAGCTCGGAATCGGTCGTGCCACTGCGGACATTGAAGAGCTCGTCATCGAGCATCGCCTCCATGGAACGGCGCAGGCGCTCGAAGCCGCCGATCTGGCCGTTGTGCATGAAAGACCAATTCCCATGCGTGAACGGATGGCAATTGTCGCGCCGTGTGCCGCCGCCGGTGGCTGCGCGCACATGGGCCAGGAAAAGTGGCGAGCGGATTTGGCGCGCCAGGCTCTTCAGATTGCAGTCGGACCATGCGGGAAGGATATCGCGGTAGCGGCCGGGCTCCGGCCGGTCGCCGTACCAGGCAATCCCGAAGCCATCGCCGTTCGTTGCGGTCTTGGCGCGGGTGGCGCAATGGGATTGTTCGATGAGCGAGTGGGCGGGCGAGGAAACCAGCTCCTCGAGATAGAGGGGGTCTCCACGATAGGCTGCCCAGCGACACATGCTTTTCTGACTCCGTAACCCGCCGTCCTGGCGACGGGACTGGTTGGAAATGCCCGATCGATTGTCGAGCGCGATGGTGAATAAAAACTTAACGATTGCAAATTTTGCAAGGCGACATGCGGGTTGGAAACACTTCACGCGATCACATTCGTTGAGCACGCATCTTCATTTGTGAACATTGCCTCTTGGCTGTGTCACAGCGGTCATCGCAAGGATTTCTCTTGCATCATCGAAATTTTTCCTTACCTTTTAAGCATCAGCAACAGAACGAAAGGAAGGTGATCCAATGTCTAATGAGATTTCGGACCTCGTAACGGGCATGGGAGAGGTGACGAAAGCGAGGCAGCCCTCGCTCTAATCCCCGCCTTCCTGGGGCCGCCTTGACGGTCCAGGCCAGCTACAGGCCAAACTCATGGAAAGGGTCGCTGAGGCGGCCCTTTTTTATTTTGCAGAATTTCTTTGACCGCAACCGAGCCATGGCATATTCATAAAGTCATCTGATGACTTTATGAATATGCCATGCAACCGCTCTACAAGACAAATCTGGCCGAGACCGCGATTGAAGCGATCCGCGGCGAAATCCTCGCCAAGCGATGGAGTATCGGCGACAAGCTGCCGAACGAAGCCGCGCTTTCCGCCGCGCTGGCAGTCAGCCGGGGCACGGTCCGCGAGGCCGTGCGCGTGCTTGTCTCTCAGGGCCTGCTCGAAACGCGACAAGGCTCCGGAACCTACGTCCTTTCGACGAGGGATGCCAGTCGACCCCTGACGATGGCCCGGCGGGCAAGTCTGCGCGACCAGTTCGAAGCGCGCTGCGCCCTGGACGTCGAGGCAGCCCGCCTCGCCTCGCTGCGGCAGACGCCGGAAATCATAACTCTGCTGCGCGACCTCCTGGCCAAGCGCGGCAAATACGAAGGGGGCGACAAGGCGGCCTTCGTCGAGCGCGATCTTGCCTTTCACAAAGCGATCATCGCTGCCTCCGGCAACCGGGCGATGATCGAGATCTATGACTTCTTCTCGGCCTCGATTGCCGAAACCATCGAGGCAACGCTCGGGCAGGATATTCCCGAGCCCGACACGAAAGCGCACGCCGATATCATCGATGCCATCGAGACCGGTCTCCCCGCGAAGGCGGATGCCGCCGTGCGCCGCTTCATGAAGCCGGTGATTGCCGCCCTTGAACGGATGATTCTCTCGTGACCTCCTCCATTTCTGATGCAGCCGAGGCACTCGAGGCCATCGACGAGCAGTTGATCGATGCCGAGGCGGACAGTATTCCTGCACCCGAAGCTCCGGCACAGTCGACAGTGGCAAGCCGTATCATTCTCGGTGTCAGCCTCGTACTCATCGCCTTCAACCTTCGCCCCGTGTTCTCCAGCGCATCCGCGCTGCTGCCGGAAATTCGCGCTGGGCTTGGCCTTTCGGCCCTCGGCGCGAGCCTGCTGACCACGCTTCCCGTCGTTTGCCTGGGCGCTTTTTCGCCGCTCGCGCCAAAGCTGGCACAGCGATTGGGTGCCGAGCGAACGCTCCTCGGCGTGCTCGTGCTGCTGGCACTCGGCACGGCCATGCGCGGGCTATCTTCGGTTCCGCTTCTCTTTCTCGGAACCGCGCTTGCTGGCGCTTGTATCGCCGTCGGAAACGTCCTGCTTCCTGGCCTGGTCAAGCGCGACTTCGCCGACCGCACAGCGCTGATGACCGGATGTTATACGATGGCGCTCTGCGCCGGCGCAGCGAGCGCTGCCGGTTTCACGCTGCCGATCGAGCACGCGCTCGACGGATCGCTGGAGGGCGCTCTTGCCGCCTGGGCATTGCCCGCCTTCGTCGTCGCCTTGATCTGGCTTCCGCAGGTTCTGAGGATACCGGCGCAGACGCGGCGAAGCGGCTTCAGGGTCGAGGGCCTCTGGCGGGACCGGCTTGCCTGGCAGGTCACCCTTTTCATGGGCCTTCAATCAGCGCTCGCCTATTGCGTCTTCGGCTGGCTCGTGCCGATCTTGCGCGAGCGCGGCCTCGACGGTGTGACTGCCGGCGCCATCGTTTCGGTATCAGTCATGGTACAGGCCGCCGCCTGCCTCGTGGCACCGCAGATTGCCGTACGCGGCAAAGACCAGCGGCTGATCAACGCTGCGCTGTGCGTCATTGCCGTGGTGGCCCTGCTTGGCCTGCTCTTCGCGCCGCTTTCGACGGTCTGGCTTTGGGCAGTGCTGCAGGGAACGGGACAAGGCGGCCTGATTGCAGTGGCAATGACAACGATCGTGCTGCGCTCGCGCGATCCGCATGTCGCCGCTCACCTGTCCGGCATGGCGCAATGCGTCGGCTATCTGCTGGCCGCTGTCGGTCCGCTGATCGTCGGGCTCATTCGCGGCACGACCGGAAGCTTTGCCTGGTCCGCAGTACTCTTCGTTCTGCTCGGATTTGGAGCCGCGATCAATGGCTGGAATGCAGGACGAGCGCTGCACGTCAATGCGCGCACGACCCAGAAGACGTAAGCGCCTCTCCTCACCTGCGCATCACCATCTCTTGATACCTCTGCGAGATGGCAGATGTTACGCTATCTATGATCGCGTTCCATCGCCCAGGAGGAAAGAGTGTCGTTCCGATCTGCCGCCATCCTGTTCGCGCTGCTGGCTCTCGCTGCACCTGCTGTCTCGAATGCCCAGGAGCGGCCCGGCGTCTTGAAGCTGTTGCCGTCCGATTCCGTGACCCAGCATGAACAGAACATCGGCGGGCGCAGGCTGACCTATACGGCGACGGCGGGCACGCTCGATCTCTTCGGGCAGAACGGCGCTCGCACCGGCGCGATATTCTACACCGCCTATATCGCCAAGGAGGGTGCGGCCAACCGGCCGATTACCTTCGCTTTCAACGGCGGTCCGGGCGCGGCTTCCGCATTTTTGCACCTTGGGCTCGTCGGGCCGCGCATATTGGATTTCGGTCCCCAGGCCCGGGACGGCGCAAATGCGAAGCTCGTCGACAATCCGCAGAGCTGGCTCGATTTCACCGATCTCGTGCTGATCGATCCGATCGGCACAGGATGGAGCCGCACGGCGAAGGCCGACGACGCTTCGAACTATTACAACGTCAACGCCGATGCGCAGAGCATTGCAAAGGCGATCGCGCTTTATGTCGCGCACAACAATCGCTCTGGCTCACCAAAATATCTTCTCGGCGAAAGCTATGGCGGTTTCCGTGCCGCGAAGGTCGCCGCTGCCCTTCGGCAAAGCCAAGGCATCATCATCGCCGGCGCGGTCATGCTCTCGCCGTTGCTTGAGGGCCAGCTGATGTTCAATGCAGACCGGTTTGCGCTTGGAGCTGCTCTGGAGTTCCCGTCCCTCGCCGCCGCTGAAGCCGAGCGCCGCAAGACCTTTGACGAAGAAGCGCAAAGAGACGCGGAGAAGTTCGCGCTCGGCGAGTATCTGACGACCTTGGCCGGACCAGCACCGGCGGGGGAGGCTGCGAAGGCATTCTATGGCAAGGTCTCGACGATGACCGGCATTCCCGAAGACGTCGTCACCCGAAACCGCGGCTTCCTGGGCAATGCCTTTGCCAAGAATTCCGCCAAGCAGCAGGGCGAGGTGATGAGCCCCTACGATGCCTCATTCGCAACGCCCGACCCTTATCCGGGTTCAGACTCCGATCGTGGCGATGATGCGGTCCTCGACGGATTTACCCGCGCTTATGGCGGCGCTTTTGCCGATTACGCACGCAACGAACTCGGCTTCAGGACCGAGATGACCTATACGCTGCTCGAAAGCGACGTCAGCCGTCAGTGGGAATGGGGCGGTGGACACGGCAGCGGATCACGGCTGCAGGCGAGCATAACGGACGACATCCGCGAGCTACTGGGTTCCAATCCAGGCTTTCATTTGCTGATCGCACATGGCTACAGCGATATCGTCACGCCCTATGGGGTCAGCCGCTATGTCGTGGACCATCTGCCTGAAAGCCTGACGCGAGGCCGTGTAAGCCTGGACGTCTATCGCGGCGGCCATATGTTCTACACCAATGCGCAGGCGCGGACCGCTTTTACCGCTGATGCCAAGGCCTTCTATGGCCAGCATCCGGCGGCGCAGATAGCCGAATGAGGAGCAGATGCACGTTACCGGGGGATGCCATTGCGGCGCGATTGCCTATGAGGCCGAGATCGATCCGGAGCGCGTCAGCATCTGTCATTGCACGGATTGCCAGCGGCTGACGGGGACGGCCTATCGCGTCAGCACGGTTGCGCGACAGGACGATTTCCGGCTTCTCCGCGGTACGCCGAAAACCTATGTCAAGCATGGCGAAAGCGGAGCATACAGCCGGCAGTTCTTCTGTCCGGATTGCGGCTCGCATCTCTATCGCATGGGAGAGGACAACGCCTTCGTCGGCATCCGCGTCGGCACGATCAATGAGCGGGCCGAGCTGTCGCCGCGCAAGCAGATCTGGTGCCGCTCTGCGCTGCCCTGGACCGGCAATATCGAAGCCCTGCCGCGCTTCGAAACGGAAAGTTAGGGTTGCCTGAAGCGGGGCCTGACATAGATAGAGCCTCATGTCATACCAGAAGCAGTCTCTCAGCGCCTCGAAACCGGATGCGGTTTCAGGGGAAGACTCTATTCTCGCTGTTCTCTCCGCCGAGCCGGAAAAATGGGCTCTCTTCATGGATATCGACGGGACCTTGCTCGAGTTAGCCGAAACGCCGGACGACATCGTCGTTCCACCGTCGCTGCCTGCAAATCTCGACGCCTTGGCGACAAGGCTCGGAGGTGCGCTGGCCCTGGTGACCGGCCGGGGGCTCGACTATGCCGACCAGCTTTTTTCGCCGTTCCACTTTCCGATCGCCGGACTTCACGGTGCCGAGCGGCGCGACCCGGACGGAAGCGTGCGCAAAGCCGAAGTCACAGCGCAATTCGAGAGGCTGAAGGCGGATCTCACCGCCGAGACTGCAGGTTGGGCGGGGGTTCTGATCGAGGATAAGGGAGCGGCGGTCGCCGCACATTATCGGCTTGCACCGGACAGGGAGCTCGAACTCGAACCATTGATGGAACAGGCGCTTAGTCGAGCCGGACCGAACTGGACGATCCAGCACGGCAAGATGGTGATCGAAATTCGTCCGGCCAGCGCCGACAAGGGCAACGCGGTCGAAGCCTTTCTCTCACATCCGGTCTTTGCCGGCAGACGCGCCATTGCGATCGGGGACGACGTGACCGACGAAGCGATGTTTCGCACGGTCAACCGGCTTGGCGGCCATTCGATCCGCGTCGGGCCGCTTTCGCCTGCGAGCGAAGCGCGCGGCTCCATCCCTTCTGCCGAAGCTCTGCGCGGCATCATTGAGGCATTGGCCTCGTGATGATTTGAGCGCCCGACGTATTTCATTGCATGAAAGGAACTGGCATGAGCCGTCTCGTCATTGTTTCCAATCGCGTGCCCGTTCCCGACAAGGGCGGCATTGCGCCCGCCGGCGGGCTGGCGGTCGCCCTAAAGGCAGCCCTTGAAGAGCGCGGCGGCATATGGATGGGCTGGTCGGGAAAGTCGAGCGGCGAGCATGAGCCGCAGCCGCTTGCACGGCTGCAGCAAGGCAACATCACCTATGCACTGACGGATCTGACCGATACCGATGTGGAAGAATACTATCACGGCTTTGCCAACCGCGTTCTCTGGCCGATCTGCCACTACCGTCTGGATCTCGCGGAATACGGCCGCAAGGAGATGGCCGGCTATTTCCGCGTCAACCGTTTTTTCGCCCATCGGCTGGCGCCGCTGATCGAACCCGATGACCTCATCTGGGTGCACGACTACCACCTGATCCCGCTCGCCGCGGAACTGCGTCAAATGGGCCTGAAGAACCGCATCGGTTTCTTCCTCCATATTCCATGGCCGCCTGCGGACGTGCTCTTCACAATGCCGGTTCACGAGCAGATCATGCGCGGCCTCTCGCACTATGATGTTGTCGGCTTTCAGACGGATCACGACCTTGAGAATTTCGCCGGCTGTCTCAGACGGGAAGGCATCGGCGACGAACTCGGCGAAGGCCGCTACAGCTCCCACGGCCGGACTTTCAAGGGCGGCGCCTATGCGATCAGCATCGAGACTGCAGCCTTTGCCGAATTCGCCCAAAGGGCCGCGACCAACAGCATGGTCAAAAAAGCGCGTCTAAGCATCGAAGGCCGCAGCCTGATCATCGGCGTCGACCGCCTAGATTATTCCAAGGGCATCACGCAGCGCATCGACGCTTTCGAGCGCTTCATCCTGGCCAACCCGGCACAGCAGGGGCGTGTCACCTATCTGCAGATCACTCCGAAGTCCCGCTCCGAAGTGCCTGAATACGAAGCCATGCAACGCACCGTGGCCGAGCAGGCCGGCAGGGTGAACGGCGCTCTCAGCGCCGTCGATTGGGTGCCGATACGCTATATCAACCGCTCCGTGGGACGCCACATTCTCGCGGGGCTCTACCGGCTCGGCAAAGTCGGCTTGGTGACGCCGCTCCGGGACGGGATGAACCTTGTCGCGAAGGAATATGTGGCCGCACAAAACCCGGACGATCCGGGCGTGCTCGTGCTTTCGCGCTTCGCCGGTGCTGCCCGCGAGCTGAAAGGCTCCCTGCTGGTCAACCCCTACGACATCGAGGGTACGGCAAACGCGATGGCGAGGGCGCTCAGCATGCCGCTGGAAGAGCGGAAAGAGCGCTGGCAGATGATGATGGACCATTTGCTCGAACACGATGTTTCGCGCTGGTGCCGGGATTTTCTCAAAGATCTTGCGCCTTGAGCGAGTCTATGCCGGCCTCGGAGATCAGCCAGGCGGCAAGCCGATCAGTCTCCGCGCTCTGCGCTTTGGGCGGCACAAGCCAGTAGCCACGGTCCGTGGCCTCCAACATCGGTCCGGCTGTAACCAGCATACGTGACGCTAGCAGCGAATCGACCAGACCCATCCAGCCGATCGCCAGCCCCTGCTCGCCGATCGCCGCCTGCACGACAAGCGAATATGTGTTGAAACTGAGCTCGCCCTGCCCTACGGCCGCATCACGATTGATGCCGAGCTCGGCGAGGTAGCTCTTCCAATCGAACCACGGCGACGGTGCG
This sequence comes from Rhizobium sp. 007, assembly GCF_015353075.1. Classification (NCBI taxonomy): domain Bacteria; kingdom Pseudomonadati; phylum Pseudomonadota; class Alphaproteobacteria; order Hyphomicrobiales; family Rhizobiaceae; genus Rhizobium; species Rhizobium sp. 007. The sequence goes on along the minus strand of NZ_CP064187.1, from coordinate 4,271,368 downwards.
CGCGTATCGAGATGCAGAAGACGCGCGCTGGCAATCTCGAACGGATCGAAGAAGGGGCCGTTTCGATCCAGAAAGCCTTGGGTGCAAATCGGGACGACCTTTTCCGGCAGAAGTAGCGTCGCGTTGCTGCCGAATTCCTGCCGCGTTCCGAAGACGACGGCAATGTCGCCATCCGGCGGGCCGTGCTCCATGCGCTGCGTCGCGACGATCTGGATGTCCATTTCGGGATAATGCAGGCGGAAGGTATGCATACGTGGGATCAGCCAGAGCGATGAGAAGGCGTAATCCGTCCTCAGCCTGATCGCCGGACGTTCGGATTGGCTGCGAAAACTGCGCACCAACATGTCGATATCGTCAACCGTACGAGAGGTGACGTCGAAAAGCCTGCGGCCTTCCGACGTCAATTCGACACCGCGGTGCTGCCGCTGAAGGAGGCTGACGCCCATGTGCTCTTCCAGGCGGCGGATCTGATAGCTGACAGCAGGCTGGGTCAGGCCGAGAGTTCCGGCCGCAGACGAGAGACTGCCCATTTTCCCCACCGCGGCAAATACGCGAACCCATCCAAGGTCAATTGGTCGCTCTGCCATAAGAAATCCTTTGATCACCCATTGAAAAAAGCCAGCTTCACAAGGGGAACTAACCTGATGTTCAATAAATTGCTCGAATAACAGGGGAACTGCAATGGAAAGAATTCGTCCACGAACCGGTTCGCTGCCAGCCCCTCTTCTTCCTCCTCTCCGGTGCCGCTTGCCCCTGCATGGCAAAAGGCAAATCCAAAAGGCCATCGATCCGTGGCTCTCCGGCGTCACCACGCTCGACGGGAAGCCTGCTGCTGATACGGTGAAAAGCTCGCTCGGCCTCTAATATCCAAGGACCAACGAATGATGGCGCACCCGAATATCCTCATCCTCATGGTCGACCAGTTCAACGGAACGCTGTTTCCGGACGGACCGGCCGAATTTCTTCACGCGCCGCATCTGAAGGCATTGGCGGAGCGTTCCGTGCGTTTCGCCAACACCTATACGGCAAGCCCGCTCTGCGCTCCGGCGCGAGCCTCCTTCATGTCGGGCCAGCTCCCCAGCCGGACACGCGTCTATGACAATGCCGCGGAATTTGCCTCCGACATCCCGACTTACGCGCACCATCTGCGGGCCGCCGGATATCAGACAGCGCTTTCCGGCAAGATGCATTTCGTCGGGCCAGATCAACTTCACGGCTTCGAAGAGCGGCTGACGACCGATATCTATCCCGCCGATTTCGGCTGGACGCCCGACTATACGAAACCCGGCGAGCGCATCGACTGGTGGTATCACAACCTTGGTTCGGTCACCGGCGCCGGCGCCGCCGAAATCACCAACCAGATGGAATATGACGACGAGGTTGCCTACCACGCGACCCGCAAACTCTACGATCTTTCGCGCCGGCAGGACGAGCGTCCATGGTGTCTGACCGTCAGCTTCACGCACCCGCACGACCCTTACGTGGCACGGCGGAAATTCTTTGATCTCTACGAAGACTGCCCGGCGCTCGACCCTAAGGTCGGACCAATCCCGTTCGATGAGCTCGATCCGCATTCGCAGCGCCTGCTCGAAGCCTGCGACTACAAGGCTTTCGACATTACGCCCGAACACATCCGCCGCGCGCGAAGGGGCTACTTCGCCAGTATCTCTTATGTGGACGAGAAAATCGGCGAGATCCTCGACGTGCTCGAGCGCGGACGGATGGCGGAAAACACCATCATCCTGTTTGTCTCCGACCACGGCGACATGCTCGGCGAACGCGGGCTGTGGTTCAAGATGTGCTTCTTCGACGGTTCGGCGCGGGTACCGCTGATGATTGCCGCACCCGGCTGGAAGGCAACGCGAATCGATCAGCCGATTTCAACGCTGGACGTAACGCCAACGCTGGCCGGACTTGCCGGTCTCGACATAAGCTCGCTCAAGAAATGGACCGACGGCGAGGATCTGGCCCCCCTCGCCACGGGCACCGGCAGTCGCGGCCCGGTGCCGATGGAATATGCTGCGGAAGGCTCGATCGCGCCGCTCGTCTGCCTGCGCGACAGGCGCTACAAGCTGTCGCTCTGCGAAAAAGACCCGCCGATGCTCTTCGACCTCGATGCCGATCCGCACGAGCTCAAGAACCTCGCTACGGACCCGGCCCATACCGCGACGCTCAAGGCATTGACCGAACAGGCAAATAGACGCTGGAACCTCGCACAATACGACCAATCCGTGCGGGAAAGCCAGGCACGCCGCTGGGTCGTTTATGCAGCGCTGCGCAATGGCGCCTATTATCCCTGGGACTACCAGCCGCTGCAGAAGGCCTCGGAGCGCTATATGCGCAACCACATGGACCTTAACGTTCTGGAAGAGAACCAGCGATATCCGCGCGGGGAATGACCCGCGCGGATAATTTTGCAAGGCATCAGGCTGCGTGCTTCAGATAGCCTAGCGCGTCCTTGAGGGTGACATGGCCACGAAAGCCACCTGTGCTTTCAGCCGGTTCTTCGTGTTCGATCGCCAGGGCAAAGCGCACTGCTTGATTTTCCTGCAGCCTCTCATAGAGGCTGTTCAGTGCCGGGAATTGCTTGCGGTCCACGACCTTGTGGAAGTCGTTCCAACGTGCGATGCCGGCGAAATAGGCGTCGGCAAGGCTGGGTCCTTTGCCAAGCAGCCACTTGCGGCCGGCAAGAAGTTGCTCGAGTTCCCTATGGACCTTCTCGACCTTGGCAACGCCATAAGCGGTCAGCGCCTTCCTGGCATCCGGCTCCAGCTCATGCTCGATCGTGTACCAGAGCGGGCTGAAGGCGTTGAAAAAGCTGGTATTGAGATAGGCGAGCATCTGGTTCAGCCTATCGAACTCGGCGCTGCCCTGTGCAAAGCCGAGACCCTTGCGGATGTGGCCGGAAGCGATGTGGTTGAGGATTGCCATGCTCTCGCTGATGACACGGCCATCGCCAAGCATGAGCGAAGGTGTTTCGCCGATCGCGTTGATCCGCCCATAGTCTTTGCTCGAGACGACTTCCGGCATCTCGATGCGGCACAGGCGATAGGGCTCGCCTGACCATTCGAGTGCGACAATGGAGGCAAAAGAGCAGCCTTCCGGCACTCCGTAAAACAAAATCGGAGACATTCGTCGTTCCTTTCGGGATTGAACTGATTTCACGATCAGAATATCGTTTTGTGGACGATTGCCGAACAGCGGCTCAAAATGCACATCAAAGTCTATAAATCTGGAAGATTGAATTGAGCTCCTTTAACCTCAACGATCTCAACCTTTTCGTTCACGCAGTCGAAGGCGGCAGCTTCACCGCCGCTGGACGGCGCCTCGGCGTTCCCAAATCGACGGTGAGCAAGCGTGTTGCGGAACTGGAGGCTAAGCTGGGCGCGCGACTGATCCAGCGCACCTCGCGCAGCTTTTCACTCACGGATTTGGGACGCGATTTCTTCGAGCACGCGCAGGCATCCGTCATCGAAGCGGAGATGGCGGAAAGCATTGTCCGGTCGCGTCTCGGCGAGCCGAGCGGCACCGTGCGCATCACGGCCTCGGTGCCGACTTCGCAGTTCATGCTGGCCGAGCATCTGCCGGACCTGGCGCTCCGATATCCGAAGCTTAAAGTCTTTCTGCATGTCACCGATCGCTTCGTCGATATCGTACAAGAGGGCTTCGACATCGCAGTACGCAGCCATCAGCTGCCGCTTGCCGATTCAAGCCTCGTGCAGCGCAAATTGGCAGAGCATGAATTTCTTCTGGTCGCCGCGCCATCCTATGTCGACAGGCACGGGGCTCCACAAAGGCCGGAGGATCTCGTGGCGCATGCTGCCGTCATGCCCAGCCTCACCGAGACGGCCTGGCGGCTTTTCTCGGCCACAGGGGACGAAACGCTGGTCAAGCCACCGCCGGTGATGGCGGCCGACGAACCTTTCGTCCTGCTGAGAGCCGCGGCGGCGGGAATGGGAATCACCATTCTTCCGACTTCCGTCTGCCGAGAGGCAATAGAGCAAGGGCGATTGATCCGTATCCTGCCAGAATGGACGGCGGGCAACATCACGACAACGGTGCTCCTCCCGCATCGGCGCGGCCAACTGCCATCAGTGCGCGCCGTGGTGGAGTTCATAGGCGAGCGGCTGGGTCAGCCATGACCCGACCGATCATAGGTGTGCGAAAAGCCCCTGCTTCAGCGCCGCGATGCGGTCTTCATTGCGCCGATAGAAGATCCATTGCTTTATACGTTTTGCGTGTACCAGCTCCGCCTGCACCAATATACGCATATGTTCGCTAAGCGTTGCCGGTGTTATGCCCAGCTTTTCGGCGATGAGCACGGCGCAGACACCGTCGTCCTCTAGGTCGCCATCCACCTGAGGCAAGAAATGCTCCCGCGGCTCTTTCAACCATTCGAGAACGACGAGGCGTCGTTCATTGGCGAGGGCTTTCAAAATATCAACATCTTGCATTTCGTCATTTTGCTAAGTAACGAAATATTGTCAATCCATGGAGAGCCAGCATGCCGATCGCCCTTTCTGCCGAACGCATTGCCGAAATCGAAGGGCTGATCCGCCCCCATATCCGTCGCACACCCGTGATGTGCGTCGACATGCAGGATTTCGGCGGAGCGCCGCTCAAGGTCGATCTCAAGCTCGAATGTCTGCAGCATTCCGGCTCCTTCAAGGCACGCGGCGCCTTTTCCCACCTCCTTACGCGGCAGGTGCCCGCAGCCGGCATCGTGGCAGCCTCCGGCGGCAACCACGGCGCGGCCGTTGCCTATGCCGCATCGCGGCTTGGCGTGCCGGCCACCATCTTCGTGCCGAGCGTCACCTCGCCGGCCAAGGCGGAGAAAATCCGCGCCTACGGCGCCAATCTGGTCATCGGCGGCGAGCGTTACGCCGATGCGCTCGCGGCGAGCGAGACCCATGAGCGGGCAAGCGGCGCGCTTGCCATACATGCCTATGACCAGGCGGAGACGCTGCTCGGTCAGGGAACGCTCGGCAAGGAGATCGAGGAGGACATGCCGGACATCACCACATTGCTGGTCGCGGTCGGCGGCGGCGGATTGGTCGGCGGCATCGCCGCCTGGTTTCGCGGCCGGGTGAAGATCGTCGCCGTGGAATCCGATGGAGCGCCGACCCTCTACGAGGCCTTCAGGGCGGGTAAACCAGTGGATGCTCCGGCAGGTGGCATTGCGGCAGATTCGCTCGCCCCGAAACGGGTTGGTGAACTGATGTTTCCTCTCGCGCAGCAATTCGTGCAGCCGCCGGTGCTGGTAACGGACGATGAAATCCGTGCTGCTCAGAAAACCCTATGGGAAGGGGCGAGGGTCGTTGCCGAGCCCGGAGGTGCGGCGGCATTCGCAGCCGTGCTTTCCGGCAAATATGTTCCGGTACGGAACGAACGCGTCTGCGTCTTGGTCTGCGGCGCCAACACGGCGGCCGTGAAATTCGACTGACTATTCCGGCGGCAACGGCACAGAGGGCCACCCGTCCGTGACTTGCGCCTGTACCGGCCGCTCGAGATACGTGGAAAGCGCGACATAGCTGCGCGTGCCGCTGACGCCCGGCACGGAATGAATCTGGCCGAGGAGAAATTCGAGCGCCTGCGGATTTTCCAACCGCACCTTGAGGATCATGCTGGCATCCCCGGCGACCGAGTGCATCTCCTCCACCTCCGGAAACCGGCTGATCTGCATCAGCCGTTCGCTCTTGCCCCAACCCGCCGCCTCCACATGCACGAAGGCCAACAGCGGCTTGCCGACTGCTGTGCCATCAAGCCGGGCGACCACATCCCGGATGACACCGGACCGCTTCAGCCGCTTGACCCGTTCGTGCACCGACGGCGCAGAAAGCCCTACCTTCTCTCCCAGCACGGCGTAGCTCTGACCCGCATCGGCGGCGAGAGCTGCTAATATCTTTCGGTCGAACGGATCGAGGGAGGCCCTCTCCCGCCGCTTTTGCCGAATGCCGTCTGTATTTTCCATCCGTTCCTACTCCTGCATTTTCCAGCCGAACTTTATTCGGCAAAATAGCGACAAAGCCATATGAAATTCCAGAGGAGCAGAAATGGAAATGATCGTTCGCAATCCGCACGACGGCATCTACACCGCCACGTCCGATTACGTGCATGCCATGGAGGTGCGCCAGCCTGACCGCCTTGTCTTCGTTAGCGGAACGATGGGCCTTGATGAGGCTGGTGCAGCCGGCGTCGATCTAGACTCCCAACTCCAACTGATCTGGTCGAACCTCAGGCGAATTCTGGCAGAGGCACAAATGACCGCAGACAACATCGTGCGGTTGACCAGCTACCTGCGCGATGCATCCTTTGCCGAGGCAAACCAGAATGCGCGGGTGGCGGCGCTCGGAGCGCGTCGGGTGCCCACAACAGCCATCGTCGTCGAAACGCTGCGGGAGGACTGGCTGGTCGAAATCGAGATTATTGCCGCCGCGTAATTGGAAATCACGCCGCTTTGGCGACGTGATACTCCTTGATTGCAACCATCTTGATTGCCGGATAGCGCTCCGCCTCGTAGCGCAGCGAGAAGCTGTCCTGCGCCAAGAACACCGGGTCGCCGTCGAGATCGCGGGCGATATCCCCGCGTTTGACCGTCAGGAACTTTTCGAGTTCCGCCGGCTGCTCGGCCGATACCCAACGGCAGACTGAGAAGCGCGACATTTCGAAGGAGACCGGCAGGCCGTACTCCGCCTGCAGGCGTTCCTTCAACACATCGAGCTGCAGGGCACCGACAACGCCGACGATCGCCGGCGAACCATCTTCCGGGGAAAAGAGCTGGACGACCCCTTCTTCGGCCATCTGCTGCAGGGCCTCCTTCAGCTTCTTCGCCTTCATCGCGTCTTCAAGACGGACACGACGGAGAATTTCCGGCGAGAAGTTAGGCACGCCCTGGAACACCAGCGCTTCGCCTTCCGTCAGCGTATCGCCGATGCGCAGCGTGCCGTGGTTCGGAATACCGACGACGTCGCCCGCATAGGCGGTATCGGCGAGCTGTCTTTGCGAGGCAAAGAAGAACTGCGGCGCTGTGAGACCCAGTTGCTTGCCCGTGCGCGCGAGGCGTGCCTTCATGCCGCGTTCCAGCTTGCCGGAGCAGATGCGAGCGAAGGCGATGCGGTCGCGGTGGTTGGGGTCCATATTGGCCTGGATCTTGAAGACGAAGGCCGTCATCTTGTCTTCGCTTGCATGCACCTTGCGGGTATCGGCTATCTGGTCGCGCGGCGGCGGGGCGAATTCACCGAGCGCGTTGATGAGATCGCGGACACCGTAATTGCGGAGCGCCGAGCCGAAGAAGACCGGCGTCATGTGACCCTCGAGGAAAGCCTTGCGGTCGAAGGGACGGCAAGCCTCCATCGCCAGTTCCGTCTCGTCGATGAAGGCAACCCGCTCGTTTTCCGGCAACCGATCAGCGACGCTCTGAGGTCCGTTGACCGGCGTTGCTTCCACTTCCGTATCTGAACCGCGCACAGTGTTCGTGGCCAGGTGATATGAGCCACAGAAAGTTTTGGAGCGGCCGATCGGCCAGGTGATCGGCGCGGTGTCGAGCGCCAGTTTCTCCTCCACCTCATCCAGGATTTCGAACGGATCGCGGCTTTCGCGGTCCATCTTGTTGATGAAGGTGATGATCGGGATATCGCGCATGCGGCAGACTTCGAAGAGCTTCAGCGTACGCGGCTCGATGCCTTTGGCGGCGTCGATCACCATGACGGCGGCGTCGACAGCTGTCAGCGTGCGATAGGTATCGTCCGCGAAGTCTTCGTGGCCGGGCGTGTCGAGAATGTTGAAGACGTTGTCGTCATATTCGAAGGTCATGACGGAGGTCACCACAGAGATGCCGCGCTCGCGCTCGATCTTCATCCAGTCCGACCGGGTCTGGATGCGATCCTTCTTCGCCTTGACTTCACCGGCGAGCTGAATTGCGCCGCCGAAAAGAAGCAGCTTTTCGGTGAGCGTGGTTTTGCCCGCGTCCGGGTGCGCGATAATAGCGAATGTGCGGCGGCGAGAAACCGCCTCGGCGAGACTTTCGGCCATGATGTGAATCCTGTGGAATTGCGGCGTATCTAGCGATTAAAGCCCGCCAATGCAATTGACCTTGGGCCTCCCGGCGCAAAGTAATGTCGCATGACCATTCACAACGACATCCGTCCGCAGCTCAACCTTGTCCGTTTGCCCAATGGCGAAGGTCTTGACCTGCCCTCCTATGAGACGAGCGGTGCTGCGGGCATGGACCTTCGGGCGGCCGTTGCCGATAACGAGCCGATGACGCTCGCGCCCGGCAAGCGCGCGCTGGTGCCGACCGGCTTCATCTTCGAAATTCCGGATGGCTACGAAGCGCAAGTTCGGCCCCGTTCCGGCCTCGCTTTCAAGCACGGCATCACCTGCCTCAACACTCCCGGCACGATCGACAGCGACTACCGCGGCGAAGTGAAGGTGCTGCTCGTCAATCTCGGCGATGAGCCATTCGAAATCACGCGCGGCATGCGCATCGCGCAGATGGTGATCGCGCCGGTCACTCAGGTGCGCGTTGCAGAGATCACCGAAAGCAGCACCACGGCACGCGGCGCCGGCGGCTTCGGATCGACCGGCGTTTGAGCAAGTCGTTCGATAGTGCCGGGCTGACCTTTCGTCAGGACTATTTCGACGATCGGGCAGCATGGGCAGCGCTCGTCTCTCTCCTCGACGATACATTCGGCATCGATATCGGGCCGCTGCAGCAGCTCGGTGGCCCGGATCCGACAAGCATGCCTTTCGGCTGGTTTGCCGCCGACGACACGCTAGCCGCCAATCTATCCGCCTTTGCCATGCCACTCGTCGTCAACGACCGGCAGATCAACGCGGCCGCCTTCCAATCCGGCGCCGTTCGCCCGCCATGGCGCGGACGCGGGCTTTACCGCGACGTAACGTGTAAGGCGCTTGAATGGTGCGAGAGTCGGCAGTTCGAGGCTATCGTGCTCTATACCGACAAGCCTTTGCTCTACAAACCTTACGGCTTCCGCAGCCTGCCGATGCACCGCTACTGCGGGGCAGCACCGAAACCACATTCCGCGGGAAAACCTGCCCGAGAGCTCGATCCATGGAATAAGGCCGATCTCGCTTTGCTGAAGGACGCGCTGAAGACGCGGGCACCGGTTTCGGATGTGCTGGCCGTTTCGGGCAATGCGGCGATGTTTCTCGTAAATACCCAACTCGATCCCGAGGTTCGTTTGAGCTGGCTCGACGCGGAGAAAGCCGTCATCGCGTGGAAAGCCGGAGAGGCTGGCCGCTTCGGCCTGCTCGACGTCGTCGCTACGGAAATTCCGCCGCTTGCCGTCATCCTCGGCAGGCTCGGCGAAGGGCCTGAACAGGTCGACGTCTTCTTTTCGCCGGACAAGCTTGACTGGCGCGGAGAGGCTCTCGCCTTCGACAGCGGTACGGCCTTCATGGTCCGCAGTACGACCGATCTCGCGCCTGCGTCGCCGGCGATGCTCTCGCCGATGGCGGACTTCTAGACAGAACGGTTCGCGAGGCATCCATTCAGCGGCTCGAAAGCGGCGGCAGGCGGCGTTTGACGGGTGAAGCCTTGATCATCGAGGTGTTGGTCTCAGCCTTTTCGGCCACCTTGTCCAGAATACCGTCGAGTTCTCCCATCGAGCGGACGACGAGGCGGGCGATAAAGCAATCGTCGCCGGTCACCTTGTCGCATTCGATGAATTCAGGCGTCTCCTGGATGATGCGCTCGACGACATGCAACTGTCCCGGCAGCGGCCGGACGCGGACGATTGCCTGTAGCGGATAGCCGAGGGCAGCCGGATCGATATCGATCGTGAAGGCCGTGACGATGCCGCGCTCCTCCAGCCTTCGCAGCCGTTCCGCCGCGCTTGGCGACGAGAGGTTGGCCACCTGCGCCAGCTCTTTTAGCGAAATACGCGCGTTCTGCGCCAGCGCATCGAGGAGACGCTGGTCGATGCTGTCCAGGCGAGATGCTTCGTTAGCCGTCAAAGCGAGTTTACCTTTCATTATTAGGAGAAATTCGACTATCGCGCATTGCAGATTATAGAGATTGGCATCCAAACACAATAATCTCCAAGGCACAAAGGAGATCGAGATGCAGAACGATATAGGCAAAGGCACGGTTGAGATGACGGCAGCAATGGTAATTTCGGGGACGATCGGCTGGTTCGTCGTCATGTCCGGCCAGCCTGTGAGCGGAGTTGTTTTCTGGCGTTGCCTGTTTGGGGCTGCGAGCCTTCTTGTCATCTGCGGCGCGCTCGGATTCTTGAAGCCCGGCATTCTCTCGCCGAGAACCTTTGGCATCGCGGTGCTCGGCGGGATCGCCATCGTGGCGAACTGGCTGCTGCTTTTCGCCTCGTATTCGCACGCATCGATCTCGATCGCGACCACCGTCTACAATACCCAACCTTTCATGCTGCTGGCGCTCGGCGCCGCATTCCTCGGCGAGAAGATCACTTTGGCGAAACTCTTTTGGCTGGCGCTCGCCTTTGCCGGCATGGTGGCGATTATCGAAGCCAAACCTGAGGCCGGCGGCATTTCAGGCAGCTACGGGCTGGGTATTGCGCTGGCACTTGGGGCGGCCTTCTTCTATGCGCTGGCGGCACTTGCTGCAAAGTGGCTGAAGGGCACGCCGCCGCACCTGATCGCGCTCATTCAGGTTTCGACCGGCATTCTCATGCTGGCGCCGGTGACCGACTTTTCGGACCTGCCTACAACGGCCGGATCGTGGTGCATTCTGGTGGCGATGGGCGTCGTCCATACCGGCGTGATGTATGTACTGCTCTACGGCGCAATCCAGAAGCTGCCGACACATCTCACCGGCGCACTTTCCTTCATTTACCCGATCGTCGCGATCGCAGTGGACGGCCTCGCTTTTGGTCGCGCACTGCAGCCATTGCAGATCCTCGGTGCGGCAATCATCCTTGTTGCGGCAGCGGGAATGAATCTCGGCTGGACGCCTGGGCGTTGGCTGCGGCCTATCCGAAATTGATCGCCGCTGCCTGTGCAAGCCGGATTTCGTGGCTGCCGGCATCGAACTCGTCGAGCACGGCATTGTGGTGGGCAATGATCTGTTCGAAGCGGAGTTCGCCCATGTCGGCCGTCATATGTCCATCAGACATCAGCGTTACATCGTAGCCGAGCGAAACGGCGCGCCGCGCGGTGGTATCGACGCAGAACTGGGTCATGCAGCCGCCGACCACCAGCCTGGTGATACCGTTCTCCTTGAGGCGCGCTTGGAGATCGGTTTCGAAGAACGAGTCGCAGCTGCGCTTGTGAACGACGATCTCGCGATCTTGAGGCGCAATCTCGTCGCGCAACTGCCAGCCTTCGCTGCCTTCGGCAAGACGGTGGGATGCGTGTCCGTCATGCTGGACGATGACGACCGGTGCATTCACCGCGCGGGCCTTTTGGAGAACTTCGGCAAGACGCGCCACCGTTTCGTCCAGCGTCTTGTCGATCAAAGGCTGGCGCGCGGTGCTTGCGAGGCCTTTCAAGATGGCATTCTGAACATCGATCAGCAGCAGTCCGGTTGTCATCGGCTTTCTCCCTTTCGGCGCACTTCTATCTGATTCGAGCGTGTGACTTCATCTTGAAAGCAGGCCGTAGCATCAGTAAGAGAAGCTGCCTGAGGAGAGCAAAGATGACCGTTGCAGCCTGCTTGCCTATAGCGGCGCCCTTTTTATCGCTGCGATCATTCCCGGACCCGGCATCACCGCGATCGTCGCCCGCGCGCTCGGCTCGAATTTTCGCGAGACCTTCTTCATGGGTCTCGGCCTTGTTCTCGGCGACATCACGTACCTGACGGCGGTGATCCTCGGCCTTGCATTCGTGGCGCAGACCTTCACCGGAATATTCCTCATCATCAAATTCGCCGGCGTGCTTTACCTCTGCTACATTGCCTACAAGCTCTGGACGGCAGGTCTTTTGCCGCAGGATATTACCGCGCGCAGATCGAGCAGCATCGGCATATCCTTCCTGTCCGGCCTTCTGGTGACGCTCGGCAACCCGAAGACGATGCTCTTTTACGTCGCCCTCGTGCCGACACTAATCGACATCAACCACATCGGCCCTCGAGAATACGGCATACTTTTAGTCGCAACCTTCGTTGTGCTGCTTTTGGTTTTGATCCCTTACATGCTGCTTGCGTCGCGCGCCCGCACGATGCTGAAACAGCCGCGCGCGCTGCAAGCGCTCAATAGGGTTGCGGCGAGCATCCTGGCCGGAACCGCAGCCTTTATCGCTGCACGCGCAGCCTGAAAAAATCATTCGGCAAAGCACCGTTTCCAAACGATTTTTTCTCTCGGACGACGCTTCCGTGGATCAAGCCCCTCTGGCCTGCTTCGGCCTTTGACCCTATTCTCTCGCGCAACAATCATTAAGGGAGCGCACCATGTCGAGAAAACCGGGCCGCGGCCGCATCTACTCGTCGATCACGGAAACCATCGGAGATACTCCGATCGTCCGCCTCGACAAGCTGGCCAAGGAAAAGGGCGTGAAGGCCAATCTGCTCGCCAAGCTCGAATTCTTCAATCCGATTGCTTCCGTCAAGGACCGCATCGGCGTCGCCATGATCGAGAGCCTCGAAGCGCAAGGCAAAATTTCCCCTGGCAGGACGACGCTCATCGAGCCGACCTCCGGCAATACCGGCATCGCGCTCGCTTTTGCCGCCGCCGCCAAGGGCTACAAGCTGATTCTCACCATGCCGGAAACCATGTCGGTCGAGCGCCGCAAGATGTTGGCGCTGCTCGGCGCCGAACTCGTATTGACCGAGGGGCCGCGGGGGATGAAGGGCGCAATCGCCAAGGCGGAAGAACTTGCCGCAACGCTTCCCGACGCCATCATCCCGCAACAGTTCGAGAATCCGGCAAACCCGGAAATACACCGCAAGACGACGGCCGAGGAAATCTGGAACGATACGGAAGGTGCCGTCGACATCCTCGTTTCCGGCATCGGCACCGGCGGCACGATCACCGGCGCCGGCCAGGTTCTGAAGTCGAAGAAGCCGGGCATCAGGGTAATCGCCGTGGAGCCCGAGGAATCTCCGGTTCTTTCCGGCGGTCAGCCCGGGCCGCACAAGATCCAGGGCATCGGCGCCGGCTTTGCCCCGGCGATCCTCGATACGAAGATTTATGACGAAGTCGTCACCATCAACAGCGCGCAGGCGATGGAAACGGCGCGTTTGGTCGCCAGGCTTGAAGGCGTTCCGGTCGGCATTTCCTCAGGCGCGGCACTGGCAGCGGCAATCAAGATCGGCAGCCGCGAGGAAAATGACGGCAAGAACATCGTCGTCATCATCCCATCCTTCGCCGAGCGCTATCTTTCGACTGCCCTCTTTGAGGGTCTCGGAAACTGATTTTCGGAGGTAATCGGGGCGCTTCGGCGCCCCTTTCTCCGTCAGGCCGCCGCCGTCAGCCGTTCGCCGGCAATACGATAGGAATTGCTTCCGCGCCACCTTGAGTACGCGGTGATCGCCGCAGGCCCGAAAACCGCGTGAAGGCGGGGCTGATCGGAAATCTCATTGTTCCACTCCTCTTTTTTTCGTTGAGTGGAACATGATCGACCCGTTACAGCAGCTATTCAGGGGCCGCCTCAGGGACGACTGAACGGTTTCCCTTCCTCATCCTTACGGTTCAGCCGCTCGACCAACTCCTCGGCATCCTCTTCGGTGAGCATATCCATGACCACCCCATCGATAACGACCGCCTGTCCGGTGACTGCATCGACTACCGTCCAGTAGATGTTTAAGTTCTTGCGATGGCTATACCGCGCGGTTGCCATGACGTGTTCCTTTGGGCGTGGCGAGGCCTTGGCCTTCCTCTTCCCCTTCCGCGTCTCGATTCCCTTCTCTTGGGCGTTAAGGATAAATTCAAGGTTGCTCGCGGTATCGTGGGGTAACCGATCGAGAACCGCTCCGTCCGTTTCCGCAGCCTTTCCTTCGCGGTAGTCTATGACACGCCAAGTGCCGTCGGAGTTCTCCTCTAAGCCGTACCGCTTGTAGGGCATTGGTTCGCCTTCGGTTACCTTATTTCCACTAAACGCGGACCCCGCAGTGTTTGTTGCAGATACTCGAGACCCCATCGGATATACAGCACGCGCGGCGCCCCCCCGGCACGCTTCGATATGCCTTACAATTCAAGATAACCGTTTGAAAAAGATCAATAAAGTTCTTCAAATCTGCGAATGATGCTTGGTTCTTTGCATTGCCCGCCACACTTGCGCCTCCCGACAAGTGTTTAAAGGTGTCGACCTCCTCAGCACAATGAATGCCGTTTCCGCGCCGCTATCGGCAGGGAAAATCAAGTCCTTCCCCCCGCATTTGCGCCGATGCTGCCTGAGGCGCGCTGGCAACGCGTGCAATCGTGCCGTCGAGATTGAGTTCGCCGAGCGCGACCAAATCGGCAAGCGCATCCGCCGGCATGGCGCCGAGCGCCGCCATCAGGCCAAGAGCAATCGGCAGGTCGAAGTGCGAGCTTCCTTTGGGAGATCGGCAACACAATAAAGGAACAAATTCACGTCTCTGCTGCAGTCAGGTTGTAGGGGAACACAAGCCGGAACACCCTATGGGCGCTTGCGCTCAATCGCATCCCAGAGAAGGCTTGCGATATCAGCGCCGCCGAACTTGCGGACCTCGCGAATTCCGGTCGGCGACGTGACGTTGATTTCGGTCATGTAGTCGCCGATGACATCGATGCCAACGAGCAGAAAGCCGCGTTCCCTGAGCGCCGGGCCGATGCGTTGGCAGATTTCCTTTTCACGCGCCGTGAGCTCGGTCGCTTCCGCGCGGCCGCCGACATGCATGTTGGAGCGGCTGTCGTGGTCGGCAGGAACCCGGTTGATCGCCCCTGCCGGCTCGCCGTCAACCAGGATGATGCGCTTGTCGCCCTTGCGGACATCGGGAAGATACTGCTGGGCGATAAAGGGTTCGCGGAAGAGCTGGCCGAACATTTCGAGCAGCGAGGACAGGTTGCGGTCGTCCCTCGTCGAGTGGAAGACGCCGGCACCGCCGTTTCCGTAAAGCGGCTTCAAGATGATATCGCCCATCTCGTCGCGGAAGCGGCGGACCTCGGCCGCATCCTTGGTGATCAGTGTCTTCGGCATGAGATCGGCAAATTCGGTGACGAAGATCTTCTCCGGCGAATTGCGCACCCAGGCCGGATCATTGACAACGAGCGTCTTCGGGTGAATGCGTTCCAAGAGATGCGTGGAGGTGATGTAGGCCATGTCGAAGGGCGGATCCTGCCGGAGCAGCACGACATCCATGGTCGAAAGATCGACCCGTTCGGGCGCACCGAGCTCGAAATGATCGCCCTTCATGTCACGCAGCAGCATCGGTTCGACGGAAGCGTAAAGCTTGCCGTCGCGGAGGCTCAGCCGCTCAGGCGTATAATGGAAAAGCTTGTAGCCTCGGGCTTGGGCCTCAAGACTCATGGCGAAGGTAGAATCGCCTGCAATGTTGATGCCTGCGACATGGTCCATCTGGACCGCTACGTTCTTGATATTGGCCATTTCCGTCCCTCAGTGAGTGCCGGACAGATGTAGGTCGCAAGCAAAGCAAACGCAACGGTCAATCAAGGACTTCCAGGTGCGGGCATCAAGGATTTCAGGCCGCGAGACCCTGCTGGCCGCTGCTGCGCAACAGGTTGCGAAGCCGATAGAGGATTGCCACAGGCCTGGGGAAGGGCTTGCGCAGAAAAGCGACCTTCCGGACGTAGTTGTCCACCCGCCAGTTCGCCCATGTGCCGCCCGCGAAGAACGCAACGTCGCCGGCGCGCAGCGTGCGTTCCGTTCCGTCTTCGGCGGTGACGTGCACCTCGCCTTCGAGGATCATCACCGTCTCGTCCCAGCCGAAGAACCAGCGGAACTCGCCGGCTGTGCAATCCCAGATCGCCGTGAGCGATGCGTCGTCATGACCGCGGGAATGTTCGGCCGTGCGCGCCTGCGGGTTGCCATCGACGATCCAGTCAGGATTGATCGGCGTCGATTTCATCGGCAGGTGGTCGCTGGAGTGTGCGACGAAATTCCTGCCGCGTGTTGGCGCGACCGCGTACGGCAGCGAACGCGCAGCCATTGCGACTGCGCTTGCGAGCATGAGCTTCACGGCCATGGAACCCCCCAAATTTGCTACCCCAATCATTGCGGAATAGCAGAGAGTCGTAACGGAGGCGTTCAAGCGGCCGCTAAAATTTTAGCAGTCCATTCAAACCTCTACGATATGGCGTCTGCGACTGCCGGATGATGAGCAGTGATCGCAGCACCGGCACCGATGCGCTTGCCGGTATCATGCGCGAAGAAATGCAGCTTTTGCGGCGTGATCACGAAACGCAGTTCCGGTGCCAGCGCCGTTTCCGGGAGACGACCGCCCTCAGCGGCTGTTCGCCCGTAAGGCCATGCACGAGCCGCTGCGAGCCGAGTTCTTCGACATATTCCACAATCAGGCATCGCATATTCATTTGAACCTGCCAGCCGCAGATCCTCGGTACGAATGCCGACGTCACAGCGCCGGAAAGACATGGCCGACCTATCTTTCGCCGGCTAATGGTCGTAGCTATCGCCCATCCTTGGCCTTCATATCAAGCAAGCGCTGGTAGAGTTCCTTGCGCGGCAATCCGGTGACGCGTGCGGCTTCGGCGGCTGCCTTTGCCGTCGGCATGGAAGTCGCAAGGTCGGCAAGGATGGCCCCCACATCCGCTTCGTCAGCCGGCCGCTCTTCCGGTGGGCCGACGACGAGCACGATCTCGCCCTTCACATTGTGGATTTCAGCATAATGCGCGGCAAGCTCCGCGAGCGTGCCGCGGCGGAACTCCTCATATGTTTTCGTCAGTTCGCGGCAAACGGACGCCCTACGGGTAGGCCCGAGCACGTCGGCGGCAGCAGCCAGCGTCGCGCCGATCCGGTGGGGCGATTCAAAGAACAGGAGCGTCGCTGGAGCGGCGACAAATTCCGCCAGCCGGTCGCGCCGCGCCTTGTCCTTCGCTGGGAGGAACCCCGCAAACAAAAAGGCGTCGTTCGGCAGGCCCGAGCCGACAAGCGCGGCAAGCGGCGCCGATGCTCCCGGAATGGGCACGACACGGTAACCTGCTTCGATCGCCGACTGTGCAAGGCGATAGCCGGGGTCAGAGACAAGCGGCGTCCCGGCATCTGAGACAAGTGCAACAGACCTGCCCGCCTCCAGAGCCTGCAGCAATCGCGGACCCGCCTCATCGGCATTGTGCTCATGATAGGCAAAGGGCCGGTTCTGAATGCCGTATCGGTCGAGCAGAACGCGGGTCACGCGCGTATCCTCGCAGGCGAGCACATCGGCACCCGCCAGCGTTTCCAGTGCCCGCAACGTGATATCGCCCAGATTGCCGATCGGCGTAGCGACAAGATAAAGCGCCGCTTCCAGCGGGCGGGCCGGGATGGCGACATTGTGCAGGCGATAGCCGCGCTGCCTGCCGCCCTCGCCCGCTGTTTCCTCATTATTCAATTTCGATGGCTCCTTTGGCTCTCTGCCTTTATGCGCGGGGGTTTGGCCCGCAGCAAGTGTTCGGATTTCTGTGAGCATTGTCCCGGAAAACGGCAATTGCAGCGCTGCTGCGTCTCGCACCCCTTGCATTCGTCAGCAAAGTTCTGCCATTTTGCCTGTCCACTCCTCCGGCCCGGAGCCGGACAGCATCTTCCGGCGCGTTTTGCGCGCTGGGGCAGTAACGGTCGAAAGCGGTAGCATCCCATGCGTATAACTATTGAGCGGTCAAACCTTTTGAAGTCGCTGAACCACGTTCACCGCGTGGTCGAACGTCGCAACACGATCCCGATCCTGTCCAATATCATGCTGCGCGCCGATGGCCAGAAGCTCGACATGAAGGCGACCGACCTCGATCTCGAAGTGACCGAAGCCACGCCCGCCAATGTCGAGCAGGGCGGCGCCACAACGGTTCCGGCGCATCTCCTTTACGACATTGTGCGCAAACTGCCGGACGGTTCGGAAGTTCTTTTGGCAACCTCGACGGATGGCGGCTCGATGGCTGTCCAGTCCGGCCGCTCGAAATTCTCGCTGCAGTGCCTGCCGGAATCCGATTTCCCGGATCTGACCGCCGGCACGTTCACGCATTCCTTCAAGCTGAAGGCAGCCGATCTCAAGATGCTGATCGACCGCACGCAGTTTGCGATCTCGACCGAAGAAACGCGCTACTATCTGAACGGCATATTCTTCCACACGATCGAAAGCGAGGGCGACTTGAAGCTGCGCGCGGTAGCGACCGACGGCCACCGCCTCGCACGTGCCGACGTGAAGGCGCCCTCCGGCTCCGAAGGCATGCCTGGCATCATCATTCCGCGCAAGACGGTCGGTGAACTCCAGAAGCTCGTCGACAATCCCGATGCGGTGGTCACCGTCGAAGTCTCAGATGCCAAAATCCGCCTCGGCATCGACTCGATCGTCATGACCTCCAAGCTCATCGATGGCACCTTTCCGGATTACCAGCGTGTGATCCCCACCGGCAACGACAAGGAAATGCGCGTCGATTGCACGACATTCGCCCAGGCTGTCGACCGCGTTTCGACGATTTCTTCCGAGCGCGGTCGCGCCGTGAAGCTCGCACTATCAGACGGCCAGCTTCTGCTTACCGTCAACAATCCGGATTCTGGCAGCGCGACGGAAGAAGTCGCCGTCGGTTACGACACGGATTCGATGGAAATCGGTTTCAATGCCAAATATCTGCTCGACATCACGGCGCAGCTTTCCGGCGATCAGGCGATTTTTCTGCTTGCCGATGCAGGCTCGCCGACGCTCATTCGCGATACCGCCGGCGATGATGCACTTTACGTTCTGATGCCGATGCGCGTGTAAACGCACGTCGCATTTGCCGCGGTAAAGTTTGCCGATTGCGACGTTTGGTCTTGTTTTTGCGCCAGAGGATGGCAAATAGATAGCTAGCGGTTTTGGTACATTATTCGTGGAGGACGGCATGGCGTTGCGGCTGAAAGAACGGCTCGGCAAGAAGTTCGATGAAGAAATCCGTTTCTTCAAGGGCATGATGCAGGGGCCGAAAACTGTCGGCTCCATCGTTCCCACCTCCTCCATCACCGCCCGCAAGATGGCAAGCGTCATCCACCTGAATTCCGGCCTACCGGTTCTTGAACTCGGTCCCGGCACGGGCGCGATCACCAAGGCGATCCTCGGGCGCGGCGTGAAGCCGGAAAATCTCGTCGCCATCGAATATTCGACGGATTTTTACGAGCATCTCGTCCGCCTTTACCCCAGTGTCCGCTTCATCAATGGCGACGCCTTCGACCTCGACAAGACGCTCGGCGACCTCAAGGATCAGACGTTCGATTCCGTCGTTTCGGCCGTGCCGCTGCTGAACTTCCCGATGCAGGCGCGAATTGCGCTTCTGGAAAGCCTGCTCGACCGTATTCCGGCAGGCCGGCCGGTCGTGCAGATTTCCTATGGTCCGGTCTCGCCGATCATCGCGCGGCCGGAGCGCTACCACATCCAGCATTTCGATTTCATCGTCCGCAATATCCCGCCGGCCCAGCTCTGGATCTACCGACGCAGCTGATATGTACGGGCTGTACATCACCCACCCGCAAGTGAAAATCGATCCGAACGTCGCGGTGCCCAAATGGGGTTTATCCGAGATCGGCGAGGCGCGCGCGCGCAAGGCGGCTGAAAGCAGCTGGGCGAGGAAACTGCGCCGTATTATTTCCAGCGACGAGACGAAGGCCGTCGAGACCGCGGAAATACTGGCTGCGACGGCAGGCGTGGCCATCGAAATCCGACATGGTATGCATGAGAACGACCGGTCCGCAACGGGCTTCCTGCCACCTCCGGAGTTCGAGAAAGCTGCCGACTGGTTCTTCGCGCATCCGCAAGATAGTTTCAGAGGCTGGGAGCGTGCCGCCGATGCGCAGCAGCGCATCGTTTCGGCCTTCGAAGCTGTTCTCGCCGATCACGATCCGAACGAGCCGATCGCCTTTGTCGGGCATGGCGGGGTCGGCACGCTGTTGAAATGCCATCTTGAGAGCCGCGTCATCGCGCGCGATCGCGATCAGCCGCCCGGTGGCGGCAATCTCTATTGTTTCAGCCTTGCAGACCGGCGCTTATCATGCGACTGGACGCCCATGGAAAACTGGCAGGGACGGATGTGAGATGAACGCACGCGAGCGGCTGATCGTCGGGCTGGATGTTCCGACACTTGGCGAGGCGGAACAGATCGTCTCGACGCTCGGCGACGACGTTCTCTTCTTCAAGATCGGCTATCAGCTCGTCTTCGCCGGCGGTCTGGAATTCGCACGCGATCTCGCACAGAGCGGCAAGAAGATCTTCCTCGACATGAAGCTGCTCGATATCGACAACACGGTCGCTTCCGGCGTCGAGAACATCGTGAAGATGGGTATGTCCATGCTGACGCTGCATGCCTATCCCAAGGCGATGAAGGCTGCCGTCGAAGCGGCAAAGGGTTCCGAACTCTGCCTGCTCGGCGTGACCGTCCTTACCTCGATGGACGAGCAGGATCTGATCGCTGCAGGTTACGAATACGACCCGCATACACTGGTGCTGCGCCGCGCCGAACAGGCGCTGCTCGCCGGGATGGGCGGCGTCGTCTGCTCCGCAGAAGAATCCGCCGCCGTTCGGAAAATCGTCGGACCCGGAATGGCAATCGTCACCCCCGGCATCCGCCCGGCAGGTAGTGAAAAGGGTGATCAGAAGCGTGTCATGACCCCCGCCGATGCGCTGAAGGCCGGCTCAAGCCACCTCGTCGTCGCCCGTCCGATCGTCAAGGCGCCCGATCCGAAGGAAGCGGCACGCGCCATTCTTGCCGAGATGGAAGCCGCGCTCTGACGCTTGGCGAAGGACGCGGCTGATACTGAACATATCAGCGATTTGGATGACGTGGGCAACCGTCAACAGGAGGAGAAAACCATGGCAAAAGGATACTGGATTGCACGCGTCGATGTTCGCGATCCCGAGCGCTACAAGGATTACGTCGCGGCAGCTAAGCCGGCCTTTGAAAAATACGGCGCAAACTTCCTCGCCCGCGGCGGTGCAATCACCGAACTTGAAGGTAAATCGCGAGCCCGAAACGTCGTCATCGAGTTCCCGTCCATGCAGGCTGCGGTCGATTGCTACAACTCCCCGGAATACCAGATTGCCGCCAAGATCCGCCAGGAAGTCGCCGACGCGGAAATGGTGGTTGTTGAAGGCGTCTGAGCACTCTTTGCATCTGCGAAGCTGAGGCAAGATGGACCTTTCCGTCGCGCCGGGTTTCGGCTAATACGAGTGCCGATCAACGCGTCCATCCAAGCCTTTCGAGGAGCCTGCCATGACCCTTGCCAACCTGCCGCCGCTCGTGACCGTGTTCGGAGGTTCTGGCTTTCTCGGCAGGCATATCGTGCGCGCCCTCGCAAAGCGCGGCTATCGCATCCGCGTCGCGGTGCGGCGGCCGGATCTGGCAGGTTTTCTGCAGCCGCTCGGCAATGTCGGGCAGATTTCTTTTGTCCAAGCGAACCTGCGCTACCGCACTTCGGTCGATCGCGCCGTCGAGGGTGCCGACTTCGTCATCAACTGTGTCGGCGTGCTCTTTGAGGCCGGCCGCAACACCTTCGATGCGGTGCAGGAATTCGGTGCGCGCGCCGTGGCGGAAGCCGCCCGGGCATCCGGCGCGAAGCTCATCCATATTTCGGCAATCGGCGCCGACGCCAATTCGGATTCCAGCTATGCCCGCACCAAGGGCCGCGCGGAGGCGGCAATCCTTTCGACCAAGAAGGACGCCATAATCTTCCGTCCGTCGATCGTTTTCGGGCCGGAAGACGGCTTCTTCAATAAATTTGCGGAGATGGCTCGCCTTTCGCCAGTGCTTCCGCTTATCGGTGGAGGCAAGACGAAGCTGCAGCCGGTCTACGTAGAGGACGTGGCAGAAGCCGTGGCACGCGCCGTCGAGGGCAAGGCTGCGAGCGGGATGATCTATGAACTCGGCGGTCCGGAAGTGCTCACCTTCCGCGAATGTCTTCAGGTCATGCTGAAGATCACCGCCCGCAAAAACCGGCTGGTTTCCATTCCCTTCAGCATCGCTTCGCTGATCGGCAGCGTCGCTTCGCTCATTCCCTTCGTTAAGCCCCCGATCACGGCCGACCAGGTTCGCCTACTGAAGCGCGACAATGTCGTTTCAACGAAGGCCGAAACGGATGGCCTCACGTTGAAGGCCCTCGGCGTCACGCCGACAATGCTGGCCTCCGTACTGCCGTCGTATCTGGTGCATTACCGCCCGCATGGTCAGTACACGGGTTCGGGAAAATCAGCCTGAGAAATTATCGCATCGGTTGAACGCCGCTGTGTTTGCTCACAGACGGCGTTTTTCTTTTTGCTTCTTTCAGGCAACCGGGCAAGTTTCGCGTGCTTTATATAACGCCGAGCCGGAACGGCGTTGCATAAAAGACGCATTAAAAATTTAGTGAAATTAACGCCACATTTAGCAGCAACGTTTATTGCTATTTGCCATTCCACTGACTACACACCCCGCGCGTCCTGAAACGGACTCAGCGCCATTTGCGGCGCGCTAAATCGACTTGAAAGGCTTTATTCGATGGGCAAGTCAATCGCGCTTCTTTTTGCGTGTGCGGCACTGGTTATCCTCGCAGGTTCCTTCATTGCGCCCGGCTCGGTCGCAGCGGTGAAGGGCGGCTGCGCGCCGGCTTATGGCATCGATCCCTGCTCCACAGCCTCTCTCAACCACTGAGGCAAAGGCCGGCTCTTTCTGGAGCCGCCCCGGATGTCAAATATCTGAAAATCAGCCGAACAACGTCAAGCCGATCAGGCCTGCCGCGCCAATGAAGATTCGCCACCAGGCGAAGGGCGCATAGCCCCGGATCGACACGAAATCGAGCAGCGCGCGGACAACGAAGAGCGCCGAGACGAAAGCCGCCACGAAGCCGATGACGATGAGCATTCCGTCATCGAAGCTCAGCAGATTGCGGTTCTCGTACAAATCCAAAGCAAAAGCGCCGACCATCGTCGGCATGGCGAGAAAGAACGAGAATTCGGCTGCAGAGCGCTTGTCGGCACCCATCAGCAACGCGCCCACGATCGTGGCGCCCGAGCGGGATGTTCCCGGGATCATTGCCAGGCACTGGAAGAAGCCTATCTTCAGCGCCATCGGCAAGGAAAACTCCGTCACATCATGATACTTCGGCTTGAACTGGATCTTGTCGACGGCAAGGAGGACGAGGCCGCCAAGGATGAGGACGACGCAGATCAGCATCGGCGTTTCGAAGAGCACGTTCTTGATGAAGTCATGCGCAATTGCGCCGATAACGGCTGCAGGCAGAAAACCAAAGAGTACGGCAAGGACGAAATGTCGCGCCCGCGCGCTGCGGGGCAACGCAAGCGCCAGGCTCAGCAGCCGCTTGAAATAGACGAGAAGAATCGCAAGGATCGCGCCGAGCTGGATGAGAACGACAAATGTATTGCCCGGCGACCGAAAGCCCAGGAAATGCCCTGCGAGCAGGACATGGGCCGTCGAGGAAACCGGTATGAATTCAGTAAGGCCTTCAATAAGGCCTAGAATGAGTGCACTAAAGATATCAGCCATGTTTTATCCCTTGTGAGGCGGGGCCAGGCCCGATTTGCTTGTATTGAAGGGGCCAAGCTCCTATAGCTGCAACGAATGAGTCATGACTAGGGCGCTATGAACATGAGTGCACCAGAGCATGCCGCGAGAAATCAACAATTCGGGTATCGATGCCGACGCTTTATCATCATCCTATGTCATCCGCTTCACGCTTCGTCCGGCTGATTTTGAGCGAGTATGGCTTTCAGGCAGATCTCATTGAAGAGCAGACCTGGGAAAAGCGGCGCGACTTTCTGGCGCTCAATCCTGCCGGTACCTTGCCGGTCTACGTGGACGACAGCATGCGCGCTCTTTGCGGCGCGACTGTCATTTCGGAATATCTCGATGAAACGCATGGCGTGCTGAAGCGCGACCGGCGTCTTCTCGCGGAAGATCCCTTCCAGCGCGCGGAAATCCGCCGCCTCGGTGAGTGGTTCATGCAGAAGATGGAGACGGATGTAACTCGGCCCCTGGCGCGCGAGCGCGTGTATAAACTGCAGATGAGCGCAGATCAGGGCGGCGGAGCACCGGATTCGAAGATCCTGCGCACGGCGCGCGCCAACATCCGCCAGCATATGAAATACCTGACCTGGCTTGCCGGTTCGCGGCAATGGCTGGCAGGAGATCGCATGAGCTATGCCGACCTCGCTGCGGCCGCTTCGCTATCGATCCTCGACTATCTCGGCGAGATCGACTGGACGGAATCGCCGATCGCCAAGGATTGGTATCAGCGCATGAAATCACGGCCGTCCTTCCGCCCGCTACTGACAGAGCGGGTGCGTGGACTGACACCCGTCTCTCACTACGCAGACCTGGATTTCTGACGAGGGCTTTCGATGCCCGAACGGATAGCAGACGATAAAGAACGCAAGCGCCGCGACAATTTGACCGCCTTTGTTCGCGCCGAGGCGGCAACGCTCGGCTTTGAGCTCTGTCGCATCACGCGGCCCGATTCGATACCCGAAGCGAAGGAACGGCTTGGCGAGTTCATCGATGCCGGACGTCACGGCACGATGGAATGGATGGCTGAAACGCGCGATCGCCGCGGCGATCCTCGCACGCTGTGGAGCGATGTGAAATCCATCGTCGTCTTCGGTCTCAACTACGGCCCCGGGGAAGACCCACGCTCTATTCTTGAAAAGCCGGACAAGGCGGCAATCTCCGTCTATGCGCGCAATCGCGACTATCACGACGTCATCAAGGGACGGCTCAAGGAGATCGCGACCCGCTTTGCAGCACGCGCCGGGGCCGACGTCAAAGTCTTTGTCGACACTGCACCGGTGATGGAAAAGCCGCTCGCCGCGGCAGCAGGTCTCGGCTGGCAAGGCAAGCATACCAATCTGGTCAGCCGCAGCCACGGCTCCTGGCTCTTCCTCGGCTCGATGTTCACGACGGCCGATCTCAATATAGACGACGCTGAGATCGATCACTGCGGCTCTTGCCGCGCCTGCCTCGATGCCTGTCCGACCAATGCATTCCCGGCGCCCTATCAGATCGACGCACGGCGCTGCATCTCGTACCTGACGATCGAGCACAAAGGTCCGATCGATTTCGAATTCCGGCCGCTGATCGGCAACCGGATCTATGGTTGCGACGACTGCCTTGCCGCCTGTCCGTGGAACAAGTTTGCCGTCTCGGCATCCGAAATGAAGTTGCAGGCGCGCGACGACCTGAAAGAGCCGTCGATCGCCTTTCTCCTGACGCTGGACGACG
The DNA here is from genome assembly GCF_015353075.1 of Rhizobium sp. 007. Taxonomy (NCBI): domain Bacteria; kingdom Pseudomonadati; phylum Pseudomonadota; class Alphaproteobacteria; order Hyphomicrobiales; family Rhizobiaceae; genus Rhizobium; species Rhizobium sp. 007. The sequence continues at coordinate 4,246,076 of NZ_CP064187.1, read as the reverse complement.
CGGCTTTCCGGATTTTTTTTAGCGGCTCACCGGTCAAGCGCATCGGCAGAGCTCGCTTTATCCGCAATGTATTGATCGCCGCCGGCAATTCCGGTGATCATAGCCTCGCCGATCAATGCCGATGGCTGGCCACTGACGCTTCTCCGGTAGTTCGCGGCATGGCAATCTGGGCGCTTTCGCGATTGATGGAGCCTGGCGAATTTGCCGTCTTTGCGGCACAAAGGCCGGATGAGTCCGATGCCGGCGTACTTGCGGAATGGCAATTGGCGGGAGTGGTGTGATGCATGTGATGATTTTCGGCTGCGGTTATTCCGGCACGGCGATTGCCAAGGCTTTCTCGGCCGGAAGCGCCCGCATTTCCGGCACAACCAGATCGGCCGACAAGGCTGAGCTCCTCCGCAGCCAAGGGATCGAAGCCTTCATTTTCGATGGCGAGATAATCAGCGACGCCTTGCTTGGCGCCATGGAAAGCGTCACACACCTCGTCCAATCGATCGCGCCGCGGGAAGCCGGAGACCCGTTGATCAATCTCGCAGGCGGCCAGCTCGGCAAGATGATGCCGGCGCTTCAGTGGATCGGCTATCTTTCCACCGTTGGCGTTTACGGCGACCACAAGGGTGGGTGGGTTAGCGAAGAGACCGTCTGCGTTCCTGTCTCCGGGCGATCGAAGGAAAGGCTCGAGGCAGAGGATGCGTGGCTGGCGCTCGGCAAGGACCTCGGTATTCCGGCCGCCGTACTGCGGCTGGCGGGCATCTACGGCCCGGGCCGGAATGCTTTTGTCAATCTAAACCGGGGCACGGCCCGCCGCCTGATCAAGAAGGATCAGGTTTTCAATCGCATCCGCGTTGAGGATATCGGCGCGTCGGCGCGCTACCTCTCAGACCGGTGCCTTGGCGGCATATATAACGTGACGGATGACCTGCCCGGCCCGCCGCAGGATGTCATTGTCGAAGCAGCGGGGCTGATGGGTGTTGAGCCGCCTCCGGAACAGCCCTTCGAAACCGCCGAGCTGACGCCGATGGCACGCTCCTTCTACGGCGAGAACAAGCGTGTTTCGAACGCCAAATTGAAAGCCGCGGGCTACACCTTTTCCTTCCCGAATTACCCGATGTCGCTTGCGCAATTGTGGCAGAGCGGACGGTGGCGCGGTTAACCCGAACGGGCCATTCCGGTACATTCGAAATGAGTAGAAAATTCCTACTTTGGCATTCTCGCGATCTAAATTTCGCTCCGTATTATGGTTAACGGCCTCTGAATTTGCGCAAATGAGGCATCAATTGTGGCAAGATCGGAAAATTATTTTTGTTACTTTTGCAACATAGCAAGTCAGTGCGCTGCGGCAGAAAAAATCGTTCTAATTTTACCTGATTTTCTTATCTTTTTTCCGCTTTCTCGACAACTGCACTTCTTCAACTCGAATTCCGCCAGACTCACAAATATTACGCACTGTAACATTCCGTGATAATCCGCGGCACTTTTTCGCCACTTTTCGCCGGATTTAAGCCCCGCCGCCCCTAAAGGCGCAAGTTCAATAGTTGAGGGATAATCCGTTTTGAAGAATATCAGCCGTTCTATAATCACTGCCGTAGCTATTGCAGCTAGTTCTTTCATGCTTCCCGCCGAAGGATTTGCTGCAGCCGGATGTGGTGGTGCTTCGTGGTACGCACTGCATTCCAAAACAGCTTCTGGCGAACGTATGAACCCTGCCATTTTGACTGCCGCTCACCGTTCGCTCCGCTTCGGCACCAAGCTTAGAGTCACCAACCGCAACAATGGCCGCAGCGTTATTGTTCGCGTCAATGACCGTGGCCCGTTCATCCGCGGCCGTGTTCTCGACCTTTCGCGCGCGGCCGCACAGAACATCGGCATGGTCCGCTCGGGTACCGCCAAGGTTTGCTACGAAGTCGTCGCCGCCAGCTAAAGGCGTCCGATACCAGCGCCGGACGGCGCTTGCTCTTGCCGTCAATCGCGGCTACCACGCGGTTGAGACTTGTGAAATTATCCGCAGCGTCAGTCACGCTTCCGCGGATTGTGCACACGTCCGTGGCAACAGGAGTTTCGTGAATGCGTTTGGGCGGCCGCCTCGAGGGGGCGATTTCGGTTCTTGCTGATATCGATCAGCGCAAGAGACCTGTCGCCGACGCGCTGAAGGATTGGGGCCTTGCGCATCGTTTCGCCGGCTCCGGCGATCGCGCCGCAATCGGCAACATCGTTTACGATGCGCTGCGCATGCGGCTTTCACACGGGTTCCTGATGGACGACGACAGCCCGCTGGCGATCGCCTATGCCGTCATGTTCCGCCAGTGGGGTTTCACGCCGGAAGCGCTTGCCGCTGAACTCTCCGACGATAGGTTCGCGCCGCCTTCGCTGCCCGATGCAGCGCTTACAGCCTTCCAGAGCCGGGCTCTTTCCTCCGCGCCTGTCCACGTCCAAGGTGATATTCCCGAGTGGGTGCAAAGCTCCTTCGAGACGGCATTCGGCGACAGCTGGCTTGCCGAAGCACAGGCGCTCGCCTCCCGCCCGACGCTCGACCTGCGCGCCAACATTTTGAAGGCCAGCCGCGAAAAGGCGGTCAAAGCGCTTGAAAGAGCCGGTGCTCATGAAGCGAAGATCGCGCGATATGGCATCCGGATTCCCGCCGGCGAAGGCGCCTCACGGCTTCCGAACGTCACAGCCGAGCTTTCCTTTCAAAAAGGCTGGTTCGAAGTTCAGGACGAGGGGTCGCAGATCGTTGCCGATCTGGTGCTGCCGAAGGATGGAGAGCAGGTGCTCGACTATTGCGCCGGAGGCGGAGGCAAGACGCTTGCCATGGCGGCAGCGATGCACAACAAAGGCCAGATCCATGCCTATGACGCCGACCGCAAACGCCTTGCGCCGATCATCGAACGCCTGAAGCGCGCCGGTACGCGCAATGTTCAAGTGCATGACGATGCAAAGGCGCTTTCGAGCCTGCGCGCTCGCTGCGACAAGGTGCTAGTCGATGCCCCCTGCACGGGTACCGGCACGTGGCGCCGCCGCCCCGATACCAAATGGCGGCTGACGGCAAAGAACCTCGACGAGCGCACGAGCCAGCAACAGGATGCTTTGAAGCAGGCGAGCGCCTTCGTGCGCCCCGGCGGCGAGCTGATCTACGTCACCTGTTCCATGCTCCCGCAGGAGAATGAACAACAGGTCCGACGCTTCGCCGCGGAAAATCCGGCATTCTCCATCGAAAGCGCCCTGGCTGCCTGGGACGAGCTATTCGACAAGAATGCCCCGCGCCCGCGTTCGTCGGATGGTGAAACGGTTACGCTGACACCGGCATCGACTGATACGGACGGCTTCTTCTTCTGCCGGATGCAGCGTAAAGCTTAAGGCGCCTGATGTGATGGCGCACGCGCGGGAGATCCAGATCATAAATTGAACAATTGCACGCTAATAGTTCAATTTTCCGCCCTTTTCCAAGTAAAGTCCTTTCTGAACAAGCGCTTTTTAAACAAGTTCCATTCTTAAAATCTTTCCAAACTAGAGTGTTTGACACTGGTTTTCTTTTGCGCGAAGAGATTCGGGCGATTTCAGACGGATATCCGTCATAGGAGAGGACCATGAAGCTCAACAAGAATTTCTGCGCAGCATTGGCGCTGGCGATAGCACCCCTATCCAGCCCGGCTCTCGCGGACACCGATGCTGCGGCCGTCGTGAAGCATTATGCCGAAGTGGCGCATGCAAAATACGAGGACTCGCTGATCACCGCAAAGGCGCTCGACAAGGCGATTGACGCCTTCCTGAAGACGCCGAACGACGAGACGCTGAAGGCTGCCAAGGATGCGTGGCTTGCGGCCCGTGTTCCTTATCAGCAGACGGAAGTCTACCGCTTCGGCAATCCGATTGTCGATGACTGGGAAGGCAAGGTCAACGCTTGGCCGCTCGATGAAGGCCTGATCGATTATGTCGATGCCTCCTACGGCGCGGAAAGCGACGAGAACGCGCTCTATGTTGCAAACGTCATCGCCAACAAGACGATCAAGATCGACGGCAAGGATATCGACGCTTCCAAGCTGACGCCGGAGTTCCTGTCCGGCACGCTGCAGGAAGCAGGCGGCGTCGAAGCCAATGTCGCTACCGGCTACCATGCCATCGAATTCCTCCTCTGGGGCCAGGACCTGAACGGCACCGGTCCGGGAGCGGGCAGCCGCCCGGCAACCGATTACGACCTCAAGAATTGCACGCATGGCAATTGCGATCGCCGCGCCGAATATCTGAAGTCGGCATCCACGCTTCTGGTCTCCGACCTGCAAGAAATGACCGATAATTGGGTGGCTGACGGTGCTGCGACGAAGAACGTCGAAGCCGATCCGAAGGCGGGTCTCGTCGCGATCCTGACCGGCATGGGCTCGCTCTCCTACGGCGAACTCGCCGGCGAGCGCATGAAGCTCGGCTTGTTGCTGCACGATCCGGAAGAGGAGCATGATTGCTTCTCCGACAACACCTATAACTCGCACCTCAACGATGCGATCGGCATCGCCGCCGCTTACAGCGGGGAATATACCCGCGTCGACGGAACGAAGCTGACCGGCCCGTCGCTGCACGATCTCGTTGCCGCGAAAGACAAGGCACTCGATACCGAAGTCGCGGGCAAGCTGAAGACGACGCTTGATGCAATGCATGCCATGGCAAAACGCGGCGAGACGGTCGAGAAGTACGACCAGATGATTGCCGAAGGCAACAAGGACGGCAACGCCGCCGTTCAAGCCGCTGTCGACGGTCTCGTTGACCAAACGAAGTCGATCCAGCGTGTCATTGCCGCACTCGATCTTGGCACGGTTCAGCTTGAAGGTTCCGACAGCTTGGATAAGCCTGACGCTGTCTTCCAATAATCAAAAAGGCGGGCCGCTTCCAAACCCAAGCGGCCCGAACTCTGAAATGCCGCATAATCCGGCTCGTCGCGTTTTTCTCTGCGCTGCTTTCTGCGCCACGCTTGCCGGCGTTCCGGTGGCTCTTGCCGCCGGTTTTAATCTCCCGACGAAACGCACCGATCTTTCCGATGCCGATTTGAAGCGCGTCGAGGCCGTGACGCGCCCGGCGAGTGATTTTTCCAAAGCCGAGCCATACGAGGCGATGCAGGCGGGTGCCGCCACATCGGTCGATCCGGTAACGCAGGATTCCTTTTCGCATATCTCGGCAAACATCCCCTTCGAAGAAGAGCAGAACTTCAAGCTCGGCAACGCACTCTTCAAGAAGCTCTGGGTTTCCGCGCCATCCTCGACACAGGCGTCGGATGGCCTCGGGCCGCTCTTCAATGCGCGCTCCTGCATGAGCTGCCACGTCAACGACGGACGCGGCAGGCCACCGGAAGGCGGCGTCAGCGCCACATCGATGTTCTTTCGCCTTGGACGAGCAGCGGCGACATCGGAAGAAGGAGAGGTGATCGCAAATGCTAGCGCCGTCAATTTCCCGGACCCTACTTATGGTCATCAGCTGCAGGACCTTGCCGTGCCCGGTCTCGCCGCCGAAGGGAAGATGGCCATTCGCTATGCGGAAAAGACCGTTACGCTTGCCGGCGGAGAAACAGTCTCATTGCGCACGCCGACCTACGAAGTGAAGGATCTTGCCTACGGCCCGCTCGATCCGGCGACAACGATATCGCCGCGCGTCGCCCCGGCGATGATCGGGCTCGGCCTCATCGAAGCCATTCCAGCAGCCGACATCCTCGCGCATGCCGACCCGGACGACAAAGATGGTAACCGCATTTCAGGCAAGGCTGCCATCGTGCGTGATCATCGCACAGGCGCAGTCGCCCTTGGCCGCTTCGGGTGGAAGGCACAGAATGCAACTGTGCGCGACCAGAGCGCTGCCGCCTTCTCCAGCGACATCGGCATATCGACGCCCGACCGGCCGGATGCACATGGGGATTGCATGCAGGCCGAGATAAAATGCCAAAAAATGCCAACCGGTGTTCAAAAGCGCCTGGGCAATGAAGAGGCGCCCGGGCCTGTCCTCGATCTCGTGACCTTCTATTCCGCGAATCTAGCCGTACCGGCGCGGCGAAAGGCAAGCTTCCCCGACACGCTGAGGGGTAAGGAACTTTTCTATCAGTCCGGCTGCATATCCTGCCACGTACCCAAATTCGTCACACGTCGGGATGCCGCCGAAAAAGCTCAGTCCTTTCAGCTTATCTGGCCTTATTCGGATTTCCTGCTGCACGATATGGGCGAAGGTCTTGCCGATGCCCAGCAAGTTGGCCACGCAAGCGGACGTGAATGGCGCACGCCGCCGCTATGGGGTATAGGACTGACCCGGACTGTCAGCGGACACAGCTTTTTCCTCCACGACGGCCGCGCCAGAAATCTCACCGAAGCGATCCTCTGGCACGGCGGCGAAGCCGAGAAAGCCCGCGATGCATTCTCCTCTCTGCCGAAAGACGATAGAGAGGCCCTGATCCGATTCCTGGAGTCCCTGTAATGCGCCTTTGGCAACCTCTCGTGCTTTCATTCATGCTTGCGGCATCGGCAATTGCACAGACTGCGTCGACGCCGACGGGGCTGAACGAGGAAGCGGTGCCTGGCGTGATGGCGCGGGCCGTCGACGAGGTGATCCGCCCCGGCTACCGCAACATGCAACAGTCTACGGCACGCTTGACGACGGCGATGAAGGACCTCTGCGACGGTGGCACACAGCAGACTTTGGACAAGGCCAAATCTGCTTTCGACGATACGATCCGCTATTGGTCGATCATCGAGATCGTGCAAACCGGCCCGGTAATGCACGACAATCTCTTCGAACACATCCTCTTCTTCCCTGACCGAAAGGGCGTCGGCCTTAGACAGGTACAGGCACTGCTCGCCAAGGCCGACCCGAAGGATGCAACGGTCGACTCGATCGGGGAAAAGAGCGTCGCCTTGCAGGGTCTGACGGCGCTTGAATACGTGCTTTACGGCAACGGCTCAGACGATCTCCTCAAACAAAAGAACGGGTTCCGCTGCCAATATGGCGCTGCTGTTGCGGGCAATATCCAGCGCGAGGCAGGCGAAGTCGTTGCGGCTTGGGAAAAGCCGGACGGCGTGCAGGCAAGCTGGAAACGTCCCGGTCCCCAAAGCGAAGATTTCATGGATAACAAGGAAGCGGTGACCGCGCTTCTCGGCATTCTTGTCCACGGCGTCGAAACCGTCCGCGATCAGCGGCTTGAGCTGTTTTACAAAGGCCGGGATGACACGGCACCGCGCCCGCGCATGGCTATCTATTGGCGCTCGAAAAACACTTGGAAATCGATGACGGCAAACCTCGAGGGACTGCGCACGCTCTGGCAGAAGGCCGGAATGGCAGAACTTCTGCCTGCCGACAAGAAACCCGTTGCTGATGCAATCGAGGCGAACTTCAAGACCCTGCTTGATACCGTCCCGAAGCTCAATCCGGATATCGACGTGGCAACCAGCGATGCGGAGAAAGCCAAGCTCGACGCATTTCTGGCGACGAGCCGTGAATTGATCACCCGCATCAGCGACGAATATGGCGGCGCGATCGGCCTTTCGGCCGGCTTCTCCTTCTCCGACGGGGACTGAGCCGATGTGGCGGAGCGCTGCGATCGACCGACGCAGTTTCGTCAAGGCAGCAGGCCTGAGCTTTCTCGCCGCATTGCAGCCGCGCGGGCTGCTGGCACTTGAGCGCGCGGATGCGCTTTATGCCTCGGGCATCCGCGCCGCCGACGGCTCCTTCGCGGTCGCGACCGTGACCGAACGCGGCGAAATCGTCGATCAGGTCGCCCTGCCCGCACGTGCCCATGGCATGGCTTTCAGCCCAACCACCGGCAAGACCGTCGCCTTCGCTCGCCGTCCCGGCACCTACGCAATGATCTTCGATCCCTGGAACAGGGGTGAGCCGGTCGTTATCACCTCCGCCGAAGGCCGCCACTTCTACGGACACGGTACCTTTTCGCAGGACGGCCGGTTGCTTTATGCCAGTGAGAACGATTTTGACGGCAATCGCGGCATGATCGGTCTCTACGACGTGACAAACCGCTTCGCCCGCATCGGCGAGTTCCAGACCTATGGGGTCGGCCCGCACGATATGACCGTCTCCGATGACGGCCGCTGGCTTGTCATCGCCAATGGTGGCATCGAGACCCATCCGGATTTCGGCCGCACGAAGCTCAACCTCGGCAACATGCAGCCATCGCTGACGCTGATCGATGCGTCCAATGGCACGCTCGTCGAAAAACATGTGATGCCGCGGCAATGGTCGCAGGTCTCGACCCGTCACGTCGATATCGACGCCAATGGCCGCGTGTGGTTCGCATGCCAGTACGAGGGCCACCGTAACGACCTGCCGCCGCTCGTCGGCCACTTCGCCAAAGGCGAGGAACTAACCTTCGTCGATCTGCCGGAGAAAACGACCCGCCAGCTCGGCAACTATGTCGGCGCCATTGCCGTCAACCGCAAGGACGCCCTCGTCGGCGTGACGTCGCCGAAGGGTGCATCGGCGATCATCGACGCCAACTCCGGCAAGGTCTTGGCCGAAGACATCATCCCCGACGCTGCCGGCATCGCGCCCGCCCGGCATGGATTTGCTGTCTCTTCCTATGACGGTGAGTTCCTTGCGACGCGCAGCAATGTGGCATGGGATCAGCATATCGTCAGGATTGCCCGCGAGCGCGCTTGATCTTCAGCCAGTACTTGTGCTGCGGACCGTCTTTGCGGCACTCGGCTCGATCGCATATCGGAACTGCTTCCCTTTCATCCTTGTCGAAACCGACGCGCCGTGCCACTTTCGCGGCCGCAAGGGGACAAATGCATGAGCGTTAGGAACAACGGCGACTTCCGCGAACGGATCCGTCAGAATTTTACCCGCCAGGCGGCAATGGAAACGATCGGCGCCGAGCTGACGCGCGTCGAGCACGGCGTGGTGGAGATCGAACTTCCCTTCGACGTCAAGCTCACGCAACAGCATGGCATTCTTCATGCCGGCATCATTTCGGCAGCTCTCGACAGCGCCTGCGGCTTTGCCGCCTACAGTGTCATCGACGCCGATGCCTCGATCCTGACGATCGAATTCAAGGTCAACCTGATGTCGCCTGGGCGCGGCGAGCGCTTCCTGTTTCGCGGCGAGATCACCAAACCAGGCTCCAATATCATCGTCGCCGACGGGCGCGGCTATGCGATCGGCGACGGACCGGCCAAGCTGATCGCCTCCATGACGGGAACGATGATGGTCGTTCGCGGCAGAGAGGGAATCACGGGATGAAATTTGAACTGAAGCCGGTCGCCGGCAAGTCCATCCTCTTCGTCATGGCGGCGGAAGCCGAATATGGCCCCTTCCTGCGCTCCCGTTTCGAACCGCTGATGACAGGCGTCGGTCCGGTCGAGGCGGCGGTCGCGATGACGAAGACGCTTTCCCGGCTCGATCAGGCCGACGACCTGCCGCAGCTTGTCGTCTCTCTCGGCTCGGCAGGTTCCGCGACGCTTGAGCAGACAGAAGTCTATCAGGTTTCTTCCGTTTCCTACCGCGACATGGATGCGTCGCCGCTTGGTTTCGAGAAGGGCCACACACCCTTCCTCGATCTTCCAGCGGTCATCGATCTGCCGCTCCGCATTCCCGGTATTCCTGAGGCCAGCCTTTCCACCGGTGGCAACGTCATTTCGGGGTCGGCCTACAGGAATATCGCTGCCGACATGGTGGACATGGAAACATTCGCGATTCTGCGCGCCTGCCAGGGCTATAAGCTGCCGCTGATCGGCCTTCGCGGAATCTCCGACGGCGCTGAAGAACTGCAGCACATTTCCGGCTGGACGGAGTATCTGCACGTGATTGATCGCAAGCTCTCCTATGCCGTCGATAGCCTATTCACCGCGCTCGAGGATGGTGTTTTCTGGTTCTGAAACCCTCTAAAGCAGGGACAATCAAGACAATAAAATCCCGGCTCGGCCGATTTCCTGGATTGCCAGGACGGGTGCTTTTCATTAAAGGCTCGCCATGACCCAGACAGCACATCCCGACAGCGTCCTCATCGTCGATTTCGGCAGCCAGGTGACCCAGCTGATCGCACGCCGCGTGCGCGAGGCGGGTGTGTACTGCGAGATCGTTCCCTTCCAGTCCGCCGAAGAGGGCTTCAAGCGCCTTCAGCCGAGGGCCGTAATCCTGTCCGGCAGCCCGGCTTCGACGGTCGATGAAGGTTCGCCCCGCGCACCGCAGATCATCTTCGACAGCGGCCTGCCGGTCTTCGGTATCTGCTACGGCCAACAGACGATGTGCATGCAGCTCGGCGGCAAGGTCGAGAGCGGCCATCACCGCGAATTCGGCCGCGCTTTCCTGGACGTCGACAAGGACTGCCCGCTGTTCGAAGGGCTGTGGTCGAAGGGTTCGCGCCATCAGGTCTGGATGAGTCACGGCGACCGCGTCACGGCGCTGCCGGAAGGCTTCGAGGTCGTCGCGACCTCCTCCAACGCGCCATATGCTTTCATCGCCGACGAAAAGCGCAAATATTACGGCGTGCAGTTCCATCCGGAAGTCGTGCATACCCCGGACGGCGCGAAGCTTATCGGCAACTTCATTCACAACATCGCCGGTATCAAGGGCGACTGGTCGATGTCGGCCTATCGCCAGAAGGCGGTCGAGCAAATCCGCCAGCAGGTCGGCGACAAGCGCGTCATTTGCGCGCTTTCCGGCGGCGTCGATAGCTCGGTCGCAGCTCTCCTCATTCATGAAGCCGTCGGCGACCAACTCACCTGCATCCTGGTCGATCATGGCCTGATGCGCAAAGACGAGGCAGCGAGCGTCGTTGCGATGTTCCGCGAGCATTACAATCTACACTTGCTACATGTCGATGCCTCGGACAGGTTCATCGGCGAGCTCGAAGGCGTCAGCGATCCGGAGACCAAGCGAAAGATCATCGGGCGCTTGTTCATCGAGACCTTCGAGGAAGAAGCCAAGAAGCTCGGCGGCGCCGATTTCCTGGGCCAGGGCACTCTCTATCCGGATGTGATCGAAAGCGTATCCTTCACCGGTGGCCCATCGGTTACTATCAAGTCGCACCACAATGTCGGCGGTTTGCCGGAGCGCATGAACATGCAGCTCGTCGAGCCGCTGCGTGAGCTCTTCAAGGACGAAGTGCGCGCACTCGGCAAGGAGCTCGGCCTGCCCGATAGCTTCATCGGCCGCCATCCCTTCCCAGGCCCGGGGCTCGCAATTCGCTGCCCGGGCGGCATCACTCGCGAGAAGCTCGACATCCTGCGCGAAGCCGATGCCATCTATCTCGACGAAATCCGTAAAGCAGGTCTCTACGATGCGATCTGGCAGGCCTTCGCGGTGCTGCTTCCGGTCCAGACCGTCGGCGTCATGGGCGACGGGCGCACCTACGAATTCGTCTGCGCGCTTCGCGCCGTCACCTCGGTCGACGGCATGACGGCGGATTTCTATCACTATGACATGGAATTCCTCGGCCGCGCCGCAACCCGCATTATCAACGAAGTGCGCGGCATCAACCGTGTGGTTTACGACGTGACTTCGAAGCCGCCCGGCACGATCGAGTGGGAATGATTCAGGCCTATCCGAACCCCGCCTAATTTACGCCATGGTGCGACGTAAGCCACTGAAAATAAAAATAAATCATGTCGATAACGATCGACAGCTATCGGTGGGTGGAGTTTGGCACTGGCGGTCCATCTGACGGACCTCGGGCATATTGCTTAGCCGCATTTTTAAAAGTACCGTCACGGGCAATGAGGCTCGTAGTGAGGAGATAGAAAACAATAGATCGCGAACGGTGGAAGCCCTCACGGTGATCAATCGGGAAATAGAGGGCTATGGCGTGCACATAGGACGGTGACGTCGTCATTGAACTAGGTGCCGCACAGGTGCGTGGATCACGGAAATCGGGATCTGATGAAGCACCGGACTACGGCAACGGCGCCGCTTTTTGTAAACGCGACTCCCTTCAAAATCCGGTTCCGCAAGGAGTGTCGGTTCGATTCCGACCACCCGCACCATCCTTCAAAATCAGGCCGAAACTCGGCGAAGTGGGGCAGCAGAGCGGCTATGGGTCGTCGTCCACGATCGACGGAGACCCGATACCACGTCATGAGTTCAGCCTGCTGGTGAAGCGTGAACTCGCAATGCGGGCCGCGAAATTTTGCTCAAACCCCCATCGCCTTAGATTGACCGCAGGCCCGCGGTCGGGCGGTGAGCGCGGCCTCGGAACCGGACATGCCGCGCACATCTGTGCGGCGGCCCGTGGTACGATCCTGACCAAAGCGAGGCTGCACGTCGGTCGGGGGGAACGGCCTCTGGCTGTGCCGCGAGTGCGGCGACATGGTCGATAAGGACAGCGGTGGCTTCGGGGTCGCCCAGTATCCCAGACAGGGGCACGTCCCGCGAGGTGCGGAGCAGGTTCGCAATACTCAATCAGCAATTCGGTGAGGACCCGTATCTTCCGTGCGGGATCCTGACCTGGCGGGCGGATGACATATGCACCTGCCGGGGGTGGTGGATAGTGCGTCATGACCGGCACAAGCGCACCGGAGGCTATATATTCATGGGTAAGGCAATCGGGCAGGTAAGCGATCCCGAGTCCTGCTGCCGCGGCGGCGACTAGAGCAGTGCCGTTGTCGGCTTTAAAGCGCCCCTGCGGACGAACCGTGATGATCTTGTCGCCATCCATGAGTTGCCAGGCTTCGGTGCCCTGCATGAGGGCCTCATGAGCGACGAGTTCCTCCGGCGTCTCGGGCGACCCATGCGCCTTGATGTAGTCCGGGCTCGCGACGAGCTTCCCGTAGATCGGGCCGACACGTCTTGCGATCAAATTAGAGTCCTGAAGATAGCCTACCCGTATCGCACAATCATAACCCTCTGTGATGAGATCGACGAAGCGATCACTGTAGCAGGTGTGGATTTGGAGCTGGGGGTGGCGTCGCGCCATTTCCGCGAGGATGGGAGCGAAGTGAGTCGGGCCGAAAGAAAGCGGCACTGCAACTCGCAAGCGGCCGCGAAGGTCACCGGCGGGTAGGATCGTTTCCCTGGCCACGTCGATCTCGGCGCAGACTCTTGCTGCATAGTCTCGGAACGTGGCCCCTGCTTCCGTGAGAGCGGCGCCCCGGGTGGTCCGTGCAAGAAGCTGGACACCAAGTTCCGCTTCAAGCCGGAAGAGCCGTCGACTGACGATTGACTTGGAGACGCCGAGCCGGAGCGCAGCAGGCGAAACTCCCCCAGCATCAGCAACTTCTACGAAGGTCTGCAGCTCTTCGATGTCCAATTCAGCGTTCCCCATTTCGCGACACAGCTTGCCACAAAAGGCTACTACCGCATCATGCACGGGAACGGCAAGACTGCTTCCAGGCAACGTCGCCCCTGGCGCATGTCTCCCGGAAAAACCAATGCCGCTCACACGGCAGCAAAGGATGTAACAATGACCTTTCGTAATGGCCTTGCTTCGCTTCTTCGTCCCGAAGATTCGGTACTCGTCCTCATCGACCACCAGCCCTACCAGCTTGCCAACCTCAACAGCCACGACCCGCATGCGGTGGTCAACAACTCGACGGCGCTGGCGAAGGCCGCCAAGGCGTTCGGCGTCCCCACCATCCTGACGAGCGTCGTCGCCGAACGGGGCGGCCCCATCTTCCCTCACATCACCGACGTGTTTCCCGGCCAGGAGGTCATCGACCGGACGTTCATCAACACCTGGGAAGACAGGAAGGTCGTGGACGCGGTCAAGGCGACCGGCCGCAAGCAGCTCATCATCGCCGGCCTGTGGACCGAGATCTGCGTCGCGATGCCGGTGATCCAGGCGCTGGGCGAAGGCTGGGATGTCACGGTCATCACTGACGCCTCGGGCGGCACGTCGGTCGAAGCGCACGAGGTCGCCATCCAGCGCATGATCGCGGCCGGCGCGAACATGATGACCTGGCTGGCGCTGGCATCGGAGTGGCAGCGCGACTGGGCGCGCACCGAGCACGCCGGCGAGCTGACGGAAGTGCTCAAGCAGCACGCCGCTGGCAGCGGCATCGCGTACCTGTGGGAGCAGCAGTTGCTTAACACGCCGGTGCCGAGCACCGCGGGCTGATCTGGGCGGGGGTGCAGAGGTTTTCGAGCGACGCGTTGCGAAAAAGCGGATCGCTTATCGAACCTCGTCACCCCCTCTCAATAGGAAGGCCGTCCATGCCTGGATGCACGCGGTCGGCATGATCAACGACCACGAGCCGCGCTGCTTGAGTCACGCGGAGGCCCGCGGCCAAACGCGCCTTAGGCCGACCTAGCGAATTGCTTCAGCGTCGGATTCAGTGGGCTCTGGACGCGCATGGTGCAGAACTCCGTTAGCCATTGCCCGCGACTGCAGCCGGCTCAGCCGGGCAATCCATCGCCCCAGAGAAAGGACCATAAAAATGTCGGCGGATCGTTTCGCCACCGGATTGGAAATGGATGTCTCCTATCCGAACTTCCAAGTCAGTCTGACGCTACTATCAGTTACGCAATTGAGGTTCGAGATCAAGGAAGGGCCATTTACTCGGACCGAGATCGTCGATATTCAAAGTCTTACCACTCGGCAACAGCATCTTCGCTGTAAGCTGGTAGGAGAAGGACCGTGCGACAGTCACGAATATTCAAGACTATGATCGCGGCCTGATCTACTCGTACGCAACGCTTCCTGGCGACAGTTTCTGCGAATGACCGGGACATTTGCGGTCACTCGCCCTGCTGATCGAGTTTTCGATGATCGTCCCCAGCGCAACAAGGCGCTGGTGCTCGAGGCGATGACCTCACTGTTCTAGCGGTATGATGCGTCGGCAGTGGAACGCCTCTACGCTCCAGATTACATCCAACACAATCCCAACATTCCCCAGGGTCGCGACGCGTTGCAAGCGCTCGTCGCTGACCTATCGCCGGCCGTCTACTACGAGCCCGGCCTGATCGTCGCTGAAGGCGATTTCGTTGCCATCCACGGCCGCATCCGCGGCTGGGCAGACGAATCGCAGGTGGTGATCGATCTCTTTCGGGTTGAGGGCGGCAAGCTAGCTGAGCATTGCGAGTCGGTGCCGATGAGAACACAACATGAACACGCGAGCGTGGCTATGCTCATCTAGCACGCCCCCGCAGCGGGTTAACGATATCGATCCCCTCGAAATCCCTTTCATTGTCAGTGACAACCACGCATTCATTGGCCTCGGCTATGGCTGCAATGATGGTGTCGAGGCCGCTCCGGGGGCGGCCTTTGGTCTTTCCGTCCGCCATCAGTCGCGCCCACACTAAGCCAGCCTTCTCATCGAAAGGGAGGATACGACTGGCAAAAAGGGCCTGTGGACCTTCGGCGCCGGAGAACCATACCTCCAGCTGTTCGCGTTTCTTGCCAGCAGGTTTCTCGAGGATGCCGCGACGGATTTCGGCGACGGTTAGCGAGGAGATGAATAGGTCTGTATCGGTTTGGTCAGCCATCCACGCCAGCAGGGCTTCTGACGGCGCGGGTTTGGTGACATTGCTGAGGATGTTTGTGTCGAGCAGATAACGCATTAAAGATCGACCTTGCGGCCTTCTTCGCGCGGGCGAGTCAGGTCGAGGTCAGCGCCGACCAGAGGGGAGCGGCGGAGCGCCGCGAGAATTCCGCCTCTCTTGGGTGGCTCTCCAGTGATAGTCTGATTAACGGCAGCACGGAGCCTTGACGCCTCCGGACCATCCTCGGCCAAGCGACGTGCCAACGACCGGATGAGATCACGATCAGCATCGCGACCAAGCACCTCGAAACGGGCGAGTCCACGCTCGCTTAGACGAGACCTATAGTTCTGGATCGCACGCTTCTGAGAGCTGCCCATGGTGACCTCCTGCCGATTTCCAGTAATATAGCCAGAAAAGGCGGTTGCCACAAGGTGGGTAGAGAGAACAGCTGCCGCGGGCGATATGGCGCTCCGACTAGTTCGCGGCAGTCTTTCCCTGCCTTGCCAGGTAGATGATTTGGGCTGTCAAGCCGACTACGAGAATAGCCAACAGCCCCCCTTGAGCGCCGAGAAGCAGCGGCGATTTCAAGTTGGTAACCAAGGGGTGGCCGTCCGGAACACGGCGCAGGGTCTCGCTAACGGTCGGCACCATCAAAAGAAACGCACTCAGGCTCAGACAGATGGTTTCAATGTATCTGGCTATGCGCGCTGAACCCAGAATGCATTCGATTCCGTAACCTGCAAGCAGGAGCAGGATGGTCAGGGTGCCGATGCCGTAGCTGACCGGCTGATGTGCCACGAGGAAGACCGTTGCGGCGCCGATAAGCATGGAAACAAAATAGGCGGCGCCCAGCGTGGATCGGGGAACGATTCGACCATGACGGGCAAACATGTAAAAGGCCACAGGAATGGCTGGCAGGCTACCGAGTGTATGGATCCAGCCGAGCGGAGAAATTCCGAACATGAGAGATTGCCTTTCTCATCCAAAGGGACGGGGTTGGTCGAGCAAGCAGACTGCCGCTGACAAAATCTGCGAGCGTAGCGTTGTCTATCTATTAGTCGGTAGGTCGTGATCATGCGTCCACCTCCCTGGGAAAGTTCCAATATTTAGGCGGCGATGCGCTTCAGCAAGGGATGGGTTATTGCGCCAAAAGTCGTGGCATCGCCGTAGGCGCGCGCTGAAAGCATCGCGCCATGCACGATGGCCATGAACATTTCAGCGTTGGCCTTGGCGGTCCCGGTCAGCGCGAGTCGGCCTTGTGCGGCGCCACGCTCCAGCACGGAGGTGAGCCAGTCCGAGAGCCTTCGAAAATGCGCGCGCACTTCAAGAACGACTGCTTCGGGAAGAACCGGAATCTCGCTGGCGAGCAACGCGCAGACGCAGAAGGGGTGAGTCTCGTCAGCGATACACCCCTCCCAATAGCCGACATAAGCGCGAAGTTGTTCAAGCGGATCGGAGACATTTCGTTCCAGTTCGGCGATCCCGGCTTCAGCCTCCTCCCGGTACTGTGCAACCAGTTTGCGGACCAGATCTGATTTGCTGGGAAAATGGTGGTGAATGCTCGCATTGCGAATGCCGACCACACTGGAAATATCGGCGTAGCTAAAACTGTTGTAGCCGCCCCTGATAATTAGGGAGCGCGCACAGCGAAGAATCTCATCAGCCTTGGTCGGTGGGTTTCTCATGATTGATGCCTACCAACTAGTAGGAAGAATGTCAACTCGAAGCGGTTAGCCGTACCTTTCCTGCCATGAGTGGCGAGATGGCTACCGGCAAGGTGCTGTGCGCAAGCCTGAAATGGGCGCTGAGGCGGCGGATCTGGCCGCGTTTCTGACGCCCGAGGAGCTCTCGACGCCCGGTGACGGGAAGCTCGGCGTCGCCTAGGCCGCGTGCACAAATTCTGTCGCCTGGATCAGCAATGGCTCAATAACTCTGGTAGCGCGAAGCCCTGACCAAAAGCCGCCGTTCCGGAATCGACCCGATTGCGGACCTGATGCGTCGGCGCAGTCCGTCGAACCAGCCGCCCGCGATTAAGCAGGAACGTACGTCAACCTAATCACATCCTCGCCAACGGGATCGGTGGAAACAAGGCGGAGCGGCGGCCGCGGGCCGGCGAAGAATGGCGTGCCGCGACCAAGCACGACGGGATGGAAGTAAAGTCGATACTCGTCAATAAGTCCAATGTCGGTCAGGCTTCGTGCTAGGTCTGGCCCGGAAACCGCAATCTCCCCAACTAGCCGAGCCTTCAGACCACGTATCACCCCCTCGATGCCATCCTCGACAAGTGTGGCGTTGGGGCCGACCGACTTCAACGAGCGCGACACGACCCACTTCGGTTGGCGCCGCCACGCCGCCGCGAACTCATGTTGCTCCGCACTCCACTCAGGATGGTCTTGGTCCCAATAACGCATGATCTCGTACATGCGGCGGCCGTACACACTGCCGGTCAGGCCGTGCACGTGCTCTATCCAGTGACGAAAGAGCGCGGGACCTGCCCGCATTTTAAGGTGGTCGACATAACCGTCCAGGGACTGGTTCATTCCAAAGATGAGTTTCGCCATGCTACAAACCTCCACGCCAGGCTCTTAAGAATAGCTTGAACACCTCGAACGGCCACACCCCAGGAAGAGGTGCTTGACGATACGACGTAGGAGACAGTTCTTTGAGAAGCACAATCAATGGGTTACGGTGCTTGCAAATAATGGAGTGGGAATGATTTTTATCCCCACTGACTACAATCCCAGGGATTGCTGCGCCGGCTGCGGCGGCGCAAGTCGGACGCCTTCCAGTTCCAGCATCCTGAGCTTGGAATTCGAGCCGCCCGGCGCTGAAAACCCGCCGATCTTGCCACCTGCGGCAAGCACCCGGTGGCACGGGATGATGAGGGCAACCGGGTTCTTTGCCATCGCCCGACCCACGTCCTTCGCCGCTTCCGGGCCGGCGCCAAGTTCCTTCGCCAACGCGCCGTAGGTGGTCGTTCGGCCCCAGCCGACGCGGCGCGCAGCAGCATAAATGTCCTTGAAGAACGCATCCTGCCCCTCAAGGTCGAGCTTTACGCCTGAAAAATCTGTTTCTTTGCCGTTGAAGTAACGCTTTACCGCAGCGATCGCCTCGGCAACCTCAGGCGTCGGGGTACCCGATTCGGCTGCCGGAAGGCGGCGCAGCAGAAGTCGCTCCGTCGCGTCAGCGGCTTTTGTCGGCAGCTGGAAACGTGTGATGCCGATCTCGTTCCAGGCAATTCCGCAGAAACCACCAACCGTTTCGAAGATCAGATATTGGTGCGCTTTCTCAGCCATGAAATCGCCTCCGTGCTTCACTTGAACCCTAAAATCGTACGGCCGGACCTCGAGTTCCACCCGTTTCTTGCAACAGTTTGCCATTTCGCACAGCCTTGGCCAAGATCAGAATTTTGTTCGTGCGATTTTGCCTGACCGCCAGCCGGCGAGAGCGAACATGAGCATATCGGCCCGTGACCACTGATCGGACAGCAGGAAAATAGCGAAATGCCTCTTGCTTCAAACGAAGTGCGTCATCTGCCGCCTTGCACTTGCCCGCCGGACTCGCATAAAGCTCCGTTAAGCAGAATTTGCGGAGTGACGTAGCGTGGATATTTCCGAAATCATCATTCCGGGCGACACACCCGGCATCGAGTGGCGTCTGCCGGTTTTTCGGTTCAAGGGCAACGACCCGGCCGCACCGAAGGTTTATATCCAGGCGGCGCTCCATGCCGACGAACTCCCGGGCACAGCACTTCTGCATTTTCTCTGCGGGACGCTGCGTGATGCAGAAAGTGCCGACAGCATTGCGGGCGACATCACAATCGTACCCCAGGCCAATCCGATTGGTGCAGCACAGTCGCATTTCGGCGAGCTTCAGGGCCGTTTCGATCTCGGCTCGCGGACCAATTTCAACCGGGATTTCCCGCTGATTTCTCTGCGGGACCGCGACAACCTGATCGACGATCTCGATCGTTACCCGGCAATCGACCGGCTAAAGCGGCAGCTGATGCATATGGCGCTTGGCGCCGATCTCGTGCTCGATCTGCATTGCGACGACGAATCCCTGCAATATGCCTACATCGACGAGGCGTTCTGGCCGGAGGCGAGCGACCTTGCCGCGGCCTTGGTGATGGACGCGGTGCTCCTTTCCGATGGCGAGAGCTCGGCCTTCGAGGAGGCAATCAGCTTTGCCTGGAAATATGCAGTGCCTGGCGAGAAGCGCACCCGTCTGCCCGGCAAGCTTTCCGTCACCTTGGAACTTCGCGGCAAACGCGATGTCTATCCGGATATGGCCAAAGCGGATGCAGAAGGGCTATGGCGCTTCCTCACTGCACGCGAGATCATCAGAGACGAGAGTGTATTGCCAAGCACGTTCGCCGGTCCAGCCGTGCCGCTGGACAATATCGAGATGATCCGCTCGCCGGAGTCCGGCACGGTCCTCTTTCATCGCAGCATCGGTGAAGTGGTTGCCGAAGGCGACCTGCTGGCAACGATCATCACGCGTCCCGGCATGGCGGACGGCAGCATCCAAGTTCGCGCGCCGCAAGCCGGCCTTGTCGTCACCCGCGTTTCCGACCGCCTGGTACGCCGGCGCGCGGACCTGATGAAGATCGCCTGCAGCCAGCCCAGCAGCGTGGTGCGCAAAGCCGGAACCCTCGAGGATTAATATGACTGCCATCATTTATGGTATCAAGAACTGCGACACGATGAAGAAGGCGCGCGCCTGGCTGGAAGAGCATGGTGTTGCCTATGATTTTCACGACTACAAGGCCGTGGGTATCGACCGCGCCCATCTGGAGCAATGGGTCGACAAAGCCGGATGGGAAACCGTGCTCAACCGCGCCGGAACGACCTTCCGCAAACTGCCGGACGCCGCCCGCGAAAACCTCACGCGGGAGAAGGCGATCGCCCTGATGCTCGGCCAGCCGTCGATGATCAAACGGCCGGTTCTGGAAGCAGGCGGCAAGCTGCTGGTCGGCTTCAAGCCTGAGAGCTACGGGGCGGAATTCGAAAAATAATATGTCCAAGACGACGCGCGCCACGCAGGTTCTTGCCAAAGCCGGTGTCAGTTTCACGGTGCATCGCTACGACTATGATCCGGATGCCGAACGCGTCGGCCTCCAGGCCGCCCAAGCGCTCGGCGAAAAGCCGCATCGCGTGCTGAAGACGCTGATGGCGGAAGTGGACGGCAAGCCAGTCTGTGTCGTCGTGCCCTCCGATCGCGACGTCAGCATGAAGAAGCTTGCCAGCGCCTTCGGCGGCAAGACGGCAAACATGATGAAGCCTGCCGATGCCGAGCGGCTGACCGGATATCATGTCGGCGGCATCAGCCCGTTCGGCCAGAAAAAGCTGGTTCCGACGGCGCTGGAGGAGGCCACGCTCACTGAGCCTCTGGTTTACATGAACGGCGGTCAACGCGGACTGCAGGTGCGCCTTGCGCCGAAGGAGGCGCTCACGACGCTGAATGCCAAAGCTGCCTCGCTCATCGCTTAGGCGGAAAATCGCGCTAGCAGATTCACGAGCGCCGTGGCGGCTGGTTCGTCAAGCTTCGAGCCGACATGGACCTCGATCGCCTTGGAATAAACGGTCCACATGCGTTCGCGAAGCGCCCGGCCGGCCGGCGTAATGACAACCCATCGGCCGCGCCCGTCTTCGGCGAACGTCTCGCGGCTGACGAGCTCCTCGCGTTCGAGCCGGTCGATCAACCGCGAGAGATTGTATTGCGCGAGCAGCGTCCGCTCTTCGATTTCGAAGGGGCGCAGTTTGCCTTCCTCCGCGCGCGCCAACTCCCAGAGCACATCATACCAGCCAAGCGGCGGCAGGCCGGCTTTCTTGAGGTCGCTCTCGATTTCCCGCAGCAGGCGCTGCTGAGCACGCATGATGGCGATCCACGCCTGCGTAGTTGTCTCGGATCGCGGTTTTTTGCCCATATAGATGCAATTACATTTACCTTGACGAAGGAGCAAGATAAATTATATGCATTTACATCTATCATGGGAAACTGACGAACATGAACACAGATAAATCCATCCTCTATGCAACTGCCCTGCTACGGATCAGCCTCGGCACGATGTACCTCGCCCACAGCATCGTCCTGAAACTGATGACATTCGGACTGATGGGGACCGCCGGATATTTTACGTCGATCGGCTTGCCGGGCTGGCTGGCCTACCTCACCTTTGCGGCCGAAGCGGTCGGCGGGGCGCTCTTGGTTCTCGGCATTCAGAGCCGCATCGCCGCCTTGGCGCTCGTACCGGCCCTTGCCGGCGCGATCATCTGGGCGCATGGCGCGAACGGCTGGGTCTTTACTGCGCCCGGCGGCGGCTGGGAATATCCGCTCTATCTGATCGTGCTTTCGATCGCCCAGGCCATGCTCGGAGACGGCGCCTTCGCGCTTCGCCCTTCGCAACCGCTTGCACCTGCAAAAGCCTCTTAAGGGAATATGCCATGCAAAAGCTTACCCTCATCTCGCACCACCTGTGCCCTTATGTGCAGCGGGCTGCGATTGCCCTTGGTGAGAAGGGTGCGGCCTTCGAGCGCGTTTTCATCGATCTCGATGACAAGCCGGACTGGTTTTTGAAGATTTCTCCGCTCGGCAAGGTTCCGCTTCTGCTGATCGAGGAAGACGGGCGGCAGGTCGCCCTCTTCGAGAGTGCGGCAATATGCGAATACATCGACGAAACGCAACCCGGGCCGAGGCTTCATCCCCAAGATGCCCTGACACGCGCCCGGCATCGCGGATGGATGGAGTTCGGCTCGTCGATCCTTGCCGATCTCTGGATGTACGAAACGACTAGCGACCGGCGGGTGCTGGAGACCAAACGAACGGTCCTTGCATCGAAATTCCTTATCATCGAAACCGAGCTTTCCGGCGGACCACTTTTCGTCGGGAAGAACTTCAGCCTCGTGGATGCCGTCTTCGCACCGATCTTCCGATACTTCGATGTCTTCGACACAATCAGCGACAGCCACATCTTTGATGGCCTGGAAAAGGTGAAGGGTTGGCGAAGCACGCTTGTGCAGCGGCCGAGTGTTAGGCAAGCCGCCGCTACCGATTATCACGAGCGGCTCATCGCGTTCCTTGAGAAACATCAGTCGGCATTGCTTGAACAGGCGGCTGCCTAAGATCGGGTGGTCTCTTGCGGCCCTGCATTTTCACGCTGGCGAGCTTCATTTTCGCCGTAAAGGGGTCTAAGTCTGGCATCTTCAGAGAGTCGATTTCAGGAGGTAGCCGGCCATGACGTTCATGCCCCAGAGCCAGAATTCCGTCGATCCGATCAAGCTGGAAAAGCTCGCCGAGGTCGCCGTCCAGGTAGGCCTGCAGCTTCAAAGGGGTCAGGATCTGGTAATGACCGCGCCGATTGTCGCAATGCCGCTGGTTCGCTTGATCACCAACCACGCCTACATGGCCGGCGCGGGGCTTGTTACGACTTTCTACTCGGACGAAGAAACGACGCTTGCCCGCTATCAATACGGCAGCGACGAAGGCTTCGACCGTGCCTCCGGCTGGCTCTACGAAGGTATGGCAAAGGCATATCAAAACGGTGCGGCACGCCTTGCAATTGCCGGCGACAATCCAATGCTGCTTTCCGAACAGGACCCCGGCAAGGTCGGCCGCGCGAACCGGGCGAATTCCACTGCCTACAAACCAGCGCTCGAAAAGATCTCGAATTTCGACATTAACTGGAACATCGTTGCCTATCCGAATCCCTCCTGGGCGAAGGTCGTGTTTGCCGACGATCCAGAGCCGATTGCGGTCGCGAAACTGGCAAAGGCAATCTTTGCCGCCTCGCGCGTCGATCTCGACGATCCGGTCTCAGCCTGGAGGGAGCACAATACGAACCTTGCCACCCGCTCATCCTGGCTGAACGGTCAGCGCTTCGCAGCACTGCATTTCAAGGGACCGGGTACCGACCTGACCGTTGGCCTTGCCGACGGTCATGAGTGGCATGGCGGCGCCTCCGTCGCCAAGAACGGCGTTACCTGCAACCCGAACATCCCGACCGAAGAGGTCTTCACGACCCCGCACGCGCTGCGCGTCGAGGGCCATGTCTCAAGCACCAAGCCGCTCTCGCACCAGGGCACGCTGATAGACAACATCCAGGTTCGTTTCGAAGAAGGCCGGATTGTCGAGGCCAAGGCTTCGCGTGGCGCGGAGGTATTGAACAAGGTGCTCGATACCGACGACGGCGCGCGCCGCCTCGGCGAAGTGGCGCTCGTGCCGCATTCATCACCGATCTCGGCGAGCGGTATCCTGTACTACAATACGCTTTTTGATGAAAACGCCTCGTGCCATATCGCGCTCGGACAATGCTACTCGAAGTGCTTCCTCGACGGCGCAAAGCTCAACCAGGACCAGATCAAGGCGCAGGGCGGAAATTCCAGCCTTATCCATATCGATTGGATGATCGGTTCCGACAAAGTGGATATCGATGGCATCAAGCCGGACGGCTCGCGGGTTCCGGTGATGCGGCAGGGAGAATGGGCCTGACGGGCGCCATCGCTCTCTGGCTGATCCAGACGCTCGCCAGCACAAGCAGGAAACCGAAGAGCTGCACAGGCGTCAAGCTCTGGCCAAGCGCCAGCCAACCGAGAAACGTCGCCACGAGCGGGCTCAAAAAGCCAAGCGACGCGGCCGCCGCTGGCTCGATCTTCGACAGGCCGCGGATCCATAGGACATAGGTGAAGGCCGCGCCAATCAGTCCGAGATAGGCCATGCCCAGCACATTTGCAGTTGTCGGCATCGGAAGAGCCGGCTCGAACATCAGCGCGACTGGCACGAGCAAAAGCCCACCAGCCGTCAGTTGCCATGCCGTGAAGGCGAGGTTCGAGACCGGCGGTGTCCAACGGCGCGTCAGCACCGTGCCGAAAGCCATTGATACGGCGCCCGCGAGACCGGCGGCAACGCCGACCGGATCGAGCGCAGCCTTGGGTGTCAACACCAACAGCGCGACGCCAGCCATTCCGCCCAAACCGGCAACGACGGCAAGAAGCTTAATCGGCTTGCCAAGAAAGAGGCGCGATAACGCGATAACGATCAGAGGCTGAATAGCCCCGACCGTCGCGGCGACACCGCCTGGAAGCCGGTAAGCCGAAACGAAAAGCATTGCCCAGAAGAACGAGAAATTCAGCGCGCCGAGGATGAAGACCCTCCCCCACCAGATACCAAACGGCAAGCGACGGATGGTGGCGAGCAAGAGGAGACCGGCAGGCAAAGCGCGCAGCATTGCAACGGTCAGCGGATAGCCGGCAGGCAGGAAGGCGGTCGTGACGAAATAGGTGCTGCCCCAGATGGCGGGCGCAATGGCCGTCATCAGGACATCGGCTGCATATGCGCTATTTTTCTTCATATCAAGAATCTCTATTTCAAGATAAATTCAACATAACAGCATTTATCTTGACGTCAAGATATATCGTGCTATCGCTTGTTTATCGAAGGAATGAAGAAGCAATGGACCGCGTCGATAAAATCCTGTCCCAATGGCAATGTGAGCGGCCGGACCTCGATGTCGAAGCCATGGGTATCCTGGGGCGCCTGAAACGGCTGACGACACATCTCGGACGCGAGATAGAGCAAGTCCTGCTGCAGCACGGGCTCTCGACATCCGCCTTCGACGTGCTTGCAACGCTGCGGCGTTCCGGAAAACCCTATCGCCTCTCGCCTGGCGATCTGCTGGCGATGACGATGGTGAGCTCCGGTACGATGACCAACCGCATCGACCAGCTCGAGAAAGCAGGTTTCGTCGAACGCGTTCTCAACCCCGACGACCGGCGAAGCGTGCTGATTGCATTGACGGAGAATGGTTTTGCGGCCGTCGAGACCGCGGTCGGTGCCCACGTCGCCAATCAGCAGCGGCTTATCGAAAACCTCAGCGATGAAGACAAGGCAGCGCTCGATGCGCTGCTGCGCAAGTTCCTCGCGAAATTCGAATAGTCAGATCGCGCTCAACGCCTTGCGCACGCGATCAAGATGAGCTTGGCGTTTGGTGGCCGTCGCGCGATCCATGTCGTGCAGGCTGAGCATTCGAAAATTGAGGCCCTTGGAGCAGAAATTCGCAATGCCGCGCTTCAGTAGCCGGCGCACCGGATCGCCCATGTAGAGATGAACCAGCCACCATGGCGAGCCCGTCGTCGTCAGAGCCCAAAGCAGCTTAATATTTGTCAGCTGCGGAACGATCCGCCCGCCGGCCGTATCATGCGAGAAGGCAACACTGGGCGCGAAGACCCGATCGAAGAACCCCTTGAGGATCGCCGGAAAATTGAACCACCATTGCGGAAAGACGAGGATCAATCCATCGGCCGCCTTCAACCGCTCCACAATCTTTGAGACGCCGGAGGTGTCATAGGGGATGTCGAAGTAGCCGCCGCGCTCGGCCTTCGTGAGGCGAGGGTCGAAATCCTCGGCGTAGAGATCGAGCAGATCAACCGCATGACCAGCTTCTGCCAGAGCTTCACTCGCAGTCTTTGCAACAGCGGCAGCAAAACTCTCGTTAAGCGGATGGGCGAGCACCAGCAGGATACGCATCGGTCCCCCTAGAACAGGCTACCCTGCTTCGGCGGCATGGTGGGCTCTTCAGCCTTCGGCAAGCGTTTCTTCGGTGGCGCACCGCCTTCGGTTGTCACGGCGCCGACGCGGCCGTCGGCAAACTCGATCGAAATGCCCACGCCGGCCGAAAGAGCCGCGGCCTGCGAGACCGGCCGGTTCTCATCGTCGCGGATGACTGCATAACCGCGCTTCAGAACGTTCTTGTAGGAAAGCGACTGCAATACGCGGTCCTGTGCCGAAAGCTCGCCCCTTGCCCGTGTCAACTGATGGCGGACAGCGGTATCGGCGTGACGGCACA
Organism: Rhizobium sp. 007; assembly: GCF_015353075.1. Classification (NCBI taxonomy): domain Bacteria; kingdom Pseudomonadati; phylum Pseudomonadota; class Alphaproteobacteria; order Hyphomicrobiales; family Rhizobiaceae; genus Rhizobium; species Rhizobium sp. 007. Next base: position 4,219,843 of record NZ_CP064187.1, on the reverse strand, counting down.
GGTTTGCCAGATGGTCGCGCATGCGTGCCGTCTGCGTCTTCAGCCGCGCCGGCAAGGACCCAAAGACGGCATCGGCCCGCCCGACACGGGACCTGGAGCGATCGATCAGTCGCTCCACCGTGCGCTCGGCGCGCGTCATCCGCTCGGCAAGCATCTGGCGGCGCTCGGCAATGCGGTTCGAAAGAACGTCCGGCCTCAGATGCGATGCGGTACGCTCGAAGCTCCGGCGCTTATTGATGGTGTTGAGCTCCAGCCCGCGACCAAGACCTGCGGCCGCTTCATCAAAGCGTCGGCGCGGCAGCGCCAGCAACTGATCGAGGGACGGCAGCGCTCGCATCAATGCCCGAACGGACTGCATCCTGTGATCCATCTGCCGGCTCATGCAGCCTTGCAGGCGGGCCGAAAGCGCAGAAACCTGGGCGTCCAGTTCGGCTTTGACGGGAACGGCCATTTCCGCAGCCCCCGTCGGCGTCGGCGCGCGCACATCGGCCGCATAGTCAATCAGCGTCCAGTCAGTTTCGTGGCCAACCGCCGAGATAAGCGGAACTTCACTTTCAGCAGCGGCGCGCACGACAATCTCGTCATTGAAGCTCCAGAGATCTTCCAGGCTGCCGCCACCACGCGCGACGATCAGCACATCAGGCCTCGGCATTTCGCCGCCCGGCTGGAAGCCGTTGAAACCGCGGATGGCATTGGCCACCTCCTCGCCTGAACCATCTCCCTGCACCTTGACAGGCCAGACGATGACATGGACTGGAAAACGATCGGAAATGCGGTGCAGGATATCGCGAATGACGGCGCCCGTTGGCGACGTGACGACGCCGACGACCCTCGGCATGAACGGCAGCCGCCTCTTGCGCGCCGCGTCGAAAAGACCCTCAGCACCAAGCTTGCGCTTGCGCTCCTCGATCAACGCCATCAGCGCGCCCGCACCCGCGGGCTCCAGCGTTTCAATGACGATCTGGTATTTCGACGAGCCAGGAAAGGTCGTCACCTTGCCGGTGGCGATCACCTCCATGCCTTCTTCCGGCCGGAACCTTAGCCGCGAGAACGTGCCTTTCCAGATGACGGCGTCGATACGCGCGCGATCGTCCTTCAGCGAGAAATAGGCATGCCCCGATGAATGCGGGCCGCGATAGCCGGAAATTTCGCCACGCACCCGGACCTGGTCGAAAGCAGTCTCGACCGTGCGCTTGATCGATCCCGAAAGTTCGGAGACCGAATATTCAGTCAGGTTGGTGGGCGAATCGGTGTCGAAGACATTGCTCATCCTTCCTTTCTAGCGAAAGCGGAGGGAAAGATCAGTAGAGCATCGGGTTAGCGCTCAATTTTCCGGCTTGAAGAGAAAGAACTGCACCCCAACGCCCGCGGCCTTGGGAAGCGGTTGGAGGTAGGACGGCACATTGCCCTTCGCCAATTGAGAATAAAGACCCTCCGGCTTCAGTTTTGCGAACTGCATCGTCGGATAATCGTCGGGACAGAAAGCCAAAACATGAACGTCCGCCCCCCTCAGGAAGGCCTCTGCATCCTTCGGTTCCGAGAGGCCGATATGCATTTCGGTCAGCATACCCCGGGGATTGCGATGATAAGGTGCGGTCAGGACATGCTGGCTCGTAAAGCGGAGGATCGGCACGCCGAGTTCAGATGAGGCCGCCACCATGCCGACAGGCATCGCATTCAGCGGCGCAAGAGCCTCTCTTGAGATACACGAAGGCTTGTTTTCCTTGTCTTTCGCTTCGTTCTTGTCTTCCTCCGTTTGCCTCTGCAGCTCAACGAAGGCTCCAGCAACGGCCCAAACAGCAGGTACGCTGGCAAGCACAAGCATGATGTAACAGAATGCGACAGCGACATTTTCGCGATCGCTGTTCGATATACGGCGGATATCGACAATCAGCAGCGCGAGCGGCAGGGTAGCGATCAGGTTTGCAAAGGGTGCCCCGCGCACCTGCATGAGGCCGATGGCCCAGCAGAGGACGAGCAGGAAAAGCAGGATGGCGTGAATCCGCACCCTGTCGCGATAGAGGATTCGGAATGCGCTGACAGCAATGCCCAAAAGACCGGCTGCGTAAAAGGCACCGACGCCGAAAGGCTCGTCGCGGATCATGTCGAGCATGGAGCGCGCTTCTGAAATATTGTTCAGCCACAGCTCAACGAGCATTGGATCGAGATCGTCAAGCGGATTATGCAGGCATTGGGGCGCGATCACCATGGCCGAAACTGCAACAGCGATGCCGATACCACCGAGTGCAGCGAAGCGTCCTATTCTCGACGCGCGGCTTGCGAAAACAGCCGCAACGGAAAGCATCCCACCGCCGATCGCAGCGAGGCCGTAAAAACCAAGCGAAAAATTATCGCAGGTCACGGTCGAATAAAGCCGGGGCGGCATGGTCGAGAAGAACAGAATACTGACGGCCAGCGTGAGCGTCAGCCCGAATGCTTTGGCAGCCTTCTGAAAGGCTTGCCCCACCCAAGCCCAATGAAGAGCGACAACGAGGCAAACCGTTGCGACGAAAGGTGTTGTCTCGACCCCAATGGCGATCGCGAGAGCCGCCATCGAGGCTGCAACGATATAGCTCCAGGCCTGATGCTCCTCATCGAGAAGCATTGCCGTCATCATCGCGACAAGCCCGATCTGCACGTTGTGATGATCGATCGCACCCGGAACGAAACGGTTGCTGGTCCATACGCCTAGTGCGGTCATCACCAGAGAGACATGCATGGCAGGCACACCGCCGATGCGGCGGCCCGCAATCGCCATCGCAAGCATGAGAGGGATAACGAGTGAGACGGGCCAGATCGCGAGCGCCACGGCCTCGGCCTGCTCGCCCGCCAGAAACAAACCGAAGAATTTGATGAGCCCTGCGATTGGCAAATCGATCAGCCGCGACCAGTGCATCAGCGTGCCATCAACGCCCAGCCGGTATTGGGTCAAATCGAACCAGCTCTGCCCGGAGAGAAAATCCCTTACTTCGACGAGCCGCATGCCGTCGTCATTGTCAGGACCGACATAGTCTTTCGTCCCGATCAGCTTCACGGGCAAAATGCACGCGATCAGCACCGCGCTATAAAGCGACACGGACGGCCACAGACGCGTGAGAAGCATGCGGACAGCGGCAAGCGACACGATGGGCGGCGAAGATTTAGAAGCTGAATTGCCGGTCATTCCTGCGGCGTTCGCCATTCCTGTTGTCCCGTCCTAAGCTGCGCGAACTTTAGCTTTTGCAGATCAAGAAAGTGTAAAGCGTCCGGATGGCTGCCGATTCGTCCCGCGTTATAGGGTCTTATTAACGCTGCATGTTTTAGACTGCGCGCCAATTGTGAATGGCGAGTGGCATCATGACACGATCGCAGACCAAAACGCTAAACATCGCTGTGCTGCTTCCGTGCTACAACGAAGCGGCCACGATCGGTGCAGTCGTCCGCGGCTTCAAAGCGGCACTGCCGCAAGCGCAGATTCATGTCTACGACAACAATTCGACAGACGGCACCGCGCTCCATGCGATGCTGGCCGGCGCCGCTGTCGTGCGCGAACGGCGCCAGGGTAAGGGCCATGTCGTGCGCCGCATGTTCGCCGATATCGACGCCGACATCTATCTGATGGCGGATGGCGACGGCACTTATGCGCCGGAAGACGGCGAAGAGCTGATCCGCACGCTGCTGACCGAACGCGCCGACATGGTGGTCGGAACACGGCGCGGCGTTCATTCCGACGCCGGGCGCAACGGGCATGCTTTCGGCAACCGCATCTTCAACATTCTCTACCGCACGATCTTCGGTCCGGACTTCACCGATATTTTCTCAGGCTACCGGGCCTTCTCGCGCCGTTTCGTCAAGAGCTTCCCGGCCGTTTCCGCCGGTTTCGAGATCGAGACCGAAATGTCCGTCCACGCCTCTCGGCTCAAGCTGCCGGTCGCCGAGCTGGAACTCGATTACGGCCGCCGCCCGGAAGGTTCGCACTCGAAACTCTCGACCTTGAAGGACGGCGGCAAAATTCTCTGGATGTTCGCCATGCTCATGAAGGAAACGCGGCCCTTTGCCTTCTTCGGCCTCATCAGCGCGTTCTTCATGCTGTCGAGCATGGCTTTCATGGCGCCTGTGCTGGCGGAATACTTCGAAACCGGGCTTGTCAACCGCATGCCGACATGGGTTCTCTCCATGGCGCTGATGATGATCTCCTTCATGGTCTTTACCGCGGGTCTGATCCTTGATTCCGTCGCACGCTCGCGTGCCGAGCAGCTTCGCATTCATTACCTCAACGTCGCCGCGCCGAGCCAGGGTTTAGCGCCGGAAAAGTCCATTGAAACCGCGCGAGGTGGCAGGACCACGCGTATCGCATAGTTGCTTCCGCTCAAAGGTGACGCCCTTTCCATGAACAGAGAAACCACAAACCGTATTCGTTTCGTGCTGGAAGATATCCTGCCGCCGTTTGTCCGTGATTCCGGTGCGTTTCGCTGGGCTGCACGGCGCGTCTGGGGCGACCACATCACGCACTTGGCGAAATTTCGCGAGCGAGCACCGTTTCTTTCGGCAGAGGAATATGCCGAGCTTTACCGCAAGCATCCCCGTGTTCACGAAGGCACGGACAATTCTGCGGCCTGCATCAGCCGCATCCTCGGATCGATCGCGGGAAAGAGCGTCTGCGATATCGGCTGCGGCACGGGTGCGCTGCTCCGCAGCATCCAGGCGACGCATCCTGGGCTCAACCGCCTTACAGGCGTCGACTTCGTAATTGAAGACGCATCACGGCTGCCTGGCATCGAATATGTCGCGGCCAAGGTCGAAAACCTCCCCTTTGCAAACGCGGAATTCGACACGGTCATCTGCACGCATGTGATCGAGCATATTCTCGACTACCGGCAAGCGATTGCGGAACTGCGCCGGATTGCAAAACGCCGCCTGATCATCGTTGTGCCGAGGGAACGCGAATACCGCTACACGTTCAATCCGCACTTCAACTTCTTCCCTTACACGCACTCCTTCCTGAGAGCTGTTCACCCAGTGCCTCCAGCCTTTGTCTGCGAGGATATCGGTCGCGACATCTTCTATTCGGAAGAAAGAGGTGCAGCGGATTGAAGGACGGTTCGATGCTTTCCACTTTTTCGACCGCAACATGGATTGGGCTTATCGGCACGCCAATGCTGATTGCCTCGGGCCAGGTGCTGTTCAAGCTGGCGAGCGCAGCTACAGGCGAGCTCAGTGTCCGCAATATTCTTGCTCTGCTTCTCAATCCGGTGTTGCTTGCAGCGCTACTCCTTTACGGTCTCGGAACGATCATCTGGATTTACGTCCTGAAAGCCGTCCCGCTGACGATTGCTTACTCCTTTATGGGATTGACCTTCTGTTTCGTGCCTTTGCTGGCGCAGGTCTTTCTTGGGGAAGCCCTCACTGTTCGCTACGCCATTGGCGCGGCTTTCATCATTGCTGGCATGCTCGCGATCAATGGCTGACGCCTCTCTCAATCGAAGCGGGTCGCTTCTGCGCTTTGCCGCATTGTCGCTGCTTGGACTGGCGGCCGAAACGCTACTCTTCCATTTGCTGCTGAAGGTGGTGCAAGGCCCGCTTTTGACGCGGGCAGTGAGCCTTGTTGCAATCCTTGGCATTATGCTCGCTTTGCTGCGACGCATCGATTTCACGACGGGCGGTCGGCTGTCGGTCGGCCGCGCAGGGATCGTCGCCATCGTGCTGATTGCGGCGATCTTGAATTATGGTCTCTACGCCACGCTCATAACGGTATTGCCGTCGCTGCAGCCGTTGGCGGCAATGGTTCTCGCCTCCGCCTCTACCCTGTGTTTTGCAATTTTCGGCTACATCCGTTTCGCATTTCGCGAATAATCAAACAGGCTCCCAGCCGTCCTTCTCACTGGCGCGGTAGATCGCGTCGATCACCTTTTGGTTCAGCTTCGAGCTTTCGAGCGTGACGACCTCTTCCTTCTCGCCCTTGGCAGCGCGGGCGAAAGCTTCTGCTTCACATTTGTATTGGCGGCTGTCCTGGAAGCGGAAGATGGTCGACTCGTTGTGGCTGCGGTTGGCGAGTTCCAGTTCCTCCGGCCCCCAGCGGTCGGCGTTGAAAGGCGATTTCACCTCGATATAGCCTTCCGTGCCGTGGAACACCATGACCTGGCGGTTTGCCATCTGGGTGGAGATGTAGAAGCTCAGCTCGAAATCGCCGAAGTCGGCCTTCACGCTCGAATAGATATCGGTGCCGAATTCCGGGTCACGTTCGGTGACGGCCTGGATGCGCAGTGGTTCCTTGCCCGTCGAAAAGCGCGTGCTGATCGTCGGATAGACGCCGATATCGGGCAGGCCGCCGCCGCCAAGTTCGGGAATGTTGCGCATGTTGCCGGGATCGCGATTGAAATAGGTAAAGGCACCTTGGACATGGCGAAGCTTGCCGATCGCGCCGTCGGCGATCAGCGAGCGGACCTTTCGCCAGACCGGCGCGTAGGTCACCATATAGGCTTCGGAAATCAGGACCTTGCTGCGATCACGCGCAGCGATGAGGCTGTCGATCTCGCCGGCATTGAGCGCGATCGGTTTTTCGCAAAGGACGTGCTTGCCGGCGTCTGCCGCCTTGATGGTCCATTCGACATGCTGCGACGTCGGCAGCGGAATGTAGACGGCGTCGATCACGTCGGAGGCGAGCATCTCCTCATAGGAGCCGAAGGCATGCGGCACGGAAAAGCGGTCGGCCATCTCGCGCGCCTTTTTCAGATCGCGGCTGGCAATCGCGGTGACGACGCAGTTTTCCGCGTCCTGAATGGCCGGAACGACGAGTTCACGGCCGATCTTTGCCGTCGAAATAATACCGAAACGGAGCATGGCTTAGCCTCCCAGAGCTTGAATGGGTGCAACCTTATTCAGGGGTGGCGGGTGACGCAATGGCGTGCGCGCAAATCACGAAAGTTTGGCTTTCCTCTGCCGGAACCTGCGCTAGTTTACTTTCGGCGACGCTCTGCCGCATCCGTACTTTCAATCAAATCAGCAATTTAGGAAAGCGCCATGGAAATGCGCCGGCTCGGAAAAACAGGTCTTTCAATCTCGCCCATCGTCTTCGGCGGCAATGTCTTCGCATGGACGGCCGACGAGAAAACGTCCTTTGATATTCTCGATGCATTCTTCTACGCAGGTCTCAATACCATCGACACGGCCGACGTCTATTCATCCTGGGTGCCCGGCAACAAAGGCGGCGATTCAGAGGAGATCATCGGCAAGTGGCTGAAGAACGGAAAGGTCTCCCGCGACAGGGCGGTCATCATCACCAAGGTCGGCTCCGACATGGGCCAAGGCAAGTCGCTGAAAGAGCAATATATCCTCAAGGCCGTGGAGGATTCGCTCCGCCGCCTGCAGACGGATTACATCGACCTCTACCTCTCCCACTGGCCCGACGAAAATACACCCTATGAAGAAACGCTCGGCGCCTTCGCCAAGCTGAAGCAGCAGGGAAAAATCCGAGCGATCGGCTGCTCCAATCTCGATGCCGGCCAGCTTCAGGCATCCTTCGATGCCGCCGAGAAGGCTGGCGTTCCTCGCTACGATGTGCTGCAACCCGAATATAATCTTTATGAGCGATCGAGCTTCGAAGGCCAGCTTGCCGATCTTTGCGTGAAGGAAGATATCGGTGTCATCACCTATTTCAGCCTCGCAGCCGGCTTTCTCTCCGGTAAGTACCGCAGCAAGGCCGATACGCAGGGCAGGGCCCGCAAAGATAGGGTCGCGAAATACCTCGATGCTAAGGGCATGCGCATTCTCGCCGCACTCGATCAGATTTCCGCCGAAACGAGCGCGAAACCTGCCGAGATCTCGCTCGCCTGGCTGCTCAACAAGAAAGGCGTGACGGCACCGATCGCCAGTGCTACCAGCACCTCACAGCTCGATAGCCTGGTGAAGGCGGCGGAGCTTGAGCTTTCTGATGAAGCAATGAGACTGCTCGACAGGGCAGGCGCCTGAGGGGATGACATGACCGTGACGATCCGCGATGCGAGACCGGAAGACGAAGCGCGCTGGCGCGAACTCTGGAAGGATTACCTCGCCTTTTATGAAGTCACGGTCGATGGGGACATTACCGATTCAACGTGGCGCCGGGTTTTCGATCCGGCGTCGGCAATCTTCATGCGCGTTGCGGAAGTCGACGGAGAGGTGATGGGGTTCACCCTCTCACTGACGCATGAAGGCACATGGATTCGCGGCAAGGACTGCTATCTCGAAGACCTGTTCGTCCACCCAGGCGCCCGCGGCAAAGGGGTCGGCCGGGCGCTTATGGATGACCTGATTTTGCTCTGCAAGCAGTACGGCTGGTCGCGGCTTTACTGGCACACGAACGAACAGAACAAGACGGCACGTGCGCTCTACGACAGCTATGTCGAAAGCGACGGACACATCCGCTATCGCATCAGTTTCTGAGCGGCGGAAATCCCTGGTAGAATTTCGAATGATCGCCTTGCCAATTCGCCATGCCCGGCTTGGTGAGAGTTCCGCGCGGCCGCACATAGCTCTGGATCGCACGCTTTGGCCGCTCGTGCCATTGGATATTAAAGGCCCATAGCTTTGGAAAAAAGCAGAGCGATGCATAGGGCAGATGATCGTGGATCCACCACGCGAGCTTCTGCCAATCTTCCTCATCACGATAAGTATCGATCATCCAGGGTACGACGACACAGGCCGTCGCCCCCATGCAGCCATCGAAATCGCGCATGTCCCAGATATGGTCCGCCGCACTCGAGGCATTGGTCGAGCAATTGAGCTTGTTTTTGTTTCCAAATTCATTGACGGCGGCAGAACGGTAGCCCGAGCGGATGTGCAGCTTGCCGAACGTCGCCTGAAGCGGCTCGAGCAGTTCCTTGCAAAGCCGCCTACCTGCCTCAATTGCAAGATCCGGGTCGTCTGGAATATTTGGAATGCGATAGAAATCGGCGATCTCGGAATGCAGGAAATCGCGGAGGAAGAAATTTTTCGAAAGCCGCGCCCGGCCCAGATCCTCGAGCGATTTCATCGACCCAGGCTTTTTCATGCGTCTCTCCTCCATCCGCCGGCACGAACCTATCCCGTCATCCGGCTCATGCCACCCGGAAATTGCGGGCTCCAGCGGAACAATTTCCAACTAGGTCGCTTCTCTAAGGGTTCACGACTGCGTGACTCCAAAAACGAGAACAAGGATCGAAGAAATGGCCAAGGGAAAGACACTTGAGGATCTCTACTACGACACTCTGAAGGATATCTACTTCGCCGAGCGGCAGATTCTGCGCGCCCTGCCGAAGATGGCCCGCGCTGCTCAGTCCGCCGATCTGAAGACCGGTTTCGAAAAGCACAAGGAAGAAACCGAAGTCCATGTAGAACGCCTGCAGCAGGTGTTCGAGATTGCCGGCAAACGTGCTCAAGGCAAGACGTGCGAAGCAATTCAGGGCATCATCGCTGAGGGCGAAGAGATCATGGAAGAATTCAAGGGGACGGCCGCGGTCGACGCCGGCCTGATCTCTGCGGCGCAGGCCGTGGAGCACTACGAGATCGCCCGTTACGGCACACTGAAGACCTGGGCGCAGAACCTCGGCTACAAGGACGCCGTCGTGCTGTTGGACCAGACCCTGCAGGAAGAAGCGGCAACTGACAAGTTGCTCACGAAACTCGCCGTCACCGCCGCAAACCAGAAAGCGGCCCGCGCAGCTTGACGACAATCCTCTGAAGCAGCCGGTCTTACCGGCTGCTTCAGACTTGGCACGGCTTGCCAAAGAACCGCCCGCCTCTAAATCCTTCAGCGTTATCATGACGCCGATACGGAGGGTGCAAGATATGTCCGAACAGCAGGCAATCGAAGCAGTCGTCCATCTCTACGTCGAAGGCATGACCTTTGCCAACGAAGCCGCATTGCGAAAGGCCTTCCATCCGCAAAGCACAATCATCGGTCACTATGAACATGCGGTCGAATGGCTGACGCGCGACGAATTCATCGCTGCGATCACCGCTGAAGGCGCCGCCCCGCCGGGAACGCAACCGTATATGGATATAACAATGATCGATGTCGCAGGCGATGCCGCGATGGCGAAGGTGACTGACGAATTCGCCGGGATGCGCTTTACCGACTATCTGTCGATGCTGAAGATCGACGGTCGATGGACCATCGTCAACAAGCTCTACTACCTGCATTCCTAGGCGGCGCAGCTTTCACTGATTCAGGCCGGCGCAGCCACCGGCCGGAGTGCCGCCCATCGTATGCTTCGTCAGCTTCGCAGCACACCGCCGGTGAACTTCGTCACGCTCGCCACGATCTTCTGCGTCAAAGCCTCAAAATCCTCGTCCGTCAACGTCCGCTCGACGGGCTGGATCTGCACTTCGATCGCAACCGACTTCTTGCCTTCGCCAAGCGATCCGCCTTCGAAGATGTCGAAGACATTGACGCCGGTGACCAGCTTGCGGTCGGCACCGCTCGCAGCCTTTATGATCGCGCCTGCTTCAACCGCCTTGTCGACGACGAAAGCGAAATCGCGCTTGACGGCCTGGAGGGGCGAAAGCTCCAGCGCCGGCTTGGTGCGTGTCGCCTTCTTCTTCGGCTCGGGCATAGCGTCGATATAGACCTCGAAGCCGCAGAGCGCGCCTGACACATCGAGCGCTTCGAGCGTCGAAGGATGGAATTCGCCGAAATAGCCGAGGACGACCTTCGGACCCATCTTGATGGTGCCGGAACGGCCGGGGTGATACCATTCCGGTCCGCCCTGCTCTATCTGGATGTTGCCCATCGGCAGGCCGCAGGCCTCGATCACCGCCAGCGCATCGGCCTTGGCGTCGAAGACATCGACCGGCTTGCCGCCGCCCTTCAAATTGTTCGACCACATGCGGCCGGCGCCGGTGAGCGACGCCGTGCCGCGGCGAATGCCACCGGCAACACGGCGCTGGCCGTCCGGCCTGTCATTCTCGTAGGTTCCGGAAACTTCGAAGATCGCCACATCGCCGTAGCCCTTGTCGGCGTTTCGCTGCGCAGCCATCAACAAACCCGGCAGGAGCGACGGGCGCATGTCGGACATTTCGGCTGCGATCGGGTTCGCAAGCTTGAGTGCCAGCGAGCCGCCGCCGAAGAGCTTCGCCTGCTCTTCCGAAATGAAGGACCAGGTGACGGCCTCCAGCATGCCGCGCGAGGCGAGCGCCCGCTTGGCCATACGCGTGCGGATCTGCAGTGTCGTCAGAATCTTGCCGTTCACGGCTGCATGGCTTTCCAACGGCGCCGGCTTGATGTTGTCGACGCCGTGGATGCGCATGACTTCCTCAACGAGGTCGGCCTTACCGCCGACGTCCGGACGCCAGGAAGGAACGGCGACCGAGACGCTTTCGCCCGAGCCCGACACCCCGAAGCCGAGGCGGGTCAGGATATCCTTGCTCTCCTCAGTCGAGACTTCAAGGCCGGTCAGGCGCCTGACTTCCCAGTAGGGAAAATCGACGGTCTTCGGCTGATAGCCCTTGTAGCCGACGACATCCGCCTTCGCCGGCGTGCCGCCGCAAAGTTCAAGAACGAGTTCCGTCGTGCGCTCCAGACCGGGAACCATATATTCCGGATCGACGCCGCGCTCGAAGCGATAGCGGGCATCGGTGATGATGCCCAGACCGCGGCCGGACTTGGCGATGTTCATCGGGTCCCAGAGCGCGCATTCGATCAGCACGTCGGTCGTGTTTTCGTCGCAGCCGGAATGCTCGCCGCCCATGATGCCGCCGATCGACTCGATGCCGTCCGCATCGGCGATCACGACATTGTTAGGGCCAAGCTTGTATTCACGCTGGTCGAGCGCCAGCACCGTCTCGCCTTCCCTCGCACGGCGGACGGTCAGATTGCCGCTTACCTTGGCAGCGTCAAAGACGTGCATCGGCCGGCCCTGATCAAAGGTCATGTAGTTGGTGATATCGACCAGCGCATTAATTGGACGCAGACCGATCGCCAGCAGCCGCTGCTGCATCCAGCGCGGGCTCGGACCGTTCCTGACGCCGCGCACGAGGCGGAGCGCAAAACCCGGGCAGAGCTTTTCGTCGTCAAGATCGAGCTTCACCTTGACAGGTGTCTCGCCTTCGACGGCGAAGGACGGCGCAGGCCGCGTCTTCAGCGTGCCGAGACCCGAAGCGGCCAGATCGCGGGCGATGCCGTAAATGCTCGTGCAGTCCGGACGGTTCGGGGTGAGGTTGATCTCGATGACAGGATCGTCGAGATGGGCATAAGCCGCATAGCTGGTCCCAATTGGCGCGTCTTCGGGCAAATCGATAATGCCCTCATGATTGTCAGAAATCATGAGTTCCTTTTCGGAGCACATCATGCCATGGCTTTCGACGCCGCGGATATTGCCGACGGAAAGCGTCACATCGATGCCGGGAACATAGGTGCCCGATGCGGCAAATGCGCCGACGAGGCCCGCCCGCGCATTCGGCGCCCCGCAGACGACCTGGATCGGCGCACCCTTGCCGGTATCGACCGAGAGAACCTTCAGGCGGTCGGCCTGTGGATGTTTCTCAGCGGAGAGAACCTTGGCGATGATGAAAGGCCTGAAGGCCGCCTTGTCATCGACACCTTCGACCTCCAGCCCGATCATCGTCAGGCGCGTGCAGATTTCATCGAGGGTGGCATCCGTTTCCAGATGATCCTTCAGCCAGGAGAGCGTGAATTTCATGATCTCAATCCTCCCTTACACGCTCAAGCCGCCGAACAGCGTCGGCATGTCGAGCGGGCGGAAGCCATAGTGGGTCATCCAGCGGACATCGGCGTTGAAGAAGTCGCGCAGGTCGGGCATGCCGTATTTCAACATAGCGATGCGGTCGAGGCCCATGCCCCAGGCAAAGCCCTGATATTCGTCCGGGTCGAGACCGCCATAGCGCAGCACGTTAGGATGGACCATGCCACAGCCGAGGATTTCCATCCAATCCGTTCCCTCGCCGAATTTGACGATCGGGCCTGAGCGGTCGCATTGGATATCGACTTCAAAGGACGGCTCAGTGAACGGGAAGAAGGACGGGCGGAAACGCATCGTCACGCTGTCGACCTCGAAGAAGGCCTTGCAGAACTCTTCGAGCACCCAGCGCATATTGGCGACATTCGCCTTGGTGTCGATCACCAGTCCCTCGACCTGATGGAACATCGGCGAATGGGTCGCGTCCGAATCCTGACGATAGGTCTTGCCAGGGATGATGATGCGGATCGGCGGCTTCTGCGCTTCCATGGTGCGCACCTGTACGGGCGAGGTGTGCGTACGCAGCACTTTTCGCTCGCCGTTCTCATCCGGTTGGAAGAAGAAGGTATCGTGCATTTCGCGGGCTGGGTGGCCTTCGGGGAAATTCAGCGCCGTGAAATTGTAATAGTCGGTCTCGACATCCGGACCTTCGGCGATCGAGAAGCCCATGTCGCCGAAGATCGCGGTGATTTCGTCGACGATCTGGCTGATCGGGTGAATGCGGCCGCGCTCGGCGGGCGAGGAGCGGACCGGCAGGCTGATGTCGACCGTCTCGGCCTTCAGGCGGGCATTGACCGCCGCTTCCTTGAGCGTCGCCTTGCGAGCGGCAAGCGCATCTGCGACCTCATTCTTGAGGACGTTGATTGCAACGCCCTTGGTCTGGCGCTCTTCAGGCGACATCGTGCCGAGCGTCTTCAGGAGCTCGGAAACGGAGCCCTTTTTCCCGAGGGCCGAAAGGCGCACGGCTTCGAGTGCCGGTTCGTCGTTGGCGGCAACAATTTCCGCAAGCAGCGATGATTTGAGCTGGTCGATATCTGACATCGTCAATTCTTTCCGTCCGGGATCAGGCGGGCAATCGGAGGCTGGTTAGAACCGGCCGGGCAAGCAATAGAGAGAAAGAAAAACCCGCGCCAGCCCAAACCAGCGCGGGTTTCCCAAAATTCAAAAAGCGTCAAGCTTGGGAAGCGCTGGTTAACGAACCGCGCTTTCAAACTCGTTCTTCGTACCGGCATCCTTGAGGTACTCGAGGGCCTTCTTGGAGGCTGCGACGAGCGTGCCGAATGCTTCCGGCTCATGGATCGCCATGTCGGAGAGGACCTTGCGGTCGACCTCGATGCCAGCCTTGTTCAGGCCGTCGATGAAGCGGCCGTAAGTAAGGCCGAATTCGCGGACGGCAGCGTTGATGCGCTGGATCCAAAGCGCGCGGAAATTGCGCTTGTTAACCTTGCGGTCGCGGTAGGCGTACTGCTTGGCGCGATCGACGGCAGCCTTGGCGGTACGGATGGTGTTCTTGCGGCGGCCGTAGAAGCCCTTTGCTGCCTTCAGAACTTTCTTGTGCTTGGCATGGGCTGTAACGCCTCTTTTTACACGTGCCATTTCATGATCTCCTTAATCTAAAGCGTTCGCGGAATAGTCTTAGAGACCGTTCGGCAGGTAGTTCTTCACAACCTTGCGGCCATCGGGTTCTGCGAGAACCATCGTGCCACGTGCGTCGCGAATGAACTTGTTGGTACGCTTGATCATGCCATGGCGCTTGCCAGCAGCAGCGGCCTTGACCTTGCCGGTCGCGGTAATTTTGAACCGCTTCTTGGCCGAGGACTTCGTCTTCATCTTGGGCATTTTGCTACTCCGTTTCTATCCTCCCTGCGCGCTTCTTCAAAAAAGCCCTCCTGCGATGTCCGGTCTTCCGGCCGTCGCAACAAGGTGCGGGAGCGTTTGTTGTTGATCTGCGGCATGGCGACGAGACCGTCCCGCAAGCATTCGAAACTGCCACGGCATGCCCTGCCGGTCAGTTCGGACGCGCGCTTATACCCGCAGCGCCGCGAAAGTGCAACGGGGCAGACGAGGATTCTTCAGGCGCGCTGAAAAACACAAAAGCCGCCCTTACAGACGGCTTTGATGCATTGATGAGGGCCGCTCACTTCGGCGCGAGCACCATCATCATCTGGCGGCCTTCAAGCTTCGGTTCGGCTTCGACCTTTGCAAATTCCAGTGTGTCGGCCTTGACCTGCTGCAGAAGCTTCATGCCGAGTTCCTGGTGGGCCATTTCGCGGCCACGGAACTTCAGCGTCACCTTCACCTTGTCGCCTTCCTCAAAGAAGCGGCCCATAGCCTTCATCTTCACCTCATAATCATGGGTGTCGATGTTCGGACGCATCTTGATTTCTTTGACTTCGACAATCTTCTGCTTCTTGCGCGCCTCGGAGGCCTTCTTCTGGTTGGCGTACTTCAGCTTGCCCAGATCGAGAATCTTGCACACAGGCGGTTCGGCGTTGGGAGAAATTTCCACAAGGTCGAGGCCGGCTTCTTCAGCCATTCTCAAGGCCTGATCGGTGGGCACCACGCCCAAATTCTGTCCTTCAGCATCAATCAACTGAACCTTAGGAATACGGATTTCCCGGTTCGAACGCGGCCCTTCCTTCACGGGCGCGTCGGTTTTAAAAGGTCTGCGAATGGTCGTACTCTCCTCGAGTTGTTTCAGATCGCAGCTTCGCGCTCCATTGGGGCGCAACGAAGTCTCGCTATCGCTGCGATGTCGTCAATAACACGCTTTAGCGGAAAAATCACCTGCTGTCAGCCTATCGAGAATCTGTTTTATAGGCACGAACAATGGGAGTTTGTGCTTATGTCCGAAGCAACAGCCATATCCGAGCCGCAGTTCCTGACGGTGGGCGAAGGCGACGCGGAGCGAAAGATCGCTTTCATCATTCGTCAAGCCGCCTCGAACGATCGCGGCCCGACCTTCGTCTGGCTCTCCGGCTATCGGTCGGACATGAGCGGCACAAAGGCGATAGAGCTCGATCGGCTGGCCGGCGAACTCGGACTTGCCTGCATCCGCCTCGACTATTCGGGGCATGGACTTTCCAGTGGAGAGTTTAAGGATGGAACGATTTCCCGCTGGCTGGAAGAAGCGCTCGCCGTCCTCCTCCATGCAAGACCCGAACGCGTCATCATCGTCGGTTCCTCCATGGGCGGATGGATTGCGTTGCGGCTGGCGCAGGAACTTGCAAAGTTGGAGGGGACGCCAAAGCTCGACGGTATGGTGCTGATCGCGCCGGCACCCGACTTCACATCGGACCTCATCGAGCCGCATCTGAGGAAAAAGGATCGCGCCTCGCTTGCCGAACGCGGCTTTTTCGAAGAAAAGTCCGACTATAGCCCGGAGCCCAACATTTACACCCGTGCACTTCTGGAAGACGGCCGCCAAAACCGGGTTCTGACCGGCATCATCAACACAGGCTGCCCGGTGCATGTCCTGCAGGGCATGAAAGATCCGGACGTTCCCTACAGTCACGCCATGAAGCTGGTTGAACACCTACCCGCCGACAATGTCGTGTTGACCTTCATTCGCGATGGCGACCATCGGCTTTCACGACCGCAGGATATCGAGCGGATACTATCTGCCGCTAAAGGCCTCATTCGTTAGTCGAAGCAGGCGCCTGCCGCCTCCACCAGAGTTCGAGACCGGGCCCGGCTGTAAACCGCCGGTTGTGTGGCATTTTAACCATGTCGGGTTGTTAGGGCAGCCCTTCGAGAAGTAATGATTGACTCCTCAACGCCCTCTCCGTTAACTCTTTGTTAACAAATACAAGGGCGATGCAGGGAAACGGGCGTGCGGATCAAGGGTTACTTGATGGTCATGATGGCCATGTTTGCGATGTCTTCGGCCGCATTACCGGCCCCCACAAGAAACCTCTCGATGGTTACCGGCGGCGCCACCTCGCAGCCAATCGGCCATTATGATTTCTGCCAGTTGCACCGGATCGAATGCGGTGCGGACCGCAACGCAGGGCCGGCGGAAATGAATGGCGAGAAGTGGGCTCTTGTCCGCTCGGTCAATTCCACCGTCAACAGCACCATCACCCCGATGACGGACAAGGAAATCTACGGCAAGGACGAAATCTGGGCTTATCCGACAACGGCGGGCGACTGTGAAGATTTTGCACTCCTGAAGCGCCGCATCCTGATCCAGCGCGGCTTTGAGCCGGCAAACCTTCTGATGACGGTGGTGCGTAAACCGGATGGCGAAGGCCATGCCGTGCTGACGCTTCGCACAGCAGAAGGCGACTTCATTCTCGACAACCTCGCTTCGAGCGTGAAGCCCTGGTTCGACACGGCTTATTCCTTCGTCAAGCGCCAGTCGAGCTACAATGCCGGCCGCTGGGTAACGATCGAAAACGGCCGCGACGTCCTGGTCGGCGCTCTGAAGTAAGAAATTCAACCTTCAGCACTAAGGCCTGCGACCGTCGGCCGCTTTATGAGACTTTGTTTGCCGCATGGTCTCCCGCCCTTCGCTTGAGTTCAAGACGTTCGGCGCTGCAATCGTGTCACTGGGGTCGATTGCTTCGGCTGCGCGCCGGACCGGCGCCTCACCCATTGCCGATCAGGATGCCGGCAGCTAGCACAAGGCCTCCGCCGACCACGACCTGGAAGGCGGCGCGCAGAAATGGCGTTTCCATATATCTGTTCTGGATGAACGCGATCGCCCAGAGCTCGAAAAAGACGATGACGACAGCAGTGATCGTCGCGGTCCAGAATTGCGGAATGAGATAGGGCAGTGCGTGGCCGAGACCGCCGAGCGTTGTCATGATGCCGCAGGCGAGACCACGCTTGATTGGCGAACCGCGCCCGGAAATCTTGCCGTCGTCATGCGCAGCTTCGGTGAAGCCCATCGATATACCCGCGCCTACCGAGGCCGAGAGGCCGACGAGGAAGGTCTGCCACGTATCCTGCGTCGCAAAGGCGGCGGCAAAGATCGGCGCCAGCGTCGAGACCGAACCATCCATCAAGCCTGCAAGGCCGGGCTGCACATAGGTGAGCACGAATTGCCGCCGCGCCGTATCGTCCTCGGCGTCTTTTACGCCCTCCGGCGTATGTTTGTCGCCGAGCATCCTGGCAATGTCTTCGTGACCCTGTTCGGCGAGCGCGAGATCGCCGAGAAGCTGGCGCGTCGAGGCATCCGAAGTCTGCTTTGCCGCCTCGACGTAGAAGCGATAAGCCTGCTCCTCCATCGTCTCGGCTTCCTGCCGCACTGCTTCCAACGACAGGTTCATGCGCAGCCAATCCGGCTTGCGCTCATAAAAGCCCTGCACATGCTCGCGGCGAATTAACGGAATGCGTTCGCCGAAACGCTGCCGATGTATCTCGATCAGCGACTTGCGGTGCGTATTTTCGACTTCCGCCATGTCCTCGAGGACCTGCGCCGAGGCGGGATAAGCGGCCTTCAGCTGGTCGGCATAGGCACGATAGATGCGGGCGTCGTCCTCTTCGGAGGCAATCGCTAGCGCCAGAATTTCCTGTTCCGACAATGATTTGAATGAACGTTTGGACGACCTGAAAAACCGCGGCAGCATAACAATAGCTCCATTTTAGAACTATTCTAAATCTAAACAGCGCACCGCAAGGCGTCAAGCATCGGGCGGTTGATCCCGACAGATTGCCGCAAGACGGATTGTGGACTTCAGTTGGAAGCGGCAGGTGCCTATATGAGGCGTGCCGCAACAAATCGACCATGGGTCTGAGATGAATAGTGAATTGCAAGGCCGGGCGGCGCATGCCGCCGCAATCCGCCAGCGAGCGGAAACGGAAATGAATGCGATGGGCATCGACAATGCCTTCATCGACAGGCTGGTCGAGACTTTCTACGGCCGCGTCCTTGCGCATCCCGAACTCGGCCCGGTTTTTGACGCCCGGCTTTCCGGCCGCTGGCCGGAGCACATGGCGAAGATGAAGAGCTTCTGGTCGTCCGTCGCATTCCGCAGCGGCGCCTACGGCGGGAAGCCGGTGCAAGCACATGTCGGTGTTGCAAACATGACGCCGGCTCTCTTTCCGCAATGGCTGGAGCTCTTTGCCGCAACGCTCGACGATATCGCCCCGAATGCCGCGGTAAAGGCCTGGTTCATGGCGACAGCGGAACGCATCGCGAAGAGTTTGACGCTATCGCTATTCTACAACCCCGCACTCGACGATCCGGCGCGCAAGCCCGGCTAAGCTTTTTCCGTCGAAAAGGTCGCACTTGCACTCGCCGCAACGACCAGCGCGGTCCCGAGCATCTGCAACAGCGTCATGGGCTGCGCAAGGATGAGGAAGCCTGCGAGCGCACCGATTGCTGGTTCCAAGCTCATGAGGATGCCGAACGCGGCCGTCGACATCCGCCGTAACGCAATCATTTCCAGGGTATAGGGCAGGAGCGGAACGAGGATCGCCAGACCTGCCATCTCGACGAGACCGTAGCCATCGAGGTTCGGCGCGGCCCCGGCAAAGCCGAAGGGCGTCGCCACCACCGCTGCCACGATCAGCGACATGGAGAGGCCCTCGAGCCCCTTGAACGCCGCTCCGACCTTTTTCGTCAGCATGATATAGCATGCCCAGCCCGCGCCGGCGCCGAAGGCAAAGAGTACGCCGGGCAGATTGCCGACCCATTGCTCGCCATCATAGGCGAGGAAGAGAACACCGGCTGCGGCGATCACCGGCCAGATCAGGCGCCGCGTCAGGCCATAACCGAACGTCGCGACGGAAAGCGGACCAAGAAAATCGATCGCGACCGCAAGCCCCAAAGGAATTCGCTCGATCGCCGCGAAGAAGGACATGGTCATTAGCGCTGTCGTCGTGCCGAGAACCAGTGCGCCGATCCATTGCTCGCGGCTGTAGCGCAGCAATGGCGGACGAACGGCGATTGCAAGGATGACTGCCGCGAAGGCAAGCCGCAGCCAGGAGGCACCGGCCGATCCATAGGCTGCGATCGCGCCGGAAGAGAATGCCGCACCAAACTGAATGGACGACATCGACAGCAGGCACATAAGTGCACCGGCCGCAACCCCGCCGGAAAATGCGGGCGCTGCTGCCGTTAACGCAACGGCACTGCCGTTTGCCGCTGGTTCGCCCGTCTCCTGATCCATTTCCCGCTCCTGATTTGCACCCCTGATACGAACACAATCGCAGAGCGGCAAATGCAAACTTCTGATCCGAACATAAGCGGTGCTTTATGAACCGAGACGCTAAAGCGCCAGCCTGGTTTCGAGCACCTCTTCAGCCTCGCCGGGGCTCATGCCAAAAACTTTCTTGCCGATCTCAAAGCTGAATCCATTCCGGGCGAAAGCTGAAAGCTCCTTCACCTTTCGCTTCTCATCAAGATCGCCACGCCGGAACGGACCAAAGGCGCGCTTGCGGGCGAAGACGACGGCGGCGAACAGATCGTCTGCATTCTCGAGCGCGGTATCGACGATATCGCTTGCCACCCCTTTCGAGGAGAGTTTCTGCGCGATGATCCGTTTCGACTTGCCGCCGCGTACCGCCGAGCGGGTGCTCACCGCAGCATAGGCGACGTCGTCCAGAGCCTCCTGGTCATAGGCGAATTTGACGGCCGAGTCGGCAAGCGCCTTCAGCTGCGCCGGACTGATGTCTTCGAACTTCTGCTTCGCCTTTCGCGTGATCGCATCGAAGAGCTGTTTTTCCGTCATCATCCGGCGCTCGAGGCGATAGATCGTCGAGTTGCGTGCCCAGGAGAGCATGCGCGGCGTCGGAACATCGGATTGCTGATTTTGGTCGTTCATCGAAGGCTTCTACGCCTCCAGCCCTTTCAGCATATTGGCGACGTTGAGGCCGATTTCCGTCACGCCATAGCCGCCCTCCATGCAGGTCAGGACTGGAAGGCCCGCCTTGGCGATCAACGCGCCCATGCGTGTGAAATCATCGGAAGTCAGCTTGAAGAAGGAGATCGGATCGCGTTCGAAGGTATCGACGCCGAGCGAGACGACGATGGCTTCGGCGCCAAAAGCCTTGATGCGCGCAAGCGAATCCGCAACCGCTGCCGACCATGCAGCCCAGGCCGTGCCGCGCGGCAGCGGGTAGTTCGCATTGCAGTTTTCGCCGTCGCCCTCACCGGTTTCATCGGCATAGCCCCAGAAATAGGGAAAGGCATTGGCGGGTTCGCCGTGCAGCGACGCAAAGAAGATGTCGCCGCGGCGGTAGGTGATGTCCTGCGTGCCGTTGCCGTGATGGAAATCGACATCGAGGATCGCAACCTTCTTTGCGCCGATATCCAGCAGGCGTTGTGCCGCGACGGCGGCGTTGTTGATGAAGCAATAGCCGCCGAAGAGATCGATGCCCGCATGATGGCCGGGAGGCCGGCAAAGCGAGAAGGCGAACCGGTTTCCGGCATTTAGCCAATCGGCGCCGGTGATCGCGCATTGCATCGAGGCGACGGCCGCCTCGTAGGTGCCGCTGGTGATCGAGGTTTCCGTGGCATTGGCGTAATAGCCGAGCATTCCGTCGATATCGTTCGGCACGCGCTGCGTTGCGCGGCGCACCGGCAGCGAGGTCGGGATCGCCTCGCCCGCGGCCCCGCTCGCCTGCCACAAAGTCCAGGCCTTCGACAGGAAATCGAGATAGCCGGCGTCATGCAATTTCAGAGCGGTTTCCAGTCCATGCCGTTCCGGCGCAACAACATCCGAAAAGCCCACCTCTTTGACTGCCTTTAGGATCCACTCTGCGCGAAACGGTCCTTCGAACGGCGTCACCAGCAGACCGCCATGCAGCTCTGTCTTCGCATCGCGCAGCTTGTGGTCTTCGGAATAAATGACGCGCACCGGCTTCTCCCTGATTTGTTTTGTTGGATAAGGCGCGGCGGATGCACGCCTTGTCAATGGTTCAGGGAACGATGCGCTTGTAGAACAGCGTCGTTGCGCAATAGCCGCCTTCCGGCCACATCGCATAATCCGGGATGACGCCGGCGCGCGCCCAGCCGAGTCGCGGATAGATTGCCTCCGCTTCGCTGCCGGTTGCTGTGTCGAGCACCAGCAGGCGCTTGCCATGTTTTGCGGCTTCGTGTTCGATCGCCTCCATCAGCAGCCGTGCCATACCCTTGCCACGTGCAGAACGATGCACGAGCAGCTTCTTCAAATCGCCACGGTGCGGCTGGTTCGGCATCGAGGCAAATCCGACCTGCACCGTCCCGACGATCTTTCCGTCGATCTCAGCCACGGCGAGCAGGTTGACGCCCGCCTCGACCGTTTCTGCGACGCTCCTCCAATAGGGCTCGGCGTCGGCCGCCGTATAAGGCTGCATGAAGCCGACTGAGGCGCCGCCCTCCACGCAGTCGACGAGTATCTCGCAAAGTTCCGGAATAGCCGCATTGGCCTGTTGTGCATCAAGAATACGAATGACGGTCACGGTCTCTCCTGAAATCAAATCAGCGGGTGCTACGGTTGAGCACGACGCAATAGCGGGCGGGTTTGCTGGTGGGATTGCGGAAGACATGCCCCTCCCCGACCGGCATGAAGAGGCAATCGCCGGGCAAAAGGTGATGCACCGTTTCGCCAGTGGTCATCTCCATTTCGCCTTCGAACACCCAGACGTGCTGGGTCATGCCGTGGCTTGCCGTATGCGGCGGAAACCTGACGCAGGCGCCCGCAGGGAACTCGACGTCGACGATATCGACCTCGGACGACGTTGCGGGTGGCGAGACGGAGCGGCGCAGATAACCGGTTTCCGGATCGCGCCAGACCTGCTGCTCGTGGCGTCTTGCAAGTGGCGAGGCCTGCCTTTCATCGGCAAAGAAGGCTGAAAGCGAAAGCCCGAGCGCGGCACAGACCCTTGCAAGCAGCGAGGCCGTCGGGCTCGCCTCCGCCCGCTCGATGCGCGAGATCATCGCGCGGCTGACGCCGGAGGCATTGGCAAGGTCATCCAGCGTCAGGCCCTTTTCGATCCTGAGCTTGCGGATGCGAATGCCGATCGCCGTTTCGAGTTCCTGTTCCATCTGTTCGATCCATTGATTCTACTATAAGAGAAATGCATGGTCTGATAATGGAATCAAGTGGTTTTTAATCACCGCCTGTGACGCGCATTTTATCCTAAACGGAGTCCTGCTTTTCCGCTTTGCGGCGGGGGGCGGCACTGCTATATGGCGCGCATGAGCACCAATCCGACGACTCCGCTGTCCCACATCCGCAATTTCTCGATCGTGGCCCATATCGACCACGGCAAATCGACGCTTGCCGACCGCCTGATCCAGACGACCGGCGGCCTCGCCGAGCGCGAAATGTCCGAGCAGGTGCTGGACAACATGGACATCGAGCGCGAGCGCGGCATCACCATCAAAGCGCAAACCGTGCGCCTGCACTACAAGGCGGATGACGGCGAGACCTACATCCTGAACCTGATCGACACCCCCGGACACGTCGACTTCGCCTACGAAGTCTCACGCTCGCTCTCGGCCTGCGAAGGCTCGCTGCTAGTCGTTGACGCGTCCCAGGGCGTGGAGGCGCAGACGCTTGCCAATGTCTACCAGGCGATCGACAACAACCACGAGCTCGTCACCGTCCTTAACAAGATCGACCTACCGGCGGCAGAACCTGAGCGCATCAAGGAGCAGATCGAGGAAGTGATCGGCATCGACGCTTCCGACGCGGTACTGATATCTGCCAAGACCGGTCTCGGCATTCCGGCTGTGCTGGAAGCGATCGTCCACAAGCTGCCGGCACCGAAGAGCCCGGGCGGCGAAAAGGCGCCGCTGAAGGCACTGCTCGTCGATAGCTGGTACGACGCCTATCTCGGCGTCATGGTTCTGGTGCGCGTCATTGATGGCGTACTGACAAAGGGCCAGACAATTCGCATGATGGGCACCGATGCCAAGTATCAGGTGGAGCGCGTCGGCGTGCTGACGCCGAAGATGGTCAATGTGGATTCTCTCGGTCCTGGCGAGATCGGTTTTATCACCGGCAGCATCAAGGAAGTGGCCGACACCCGCGTCGGCGATACGATCACCGAGGACAAGCGGCCGACTGCGGAAGCGCTGCCGGGCTTCAAGCCGGCCCAGCCCGTCGTCTTCTGCGGCCTCTTCCCGGTCGATGCTGCCGATTTCGAAGATCTGCGCGCCGCGATGGGCAAGCTGCGCCTCAACGACGCCTCCTTCTCCTTCGAGATGGAATCTTCCGCAGCCCTCGGCTTCGGCTTCCGCTGCGGCTTCCTCGGATTGCTTCATCTCGAAATCATCCAGGAACGCCTGGAACGCGAATTCGACCTCGACCTCATCGCAACCGCGCCTTCCGTCGTCTACAAGATGTACATGACCGACGGTACGGAGCGCGAGCTGCACAATCCGGCCGACATGCCCGATGTCGTGAAAATCGCCGAAATCCACGAACCCTGGATCAGAGCCACGATCCTGACGCCGGACGATTATCTCGGCGGCATCCTGAAGCTCTGCCAGGACCGGCGTGGCATCCAGATCGAACTTACCTATGTCGGCACGCGCGCAATGCTGACTTACGATCTGCCGCTCAATGAAGTTGTCTTCGATTTCTACGACCGGCTGAAGTCGATTTCGAAGGGCTACGCCTCCTTCGACTATGCGTTGACCGACCACCGCGAAGGAAACCTCGTGAAGATG
Organism: Rhizobium sp. 007; assembly: GCF_015353075.1. Taxonomy (NCBI): domain Bacteria; kingdom Pseudomonadati; phylum Pseudomonadota; class Alphaproteobacteria; order Hyphomicrobiales; family Rhizobiaceae; genus Rhizobium; species Rhizobium sp. 007. The sequence continues at coordinate 4,195,543 of NZ_CP064187.1, read as the reverse complement.
TCGATCCTCGTCAACGGCGAACCGGTCGACGCGCTGTCGATGATGGTGCACCGGACGGCGGCTGAAAAGCGCGGCCGCGACATGTGCGAGAAGCTCAAGGAGCTGATCCCGAAGCACATGTTCAAGATCCCGATCCAGGCCGCGATCGGCGGCAACGTGATTGCCCGCGAAACCATCTCAGCGCTGCGCAAAGACGTGACCGCCAAGTGCTACGGCGGCGACGCCACCCGCAAGCGCAAGCTGCTCGACAAGCAGAAGGCCGGCAAGAAGCGCATGCGCCAGTTCGGCAAGGTAGAAATCCCACAGGAGGCGTTCATCGCGGCGCTGAAGATGGGCGACGAGTAAATCCTTTTCCCTTCCGAAGTTATGCGCAATTTTCTGCGCATAACTTCGGAGGACTATCGCCATGCGCCGGCCTGTCTGAAAAGACTTGAATCTGTCTCTCGATGCTCAGATCGTCTCCTCCGCACGCCAACTCAATGTCAACATCTCCCGCGCCGCCGAAGACTGCATCGCCCGCAAGCCGAGCGCGAACGCCTGCGGCGACTGGAGAATGCGGAGGCGATAGCCGAAGCAGACGCTTACGTTGAAAGGCACGGGCCACCGTTTGTGAAGCACGGCAAATTTGATGGCCGGTCTTCGAAGGCTCATCCCCGCGCCACATACTCTTTCACCAGCCCCTCATAGGCATTCATTTCCGGCAGCGTTTCATAGCTATATACCGCGCCGGTTTCGGCGAATGACAGCTTCTCCCTCGTCCAAGTCTCGATGAACGGTGTGAACCAAGTTGTATCATCCAGCATGGTGGCACGCAGGTTGACGAACCAGTCCATGCCCTCGGGCCGCGTAAACATCCAACTCATGCAATGCGGACAGAAATAGTGCCTTGTTACGCCATGCAGGCCGCCGATCACGGGTTCGCCCCGGGTCACTTCGAAGCTTTCCGCCGGAATCGCGGCGCTCAACGAATAGGCGCTGGACGACATTTTCTGGCAGCCGGTGCAATGGCACGCCATGGTGAGCAGCGGCTTTGCGCTGATCTTGAGCCTGACTCGGCCACAACGGCAGCCACCTTCCCATGGCAGGTTCTTATTGCTCATCGGCCTATCCTCCGTGTTCGCCCCTAATCTAGCGTCATCCGACGTCAATCAAGGCCACGGCCGATATGCATCGCAATCACTTATGGATTCGCGCCGGATTGCCGACGACCGTCGCACCGCTCGGCACATCTTTCGTCACAACCGCGCCTGCGCCGACGATTGCCCCGTCCCCGATCGACACGCCGCCCAGAATGGTAGCGCCGCCGCCGATCCAGACATCCTCCCCGATCGAAACCGGCCGCGCCATCTCGATCCCGGCTTTGCGAAGAGCCGCATCCTTGTGATGTTCCGCACAATATATATGCACGCCCGGCCCCAGCATGGACCGCTCGCCGATTACCACCGTTCCCGAATCGAGGATGGTACAGCCGGCATTGAGGTAGACGCGACTGCCGAGGGCTATGTTCACACCATAGGAGCAATGAAACGGCGCCTCGATGACAGCGTCGGCAGGCGCCTTCGCAAGCAGCACCGCCAGCGCCGGCGCCATATTGCCGCGTTCGTCCGGCGGCATCGTGTTGTGCTGGTGAACGGCCTTGCGCGCCAGCCGGCGCAGCCCCTCGAGCTCGTCATCAAGGCAGCAATACCACTCGCAAGCCGCCATCTTTTCCCGCTCACTCATCTGCCTCTCCCGGTGCTCAACGCCTATTAAGCGGACCGTGCCGCGCAGCACCACAGCTAACTTCGTGACATGAACATGCGATGGCCTCCCCGCGCAAGCCGGACGTTGCGAAGCGGCCACGAAGGCCTTAAATCGAAGCATTGAAAGGAATCCGCCGATGACTGAAAAAGCCCGTGTGACGATCCTCTACTGCACCCAATGCAACTGGCTGCTGCGCGCCGGCTGGATGGCGCAGGAATTGCTGCACACCTTTTCGGACAGCCTCGCCGAAGTGGCGCTCATTCCTGGTACGGGCGGCAATTTCGAGATTCGCGTCAACGACGACCTCATCTGGGAGCGCAAACGCGACGGCGGTTTCCCGGGGCCGAAGGAACTCAAGCAGCGGGTGCGGGACATCATCGAACCCGGCCGCGATCTCGGCCATGCCGACCGCGTTTCGCTGGAGAGCTGACCCTCAGTCGAAGGGCGAATTGCAGGTCTTGTAGATGCCCTCGTAGGTCACAAAACGATCGGTCCTCGGATTGTAGGTCCGGTACTGATTTCGGCACCATTCGACATGCATTCCCTTTGCTGGCGGACGTATCCGGCGGATTGGCGGCGGATCATAGGAAAGCTGTCGCCTGGGCTGGGCGCGCGGCTGGTAATAGGTCGGCCCTCTCGCTTCCGGCGGACGATAGTTCGGCTGGATATAGGCAGGGCGGTGCCACTGCTGCGGCCCGAAGCCGAAGCAACCGCGATAATCGCAGTAGGTCGATTGGACATTGATGATTGCCGGATTGCGCTGTTGCAGCGGCGCAAGCGGAGGCGCGGCACTGGCCGCAAGCGGCACGAAGCCGATGACGGAGCCGAAGATGATCGTTCGAAGAGCAGACATCACTGATTCCTTTCTGCTGCTGCAGATATAGAACACCCGCCGCCGCATGGCATCCATCACAGGATCGAAAGCCGTTCAGTTCGGCGTGATCGCCCCGTTCCGGCGTCTTCAGGAGGCATATTCGCTCTTTTTTCCAGCCTGTCAGGAAAACTTCAAAAAGCCAGTTGACAGCCAAGAGCCACCCCCTTACATGGCTCTCCGTCGCCCAGATGGCGGAATTGGTAGACGCGCCAGCTTCAGGTGCTGGTACCCGAAAGGGTGTGGAGGTTCGAGTCCTCTTCTGGGCACCATTCCCTTACAAAGATAGCAGAAGAGCCGATGCCAACGGCCGTGGTCTCGTGACCTCGCTGTCTTACCACTTCAGATATCGCGATCCAATCAGCGCGCCGATGGCTGTCACTGCCGCGATTGCCGTGGTGTACCAGACTGCAAGAAACAGCGGGCTGTCGTCCGTGCAGTGCAAGGCGTAAAGCGCTGCCGCTATACCGCCGGCGGCAAGGCCTGCTGCGGCTCCGGCAAGGCTTGGGCGTTCCGCAGCGCCGTTTTTCAGCGCCCAGAGGAAACCCGCAAGCGGCGCGAGCGACAGGACCGGTATGAAGAACAGGCAGAAGCGTGCGTTGCGGCCGAGCATCGCCATTTCCCATGCATCCTGCGGAATGGCCGACAATTCGGCCGCGGTGCCCGCTGCGAGAAGGATCAGCGGCACGAACAGCGCCAGGCTTGAAAGCCCCAGCGGCACGCCTGGACGGCCTATGCGTAAGACAAGCCCGCAAGCGGCGACGGCGAGCGTCAGGGTCAGGACCATCTTGAAGAGCACGCGTGCCGTTTCGATCGCGCTTGCCATGTCGTGACGGATACCGACTGCCGACAGAAGCAACGTTGCAGAGACTGCGACGCCGATCAGCAGCGCACCCAGGAGCAACGGGCCGAGCCGTGCGCGGATGGGTGCGTCTTGTGCCAGGAGGCTGATCAGGTCATCGGTCTTCACTCGTCTCACTCCGGTACAAGGCGGCCAGCGACTTCAACGCCCGGTGCAGCGCGACGCGCACCGCACCTTCGCTCATTTTCAGCCTTTCGGCCGTTTCGCGAACAGCTGCTCCCTCGATCGAAATCGAGCGCACGATGTCACGCTGCGGATCCTTCAGGCGATTAAACATATGTTCGGCGTCGAGCCGATCCAAATTGCCCGCCTGTTCTTCCGCTTCGAGCGTTGTCATCACGTCGTCGATCGGCACATCGATGTGACGGCCGCGCCGGCGCAGGATGTCTATCAGCTTATTGCGCACGATCGTCGACAGCCAAGGGCCGATCGGGCGAGCCGGATCCCAGGTTCCGCGCTTCAGGTGAACAGCAAGCAGCACCTCCTGCACGACATCCTCCGCCTCGCCTGCCGGCGCGCCAAACTGATCGCAGCGCCTGCGGGCCATGGCGCGCAGATGAGGGGTCACAGCGCAAAGAAAGCGGTGATAGGCCTGCGCATCGCCACCCATGGCGCTACGCATCCAGCCTGCCCATTCCTCTTCCCGCGCTGAGTATTTCACCCGCATCATCCTCTACGAGAGGGCACACAACTTTGTTACCGCGCGTTCGAAATTATTTCACGGTAGCGGGCGAGCCTTTGTTCTCAGGCGTTTTCCCCTGCAATCGCGAAGACGGCAAGCCGGGCCGGCCAGAAAATCGCGAGAAGCGCTGTAACATTCCGTCGGCTCCCTCCGTAGCCCGCAATGCAAGCCAATCACGGCCCGTCATTCTTGTGGAGATGAACAATGAAAAACGCCATCGTTACGCTGGCTCGCACAGGGCTCGCTCGCTGCGGCGCTTGCCACTGTTGCCGCTCCTGCCGCTTCGGGCGCGGACAGCAAGGAAAGTGCTACGGCGTTTCCATGAATGGCCCGAACGGCTGCGCAGCCGGACCGGGGACCACGTGCGCCGGCACGCCTGGCCGCGCCTCCATCGACGACTTCATCGCGCGGAATTTTTCCCGCACGGCATGAAGCGTCAGCGCACGGGCTGATAGTGGCCTCTTGCAGGCACTTGCGTTCCTTGGCTCACGTAACCGTCGCGGTCGCATACATAGACGGTGGTCGGCATGCCGCCGGAGCGGAAGATCCAGTCCCCACTGCGCCTGATGCCGCGCGTTTCGGTGCGGCAGACATATTGTTCCTCATCCTTCTTGTCGGGCTGAGACTTGACGCCGGGGAGATCGGGATAGGGATAGAGCGGCTGAGCGGCTGCTTTGCCCGCCCGGCTCCAATCCGTCGCAAGAGCCGGCTCGGCGATCAGGCCGCTGACAGCAGAAAGGGCAGCGAGCAACATCGGCAGGGATCGCATATCGGTGACCTTTCATTGCAGGACGGGCTCCAGCGACATTCGTCTTCAAATTTAGGAAGCAGCCAAGCAGCCATCAAGCGGTAGACCGGGCACGACAAATTGATTTCGAAGCCCTTTACCGCTGGGCCTCCCGGCGGAAATAGCCCCGAATGACCGGATGCCCAAAGAGGCTTGCGAGGATCGCAAATGCCGCGCCGGCGGCAAAGCCGGTGAAGAACCCGCCGATAACGCCGGCGATCAAAAGAATCTTCTTGCCGGGACCGTCCGGTTTCGTTGGCGGTTCGGCTTCTGAAATGACGCGGATGTTGCTCTGCGGAAGGTTCTGCTCCTCGGTCGTCTGGCTGGAGCGCTTCAGGACGGTCTCGTAAATTTCCCTGGCGGCCGTCGCCTTGCGCTGCAGTTCGTTGAGTTCGACCTGCTTGTCGGATGTGGTCGCCTGCAGCGCCTTTTGAATGTTCAGTTCCTTGGCAATCGCCTCCTCGGCCTTTGTCGCCTGCTCATAATCGGCGCGCGCCGAAGTCACCATGCGCTGCAATTCGCCCTTGATCTCGCCCGAAATGCTCTGCAGTGACGAGCGCGCGGCCTGCAGTCGCGGATGACGAGCGCCCATCTGGCTCTCGAGGCTGCCGACGGCTGCGGCCTGAGTGGCATATTGCTGTCGAAGGCTCGCGAGCGACGAGTTCACAGAATTGCCGTCCGTTCGGATATTGGCGACGACATCCTCGAAGCTCATGTTCGCGGCCGCATCCGCGCGGGCCTTGGCCTGAATTGTCTTTTCCTGCGCAGTCAGCAGCAACGTATTCAGCGAGGCAAGGCGCTGGTCGGAAATCAGATTGCCCTCCGTCGCTGCCATATCGTTGTCGGCGCGGAAGGTTTCGACGGCCTGCTCGGCCTCCTGCACTTTCTGGCGCAGATCGGTCAAACGAACATCGAGCGTCGCCGTGGTATTTTCGTATAGACCTGTCGAGGCACTGCTTTCCTCCTGCATGAACGAGGTCACGACCTGGTTTGCAAGCTTGGCGGATTTCTCCGGATTGTTCGTCACGGCCGTCAACGATACGACATAGGTGCTGCTCTGGCGGGTGATCGTAAGCGACTTCTGCAGGGCACTGACTACAGCCGCGTCGTCACTCCGGCCGCCGTTGAATTCCGGATCCTGCGCAAGCTTCATGGTATCGGCAACCCGGCGCAGCACATTGCCGGACATCAGGATCTGCACCTGGCTGTCGATCATCGACGAAATCATCTCCGGCGAGATCGTCGATGATTGTGTCGCCGGATCAGCAAGGCCGATCTGGCGCGGATCGAAATAAAGGCTGGTGCTTGCGGTGAATTTCTGCGGCAGCAACGGCAGCAGTGCTCCGCCCGCCAAAGCGCCGAGCGCGGCCAGTCCGAGGACAATCAGCCTTCTGTTCCAGATCGCAAAGATGACCGATCGCATATCAACAAGCGGCGCGTCAGGATCGACGGAAACCGGCGCTGCGCGGACAACGGCACGCTCCGACTGCGACGGCAAAGGCTGTGTCTGGCGTAAATCCTTTTCGGGAGGGGTGGGCGACGGCGGCGCCTCCGGCTCGGGAAAGGGTTTTGCGAAATCACCAGGCCTCAGGACAGGCGCGCGCGCGGGAGAGCTTTCCGGCGCGGTTGGCGCAGGCTCGTAGCTTCGCCAGCTAGGCAGCCGACTAACTCTGTTCCTGTCAAATTGGCTCATAAACACACTCGTGACCCGCCGACGCAGATCTTTGGCGGAGGTAGACCGACTTTAGAAATCCTTAGCTAACGGAGCGTTAAGATACCCTACCCGATATTGCCGGAACATGGCAGAACTCCTGAAAGCGAGATCGATGAAAGCCGCGTTATCGCCCTGGCACCGCATGCTGACGATCGCCACGGCAGCAATGCTGCCGTGGCACGCCGGCCTTGCCGAAGCCGCGGGTCCCTGCTTTCGTGGCATCAATCTTTCCGGTGCGGAATTCGGCAATCCGGGTGGAGAGATTTTCAAGGATTATGCCTACCCCTCCGAAGAGACGATCGGCTACTTCAAAGAGAAGGGGATGAATATCGTTCGCTTGCCGTTCTTGTGGGAGCGGCTGCAGCCCGAACTCGGGCAGGCACTGAACGACGCCGAGCTCCAGCGCATCAAGGATACGGTGGCCCTTTTGCGCAAACATGAGATGACTGCCATTCTCGATCCGCACAATTATGCCCAGTACAAGAAAACGCAGGTCGGGACACCGCCGGCGACGACCCTGGCATTCGCAGATTTCTGGACTCGGCTTGCTTCCGAATTCGCCAATCAGGACGACGTGATTTTCGGGCTCATGAACGAACCCCACGACATTGCCAGCGACAAATGGCTGAGCGCCGCCAATGCGGCGTTCCGCGGCATCCGGGCGGTCGGCGCCAACAATCTCGTCCTCGTGCCGGGCACGAAGTGGACGGGCGCCCATTCCTGGCAGTCCGATGGCCCAGGCGGGCCAAATGGCACTGTGATGCTCGGCGTCAAGGATCCGCGCAAGAACTTTGCCTACGAGGTTCACCAGTATTTCGACAGCGATTCTTCCGGTACGCATGACGAATGCTCCGGCAATCAGAACGCCAGGAATGCCATCATCCGCATGTCCGATTGGGCACGCGAGCACGGCACCAGGGTGCTGCTAGGCGAATTCGGCGTTTCGCAAGCACCGGAATGCGTCGCCGGCTTGAAGACGGTTCTGGATACGATGCAGGAGAACGGCGACGTCTGGCTTGGCTGGACCTATTGGGTGGCCGGTGACTGGTGGCCGGCGAGCGAGCCCTTGAACGTGCAGCCCCACGACGGCCATGAGCGAAAGCAGATCGCGGTGCTGGAAGCCGCCGCCAAGGCGCCTTCTCCTGCCGAAGACGCGTGCCGGACAATGGGCAGGTAGCGGCGATGGAACAGCGAGATGCAACAACGAAGGAACCGATCGACTACGGCATCCTGGCCGTCGGCGTGCTGTCGGTCACCTATAATTGCCTTCTCGCCTTCATCAACCACAACATCACGCCGCTTGCGTCGTCGCACGTCGCCCTCAGCGAGATCCTGCTGCTGATCTATAGTTTTGGCTTCCTTTTAAAGAGGGGCCTTTACGAAGAAGACCTCGCTCCGCTTGGCTATTTGCTGGCGACGATCTTCCTCACCGTCTATGTGATCGCGCTCAACCGCGCAGGCTATATCGACCACCTGCGCAACGTGCTGATCATCTTCGCTTTCGTCATCATGGGGCGATGGACGAACGAACGAACGCTGAAGCTGATTTTCAAGATATGCAGCGTTGTGGTGCTGGCGGTGCTGATCTGCGAGATCGTCTCGGTGCAAGCCTATGTGGCCCTGTTCCATCCGGCTGAATATTTCGAAAACACCCGCGGCGTGCCCCGCGCCACATATAGTGACATCGGGCTCTTTCGCGGCGCGCTCGGGTTCCCATCCCGCTTTTCCTTCGGGATTATCGATCACCGGTCCTCATCGATCTTCCTGGAGCAGGTGTCACTTGCCAATTTCTGCGGCGTGCTGGTCATCTATCTCGTCAGTTTTTCCAATCGCCTGAGATTGTTCGACCGGCTGCTCTTCGTCTTCACCGTCATGCTGATCCTCATTACCAACGACACGCGTACGATGCTGATTTTCAGCATGGCCTGCCTCGGCGGCTATTTTATCTTTCCGTGGATTCCGAAGATCTGCGATCTCTTGATGATGCCGATGATTATCGTCATGGGCTTCGTCATTTATGCATTCCGTCCCGATGCCCATGAAGACGACTTCGTCGGCCGCATCAGCGGCACAATCCGGAACATCATCGCAATGGATATCCCGGCGGCGCTCGGCCTTGAACTCGAGAAAGCCACGACTTTCGTCGATAGCGGCTACGTCTACATAACCTATGGCGCGACGATCTTCGGCCTCATCCTCTTCTGGCTGTTCGTCTCCTTTTTCCCGGCAGGCGAGACGCCGAACCAGAAGCGTCTTGCGCATTCGCTATCGCTCTTCATGTTCCTTAACCTGATGATCGGCTCCACGGCGATCTTCTCCATGAAGACGGCCGGCCTCGTCTGGCTGCTCGTCGGCTTCCTGAAGGTCAACGAGGGCGTGCGCGGGAAACGCGCTGCCGGTAAAGTAGGCATGTCGGTTTCTGCCTGAACGGCTGCGCGGCGGGGATACGCGACGGCGCAGGCGGAACGGACTCTCGCTATGACTTCCGTAAGTTGGAGCGTAACGAACGGATGCAAGAGCCTGCAAGTCCTTGACAGCTTCTCTTGCAAATTGTTGCACGAACGAGAGCTTCGCCTATGCGGCGTAGCTGCTTTGATCTAAGCAGACCTGTCGGCTATTGCCGTGAGAGGGAAGAGGGCCATGACGCATTATGTACTGACCGTATCGTGCCAATCGACGCGCGGCATCGTAGCGGCGATTGCGAATTATCTCGCCGATCAGGGCTGCAACATCGTCGACAGCTCGCAGTTCGACGACCTCGACACCGGCAAGTTCTTCACCCGCGTCAGCTTCATTTCCGAGGAAGGCGCTGCACTGCCGGCGCTGAAGGAAGGCTTCAAGCCGATCGCCGAGAAATTTGGCATGGAGGCTGAAATCCACGATGGGGACAGCCGCATGAAGGTGCTCTTGATGGTCTCCCGCTTCGGCCACTGTTTGAACGACCTGCTCTATCGCTGGAAAATCGGCGCCCTGCCGATCGATATCGTCGGCGTCGTCTCCAACCACTTCGACTATCAGAAGGTCGTGGTCAACCACGACATTCCCTTCCATCACATCAGGGTCACCAAGGAGAACAAGCCGCAGGCCGAAGCCCAGCTGCTTGAGCTCGTCGACCAGACCGGCACGGAACTGATCGTGCTCGCCCGCTATATGCAGGTGCTTTCCGATGCAATGTGCCGCAAGATGTCCGGCCGGATCATCAACATCCACCATTCCTTCCTGCCGTCCTTCAAGGGCGCCAACCCCTACAAGCAGGCCTACGAGCGCGGCGTAAAGCTAATCGGCGCCACGGCGCACTACGTGACCGCCGATCTCGACGAAGGTCCGATCATCGAGCAGGATACGGCGCGCATCACCCATGCCCAGAGTGCCGAGGACTATGTCTCGATCGGCCGCGACGTCGAAAGCCAGGTGCTGGCGCGCGCCATCCATGCCCATATCCATCGCCGCGTCTTCCTGAACGGCAACCGCACCATCGTCTTCCCGGCAAGCCCAGGAAGCTACGCCTCCGAACGTATGGGTTGAAACAACTCGAAAGGGTAGTAGTAAGCGCTTGCCCATGACATGCATTCGATTATCTGCTTAATGTGGAAAATCGAATCATGCTGGGGGATGCCATGACCGATGATGCGCGTGCCGATCGTATGGAATTGCCGCGCCCGGACGTAACGCCGGCCGAAGCGGAAAGCATCCTGCAATCCCGCTATGGCCTCCACGGCACGATCACCGAACTCGGCAGCCAGCAGGACCGCAATTACCGGATCAATACTGGTGATGGCAGCTATGTGCTGAAGATCTGCCACATGGCTTACGATACGCTGGAGCTCGAGGCGCAGAATGCGGCAATCCGGTATCTGACCAGCAAGGAGGGTACGCCGCGTGTCCCGAGGGTCATGAGCTCGACGGACGGCCAGGATATCATCGCCGTCACAGTTCGCGAACAGACCTTCAAGGTGCGTCTGCTCGGATATCTCGAAGGCGAAGGACTGACGCATCGCAAATACCTGCCGAAGGCTTCCGTCGCGGCCCTTGGCGCACTCTGCGCCCGGCTGGCACAGGCGCTCGCCGACTTCAATCATTCGGGCCTCGACCGCAGCTTGCAATGGGACCTGCGCCGGGCGGGGCCTGTTGCCGTTCAGCTGCTTTCGGCCATCACCGACAGCGCTGCGCGCGACCGGATCGCCAAGAGCATGGTGCTTGCCGTACGCCGCATCCAGCCGCTCGCGCCATCGCTTCGCGTCCAGCCCGTGCATCATGATGTAACAGGCGACAACGTCGTCTGCCGGATTGATGCGCAAGGGCGGCCGATGCCCGATGGCGTCATCGATTTCGGCGATGTCATTCGCGGCTGGCTCGTCGGCGACCTTGCCGTTACCTGCGCCTCGCTGCTGCATCAGGCTGATGGCGATCCCTTCTACATCCTGCCGGCGGTCAAGGCCTATCACGAGATCTATCCGCTGACGGACGAGGAACTGAAGGCGCTCTGGCCGCTGATTGTCGCGCGCGCCGTCATTCTCGTCGCGAGCAGCGAACAGCAGATTTCGATCGACCCGGAAAACGACTACGTCCGCGACAATCTGGAACTTGAACGGCAAATCTTCGACACGGCCATGTCCGTTCCCTTCGAATTGATGGAGGCGGCAATTTTTGACGCGGTCGGCGCCGACATGACGCCGGTCGATATGTCCGGCTGGCACGCGCTTCTGCCGGAGATCGATCTTGCAAACATCGCCTATCTCGACCTCGGCGTTCAGAGCCCGCATTTTGCGGCCGGAAACTGGCTGAATGCGGAAATGGACTGGCGGCTTTTGGCACGCGCGGCGAATGAGGCGGGCATCGCCGCGACCCGCTACGGCGAATACCGGCTTTCGCGCGCCGTTCTTCGAAGCGCCAGGCAGCCATCGACCTACGCGCTGCATACCGACATCTGCCTCCCCGGAGGCAACAGCGTCGCTGCACCATTTACCGGACGCATCGATTGCAAGAACCACCATCTCGTCCTGATCGGCGACGGTATCAATCTGCATCTTGATGGCCTGGACCTGTCTGTTGAGGATGGCGCCGAGGTGGAACAGGGGCAGATCATCGGGACGGTCTCGGGCGAAGCCTCTTCGCTCGGCGGCTTGCGTATCCAGTTCTGCACGGTTCCGGCGCTCGAACCGCCCCTCTTTGCCGCGCCGCAGGAGGCAGCCGCCTGGTCCGTGCTTTGCCCCTCGCCTGCAGGCCTGCTTGGACCAGGCGCCAGTGCGCCCGAGCCGGAGACGGAAGAACTTTTCTCCAGGCGCCAGGCGCATCTCGCAAAACCGCAGAAGAATTACTACGAGGTGCCGCCGCAGATCGAGCGCGGCTGGAAGGAACACATGTTCGATGTCGAGGGGCGCGCCTATCTCGACATGGTCAACAATGTCACGATTCTCGGCCACGGGCATCCGCGCCTGGCAGAAGCGATCGGCGAACAATGGCTGAAGCTCAACACCAATTCGCGCTTTCACTATGCGGCGCTCGGTGAGTTCTGCGAGCGATTGGCAGCTCTGGCGCCCGACGGACTGGACCGCGTCTTCCTCGTCAACAGCGGATCGGAGGCAAATGACCTGGCGATCCGGCTCGCCGGGGCGCATACGGGTGCGCGCAACATGCTTTGCCTGCTGGAAGCCTATCATGGCTGGTCGGTGGCAAGCGACGCCGTTTCCACCTCAATTGCCGACAACCCTCAGGCCCTGGCGACCCGGCCGGATTGGGTGCATGCCATCACTTCACCCAACACCTATCGCGGCGAATTTCGTGGGCCGGATTCGGCCGGAGACTATCTCACCGCGATGGCGCCCGTGCTGCAGTCGATCGATGCCGGCGGGCAAGGGCTTGCGGGCTTCATTGCCGAATCGGTCTATGGGAATGCCGGCGGCATTGCCCTGCCGGACGGATATTTATCAGAAGTCTATGCTCAAGTGCGTGCCCGCGGAGGAGTCTGCATAGCCGATGAGGTGCAGGTCGGCTATGGCAGGCTTGGCCATCACTTCTGGGGCTTCGAACAGCAGGGCGTGGTGCCGGATATCATCACCATCGCCAAGGGCATGGGCAACGGCCACCCGCTCGGCGCGGTGATCACGACGCAGGCAATCGCCGGGTCGCTGGAGAAGGAAGGCTATTTCTTTTCCTCGTCTGGCGGCAGCCCGGTCAGTTGCGTTGCCGGCATGACGGTGCTCGACGTCATGGTGGACGAAAAGCTCCAGGACAATGCACGCGACGTCGGGGATCATCTTAAAAGCCGACTGGCCGCGCTGATCGACAAGCACCCGATTGCGGGCGCCGTCCACGGCATGGGACTCTATCTCGGCCTTGAATTCGTACGCGACAGAACGACGCTGGAGCCGGCGACGCAAGAGACGGCGGCCATCTGCAACCGTCTTCTCGAACTCGGCGTGATCATGCAGCCAACCGGCGATCACCTGAATGTGTTGAAGATCAAACCGCCGCTTTGCTTGACCACCGAGAGCGCCGACTTCTTCGCGGACATGCTGGAAAAGGTCCTATCCGAGGGCTGGTGACCTCCCCGCCGCCATTAACCAATGCGGTCATTTCGAGGCTTTCGGTTTTTTAATCAAAAGCCCCATTGCCGGAATCAAGCCGACTTCCTATGTCTGTCCCGGTGATCGAAACGAGGCTTCCGCCCGTCACGGAATTTGCACAAAGGTCTGATAACGTTCTTTCAGCAAGTATGACTGTGGTGGAATTATTTTTTTCGGATCGTCGAGATTTTGACACGTTTCGGAATATGTTTCTGACAGACTGTCCGCTATTCTCTACAAGCAAGGTAGATTATAAAAGATAGTCGTCGCCGGGTCTTGAGCCTTTCGAGACCTCAAGAGTGCAACGCCAACACAAGGAACGAGACATGATTGATATCGGTATTCTCGCCACCCTTCTTGGGCGAATTGTGCTCGGCAATGACCGTCCGGGCGCCCTCTCCCGCCCGAACTGTCGAATGTGACCTTCGTCCCCTTTCAACGGTATCAGACAAGTCAATTCGTCATCGCCTCGCAATCCGCGCGGCAGGAGTTCTACGCATGAAAAAGCAAGTTATCGAATATGCAGGCGTCCCCGTGGGGATCGTCATTCCAGATGAAGACCGGCTGAAATTCATCGCCGTGAAGTTTCACGTGCACGACCTTGACGAGCAGCGTTTCAGTTCGCCGGACGAGGTGAAGCTCGCGATCCACGACCTGATGACCCGGCGCCATCCAAAGCCAATCCATGCCTGAAAACAGGCTTAGGTTTCCGCACTTCATCGCTTTCCAAGATTTATGACCGGTCCCAAAAGGGGCCGGTCTTGTTTTTTCGTGCTGGTTGCGATCCTATCCGACGTCAACAAGGACGGCGCACTTGCTCAATCTCATTACCGATATCGAAGGCGTTTCGATCGGCCACGCAACGGACCTGAAGCTCGGTTCCGGCGTCACCGCGATTATCTTCGACGAACCGGCGACGGCTTCGGCCGCCGTTCTCGGCGGCGCGCCCGCAGGCCGGGACACCGCCTTGCTCGATCCGTCGATGACGGTCGAGAAGGTTGATGCCTTCGTTCTTTCCGGCGGCTCGGCCTTTGGGCTGGATGCGGCGGGCGGCGTCCAGGCCGGCCTGAGGGGAGCCGGCCGCGGATTCCAGGTGGGCACTTCGCGCGTGCCAATCGTACCCGAGGCGATCCTCTTCGATCTCCTAAACGGTGGCGACAAGGATTGGGGCCTGCATTCGCCTTACCGGGAGATGGGCTATGCGGCCTTCAAGGCGGCGACGAAAGGCGAATTTCCGCTTGGAACGGTCGGGGCTGGAACGGGTGCGACGACAGCGACATTCAAGGGCGGGCTCGGCTCGGCAAGCACGGTCAGCAGCGCTGGGCATCGGGTGGCGGCAATCGTCGCAGTCAATGCGCTCGGTTCGGCAACGATCGGCGACGGGCCGCATTTCTGGGCGGCACCCTTCGAACGAGACAACGAATTCGGCGGGCTCGGAATGCCGGCGGTGATAGATCATCGCTTGCGGCTGAAGGGCGTGATGGCGCCTGCAACCACGATCGGTGCGGTGGTGACCGATGCGGCACTGTCGAAAGCCGAGGCTCACCGGCTTTCGCTGGGCGCACATGACGGGCTGGCAAGGGCATTGCTTCCGGCGCATCTGCCGCTCGACGGCGATACGGTCTTTGCTGCCTCGACCGGTGCACGAGCGATGGCCGACATGGGCGAACTGATGGAGCTTTGCCATCTTGCGGGGATGGTCATGGCCCGCGCCATCGCGCGCGGTGTTTACGAAGCGACAACGCTGCCTTACGAGGGTGCGCAGCCGGCCTGGCGGGAGCTCTACCCGGACGGGCGTTGATTGCCCGGACAGAGTAACAAGGCCAAGCGGCGGAGAGAGAAAATGCAGATCCGGGCCCTGATGTATTTCGACGAGCTGGTTAGGACCAAGTCCATGCGCCAGGCTGCCGAGAACCTGGGCGTTGCGCCGACTGCCGTCAGCCGCCAGATCGAAAATCTCGAAGAGCATTTCGGCGCTGCGCTCGTCGAACGCAGCGCGCGCGGCGTGACGCTGACGGCCGCAGGTGAGCTGCTTGCCGCGCGCGCCGGGCGGACACTTCGCGAACTCGAGCACGTGCAACAGCTGATCGAAGATCTCAAGGGGATCGCGCGCGGTAGGGTAACCATCTACGCCAATGGAGCGATCGTCACCAGCCTGCTCGCACCCGCGCTTTCGGAATTCAGCCGCAGTTACCCCAATATCCGCTTCGAAGTGATGATCACCAGCGCGCGGCAGGCCATCGAAGCGGTGAACGCAGCACAGGCCGACATGGCGCTGACGCTTTTTGCGCCACCGATGTCGGAGGCAAAAGTGGTGACGCGCTTTGAAATCGCTTACGACGTGATCGTTTCGGCGCGTCATGCAGCGGCAGGCCGCAAGGAAATCACCCTTCGCGAACTTGCGCGCGATACGCTCGCCCTGCCCGAGAAGTCATTTGGTTTCCGCCAGAGCTTCGATGCACTTATCGAGCGGCAGGGGCTGACGATCGACCCGGTTTTCACGGCAAGTTCGCTGGAAATGCTTAAGGAACTCGTGCTCAGCGACAGCGCAGTGACGCTCCTGCCGGCACTTGCTGTTCGCCGCGAGATCGAGGCGGGTCAGCTTGCTGCAATCCCTCTTTCCAGCGAAACCTCCATCCGCACCCATGTCGCGCTCTCGATCGCACCGGACCGGCAGCTCTCCTTCGCGGCCGCCAAGCTCATCGGGTTCATCGAGAATTTCATGCGGACGAAACTGAAGAGCCGCTGAGGCCGGTCGCGCAAGGAGACAGCTTGCATTTTCTCTGCTTTTAGTGTGTAGCTTTTTTCGATACACTGTGAACACAAAATGTTCGCATCAATTTCACACCGCTTTTTCGGGATCCGCAGGATTATGATCACCAGGCTTTTGCCGGCACCTTTCACACGCCATGCCCAACGCCTCTCCCTCAGCGCTGCCCTTTCCGTCGTGATGATGGCAAGCGTCGTCATGCCGGCTCAAGCGGGCAAGGCGGTGCTCAATCTCGGCATGAGCGTCGAGCCGACGGGGCTCGACCCGACAATCGCCGCGCCGGTCGCGATCGGTCAGGTGACCTGGCAGAATATCTTTGAAGGGCTGGTGTCTATCGATGAGAGCGGCAAGGTCCGACCGCAGCTTGCCAAGAGCTGGGAACTTTCGCCGGACGGGCTGACCTATACGTTCAAGCTGCAGACCGGCGTCAAGTTCCACGACGGCGAAACCTTCGATTCCGCTACGGCCAAGTTCGCGTTGGAGCGTGCCCGCGGCAAAGATTCGGTCAATCCGCAGAAGCGCTTCTTCGCCTCGATTGCCTCCATCGATACGCCCGATCCCGAAACGCTGGTGCTGCACCTCTCGCAGCCGACGGGAAGCCTGCTTTACTGGCTTGGTTGGCCGGCATCGGTCATGGTTGGTCCGAACTCCACTGCGAGCGACAAGACGCACCCGGTCGGAACCGGTCCGTTCAAATTCGTCAACTGGGCGAAGGGCGACAAGGTCGAGCTCGCGAAAAACGAAGCCTATTGGAACAGCCAAGTATCTGTGAAGCTCGACAAGGTGACCTTTCGCTTCATATCCGACCCGCAAGCACAGGCTGCCGCACTGAAGGCAGGCGACGTGGACGCCATTCCGGAATTCGCGGCACCCGAGCTGATGAGCTCGTTCGAAGGTGATCCGCGGCTCGTGACGAAGATCGGCAATACCGAGCTCAAGGTCGTTGCGGGCATGAACAATTCCAGGAAGCCTTTCGACGACAAGCGAGTGCGCCAGGCCCTGATGATGGCGATCGACCGCCAGACGGTGATCGACGGCGCCTGGTCGGGCCTCGGCACGGCGATCGGTAGCCATTATACGCCGAACGATCCGGGTTATCAGGACATGACCGGTGTGTTGCCCTACAATCCCGAAAAGGCGAAGGCACTCCTTGCGGAAGCCGGTTATCCGAATGGCTTCACCTTCACGATCAAATCGCCGCAGATGGCCTATGCGCCACGCAGCGCCCAGGTCATGCAGGCAATGTTTGCCGAGATCGGCGTGACCATGAACATTGAACCGACCGAATTTCCGGCAAAATGGGTTCAGGATGTGATGAAGGACCGCGCCTACGAAATGACCATCGTGGCGCATGCCGAGCCGATGGATATCGACATCTATTCCCGCGATCCCTACTACTTCAACTACAAGAACCCGGTCTTCAACGATCTGGTGAAGAAGGTGCAGGAGACGACCGACCCCGCCTTGCAGGTCAAGATCAACGAAGAGGCGCAGAAAATCCTCGCCGAGGATGTGCCGGCGCTATATCTATTCGTCATGCCCAAGCTCGGCGTGTGGGACAAGAATCTGAAGGGCTTGTGGGAAAACGAGCCGATTCCTTCGAATGTTCTGACGAATGTGGCGTGGAAGGAGTGAGGCTGGGTTTTGTGCTGGATATGCAGAAGGCGTGAATAGGTGACGCGCAATTCTCTTCTCCCTCATCCCTGTGCTTGTCACAGGGCTCCAGAACGCCGAATTCCTTGGGCGCAAAAGACTCCTTCGATCGAGTCATTCGCGACGCCGACGCGCCGTGGCTGGATTCCTGTGACGAATGCGTCGGCCGCAAGTAAGCCGCGCCTATGATCGCGCTTCTTGGCCGCCGCTTTGCCGGACTGATCCTGACGCTTGCCGCCGTCTCTTTCCTGATTTTTGCTGTCATGGACCTTCTGCCGGGCGATGCCGCTTCGATCATGCTCGGAACCTCGGCGACGCCGGAGACGCTGGCAGCACTTCGCCATGAACTCGGGCTCGACCAGCCTCTGCTCTTTCGCTACGGCCAATGGGTAGCCGGGGTGCTTTCCGGTGATCTCGGGCAGTCTTATACCTATGGCGTGCCGGTTGCGGGGCTGATCCTCGAGCGGCTGGCAGTAACGTTGCCGCTGGCGCTGCTCGCGATCCTCCTTTCGGTCGCCATCGCCGTGCCGCTCGGTACCTTCGCGGCAGCACGGCGGGACGGCATCGCCGATATCATAGCGACGCTCTTTTCACAGGTAAGCATTGCCGTTCCGGCTTTCTGGGTGGCACTGCTGCTCATCATCCTGTTTTCGACGACACTTGGGCTCATGCCGGCAGGTGGCTTTCCGGGCTGGGGTGCCGGGCTCTGGCCTGCACTGCAGGCGCTGGTTATGCCCACCACAGCCTTAGCGCTTCCGCAAGCAGGCGTGCTGACGCGCGTCACCCGCACAGCGGTACTCGAAACACTGCACGAGGATTTCACGCGGACGGCGCTCGCGAAGGGACTGTCGGCCCGCGCAGTCTTATGGCGGCACGCCGTGCCGAATGCGCTGGTGCCGATCCTGACGACCCTTGGACTGCAGTTTACGTTCCTGGTGGCGGGCGCGATTCTGGTCGAAAACGTCTTCAACCTTCCAGGTCTTGGACGGCTTGCCTTTCAGGCATTGTCGCAACGCGACATCATCGCCATGCAGGACGTCGTGCTGTTCTTTGCCGCGCTCGTCGTCATCATGAATTTCCTCGTCGATATGTCCTATCTCGCGATCGACCCGCGACTGCGAAGGGATGTGTGACAATGGCGATCGCTTCCAACAGTTCCATCAAACGGCGGCCATTTATACTTAGCCGGCAAATAAAGCTTCTCGCCGGATCATCCATCGTCGGATTGCTTGTTGCGGTTGCACTTCTGTCACTCGTCTGGACGCCGCTGCCCCCTGCAAAGATGCAGATCATTTACAAACTGCAGCCGCCCTTCGCTTTCGGCGTGCTCGGGACCGATCAATTCGGCCGCGACGTTCTTTCGATGCTGATGGCCGGATGCTGGAATTCGCTGTCGATCGCCATCACCGCGGTCGCCATCGGCGGCACGATCGGTTCGGTTGCCGGCATTTCGGCGGCAGCCACCCGCGGCATTTTCGAAACGCTGCTGATGCGCGTCTGCGACGTCATCTTCGCGCTGCCGCCGATCCTCTCGGCGATGATCCTGGGCGCTTTTCTCGGATCCGGCAGGTTCACGGCGATTACAGCGATTGCCGTCTTCATGATCCCGGTCTTCGCGCGGGTCACACTTGCTGCTGCCCTTCAGGCCTGGAGCCGCGACTATGTGCTGGCGGCGCGCGCGATCGGCAACAGCCGCTTGACGATCTCGGTGCGCCATGTGTTGCCGAACATCATGAACCAGATCATCGTCCATGCCGCGATCCAGCTTGGGCTGGCGATCCTCACCGAGGCCGGTTTAAGTTTCCTTGGCCTCGGCGTGGCGCCGCCGGCGCCGACCTGGGGCCGGATGCTCGCCGATTCCCAAACCTATCTTGGGCTGGCGCCATGGCTTGCCATCCTGCCAGGGCTTACGATCGGGCTTGCCGTTCTCGGCTTCAACCTGCTGGGCGATGGACTGCGCGATTTCTTCGACCCGCGGCGATTTTGATCAGACCGGACGGCGGTAGCCGGTCGGCTGTTGGTAGAGCTGGCCTATTCGTTTGACAGCCGCCTCGAAATTCTCGCGGGCGACAGTCATCGTGTAGCCATTGGCGTGAATGATCGTTTCGGGGTCCTCCATGATTGCGACATGTCCCTTCCAGAAGACGAGGTCGCCGCGGCGAAGTCCGGAGCGATCGATCCTTTCGCCGAGGCTTGCTGCCTGCATGTCCGTGTCGCGCGGTGCGCTTTTGCCGGTCATCAGCATGGCCAGTTGAACGAGAGCAGAACAATCGATGCCAAGGCCCGAACGGCCGCCCCACAAGTAGGGTGCATTCATGAAGCGCGACGCGATCTCGACATAATCGTCATCCTTGCCGGCGGCGACGGGCTGGACATGCCTTGCAAAAATTGCGGTGCCATCCTCCAGAACGACGTACTGATTTCCGCGCACCTCTGCCTCACCCGCGACCCTGACGCGGCTGCCCATGGAAAGCACGGATTTATAGGGCTTTCGCAATTCCGGTTGCGGATAGAGGAAGGTGCGCTGCACGGTGACGATATGTGTCGGCTCCGTCTGGGCGTCGGACAGCATTTCCTCCGGCATATAGCCGACATAACCGTCCGAACGGGCCTTTACCCAGCACCAGCCGCCGGCGCGGTCAAAGACCGTTACATCCTCCCCGAGGAGCAGTTCCGTATCGATGCCGACTGACATATCCGGTTGCGGGCGAAGCGGTGCAACGGCAACCGCGATCCGCGCCGGGGTACCGAAAACGAAGCGCAAGGCTTCGACCTTGCCTTCAAGACTCGCTTCGGCAAGATCCGGCCGATAGGCATGCAGGCGGCGGTCGAGCATCGTCATCTCCATTCCACTTAGATCGGCAGGCGGCGCCCCTGGTCACGCACCAGGTCGCCGAGCTTCTCGAGATAGAGCGCGCCGCCAACGGTGCGCTTGATGATCACGTTCCGCCGGTCGCTTTCGTCGCGTGCCCGATCGACAAGGCCCATTTCGCCCATGGTATCCAGCGCCCGGGTGATAACCGGTTTTGTCACGTTCAGCGTCGCGGCAAGCCCCCGCACGGTATGGGGCGGCGGCACCAGATAGATATGCAGCAGGATCGCCATCTGGCGCAACGTCAAATCACGTTCGTCATGGTGAACCTGGTTAAGCGTAACGCCGTGCCAAAGCCGCAGGGCCTGCGAGGCAGTCAATTCGATCGGCAAGGCTCCTCCGGAAAATCATTACGCTACCGTTCTACTTTCCGCGAGAGGATGCTGGCAGGCAAGAGGCGGCAGAATCTGCCGCCCCCCAAGGTGAATAAAATTTTAACGATCGCGGTCAGCCGCGGCGGATATGGTGGTAAAGCGCGCGGATCGCCTGCGCCTCGCCGCCGCCTGGCGAATGAGCGCGCTCGGTCGGCGCCCAGCCGTAGATGTCGAAATGCGCCCAGCTCTTCGCGTTGCTGACAAAGCGTTTCAGGAACAGCGCCGCCGTGATCGCACCCGCCATGCCGCCCGCCGGAGCGTTGGTGATGTCGGCGATCTTGGCGCGGATATCCTTGTCATAGCCCATATAGAGCGGGAGCCGCCACAGCGGGTCGTCCGTCTCGAGGCTTGCTTCAGTCAGATCGTGAGCAAGGTTTTCGTCATCCGTGAAGAAGGGCGGAAGATCGGGGCCGAGCGCAACGCGGGCAGCGCCCGTCAGCGTCGCCATGTCGATCAAAAGATCCGGTGATTCCTCGTCGGCATAAGCCAGCGCATCGGCGAGGATCAGGCGGCCTTCCGCGTCGGTATTGTCGATCTGGACTGTCAGGCCCTTGCGGCTCTTGTAGATGTCTCCCGGGCGGAACGCGTTTGCCGAAATCGAATTTTCAACGACGGGAATGATGACGCGGAGATCGACCTTCAGCTTCGCGTCCATGATCATCAGCGCAAGACCCATCACGTTCGCCGCACCGCCCATGTCCTTCTTCATCAAGAGCATGGAGGAGGCCGGCTTGATGTCGAGGCCGCCGGTATCGAAGCAGACGCCCTTGCCGACAAGCGTAACCTTGCGGTGGCCCTTCTTCCCCCAGCGCAGTTCCAGAAGCCGTGGCGCGTCGGCGCTGGCGCGGCCGACGGTGTGGACCAGTGGGAAGTTCTCCTTCAGCAGATCATCGCCGATGGTGACCGACATTTCCGCCTTGTAGTGCTCGGCAAGGCCGCGGAAGGCAGCTTCGAGCTGTTCGGGGCCCATGTCATTGGTCGGTGTGTTGATGAGATCGCGAGCGAGGAACACGCCTGCGAGCTGACGCTTGATATCCGCGCCATCGGCATCGCGCGGGATCATCAGCGTCGCGGCTGCCTGCTTGTCGGAACGATAGCGGTCGAAACGGTAGCTGCCGAGACCGAAACCGAGCGACAGGCGGTTTGCCGTCAGCGGTGCGGTTTCGATATGCCAGTCGCCGGCGGGCAGTGAACGGGCAAGCTTGCCGGTGATATAGGGCTGCTCCGATGGATTGGCGCCGAGGCCGAAAAGCGCGCCGCCCAGATGGCCGGCGGCGGTCGGGATCAGCAGCAGCGAACCGCTTTCCGCCTTGTAGCCTGCCTTCTTCGCCCAATCGAGCGCGATCGGATCGATCGTGCCGGTCTCGATATGCGCCGGCGTGACCGCGAAGATCGGCAATGTGGAACCGCCTTTCGTGTTGAAAGGCGTCGGTCTCTCGATGAACTGATAGGGGGCCATATTTATCCTTCGGCGATGTCCGGGAATCGTTTTCTTAACGGTCCGTTAGGGTTAACAGACTATTGCTGGAGTGAAGATTGCGTCAAACCTTTCCCTGTTCCGCTTAGAGGTCAAACGCCAGTTTCTGAATTCAGGAAAGCGCAATGCCTCTCCCGGCCATCCATCCATTCAAGAACCGTATTTTCCAGTACGTCACCACAGCGCTGGTTGTCACCGCGCTCGCTGGTTGCTCGACGACCAAGGACAAGATGACGACGGGTTCGGTGCCGAAGCTGACAAAGCCGGTCGAAACCATGGATGCAAATGAGCTTCACGCAATGACGGACCGGGTCGGGCAGGCCTACGAGAAAAACCCCCGCGATCCGGTAAACGGCGTCAACTACGCCAACCTGCTGCGCATGGCCGGGCGCGACGCGCAGGCGCTTGCCGTCATGCAGCAGGTTGCGATTTCCAATCCCAAAGACCGCAATGTCCTTGCTGCCTACGGCAAGGCCCAGGCAGCCGCAGGACAGTTCCAGCAAGCGCTCGACACGATCGGCCGGGCGCAAACCCCGGACCGGCCTGACTGGAAGCTCATTTCTGCCCAGGGCGCGATTCTCGACCAGATGGGCAAGCCCAGCGATGCGCGAGCGCGTTATCGCGATGCGCTGGACATCATGCCGAACGAGCCTTCCGTGCTTTCAAATCTCGGCATGTCCTACGTGCTGACAGGCGATCTCAGGACTGCCGAAACCTATCTCAAGCAGGCGGCGAGCCAGCCGGGCGCCGATAGCCGTGTCAGACAGAACCTCGCCCTTGCTGTCGGCCTGCAGGGACGTTTTCCGGAGGCCGAAGAGATCGCCCGCCGCGAACTCGCGCCGCAGCAGGCAGACGCCAACGTCGCCTATTTGCGTTCCATGCTTTCCCAGCAGAATTCATGGCAGAAACTCGCGGCGAAGGACAGCGCGCCGGCAAGCAACACCAACTGATCTCGACTACCGAAGCATCGCGCCGGAGAAGATCAAGCGCAAACCCAGCCCGCCCATGACAAGCCCGGCAGCGCGGTCGATCCAGTGCTTGGCGGCCAAATAGACCTGGCGCGGACGGCGGGCGGAGAAAGCCAGCGCCACGATCGAATACCATCCGGCCTCAATCGCGAAGATTCCGATCGGCAGACCGATCATGACACCTGCGGGTACGGTTTTCGGCAGAAACGCTGCGAATATGCTCGCATAGACGATGATGGTCTTCGGATTGCTGAGCTGCGTCAGCAGCGCCATCGAGAAACTGCGGCCGAGCGACGCCCTGCCCTCAACCGCACCGGACACCTCGATGGGCGCCTTCGCGCCCTGCCAGATGCGAAACGCGATATAGACAAGATAGGCACCGCCTGCAAACTTCAGCACCAGGTAAAGCCACGCGAATTGCGTCAGCAAAGCCGTCAGGCCTGCGAGCGCAAGAATGCCGAACATCACGCCACCGACACCCATCCCGAGCGCCGCTGCCAGGCCATCAAGGCGCGAGCGGGAAATGGCGATGCGGGAAACGACGACGAAACTCGGGCCGGGGCTCACCGCTCCGACCATCAGTGCTGCAAAAATGCTGGTGAGGATGGCTGCGGAAGACATCAAGGCTCGCTCCTGATTTAGAAAGACGCCAGGCGAGCGGCGGTCACATCAGCACTTCCCGATGGTCTTCGATCTCATTCGCCAGTCACGCGAAAACTACGGCTAGCTGGTTTCCGCCCCGCCTGCAAGCGACATCAGAACCTGTCGGCGACCTGGATGCCGGCCGGGCCGAGGATGACGGCAACGAGAACGGGAAGGAAGAACAAAATCATCGGAACGGTCAGCTTCGGCGGCAGGGCAGCCGCCTTCTTTTCAGCCTCGTTCATGCGCTCGTCTCGGCCTTCCTGTGCGAGAACGCGCAGCGCCTGCGAAATCGGCGTACCGTAACGGTCGGCCTGAATGAGGGCCTGGGTGACTGAACGCACGAGATCGATCTGCGTGCGCGTGCCGAGGTTTTCGAGCGCCTGACGGCGGTCCGGCAGGAAGGAAAGCTCGGCCGTCGTCAGCACCATCTCTTCGGCAAGCGGCGGCGACTGTTCGCCGAGCTCTTCCGATACGCGGCGCATCGCTGCTTCGATCGAGATGCCGGACTCGACGCAAATCAGCATCAGGTCGAGCGCATCCGGCCAGGCACGCTTGATCGAATGCTGACGCTTCGACATGCGGTTCGAGATGAAGATGTTCGGCGCATAAAAACCGAGATAGCCCGTGCCGATCATAGCAAGCAGGCGGATAGGAAGCGGCTTGGCTGCGAGGTTGCCGAGACCGAAAATCCAAAAGGCGGCGAGGGCGAGGAAAACGAAGGGCAGAAAGAACCGGGCGACGAGGAAGGTGTTCAGAGCGTTTTCCGAGCGGTAGCCGGCTGCGCGCAGCTTGTTCATCGTGTTTTCGTCGACCAGCGCTTTGCGCAGATTGAAGCGCTCGACGATCTGGCGAACAGAGCGATTGTTTTGGTTGCGAAGCGATGCCTTGTTTCCCGCCTCCGTGTTCATACGGGCACGCTCGCGCGCACGAATCTGATCACGCTCCGTCGAAACGGCGCGCATGCGCTTGTTCAGGTCGCCGCGCTCGAAGAAGGGAACGGCGATCGTGTAGAAGGTCGCAAAGACAGCGATCGCAACAAGAAGTGCGACCAGCATGGCCGGATCGGTCAATCGCGCTGCAAGATCTGCTGACATGACGCTTGCCTCCGGCTAGATGTCGAAATTGACCATGTTGCGCATGACGAAGATGCCGATCGACATCCAGACCGCCGATAGACCCATGATGAGGTGCCCGCGTGAATCGGTGAACAGAACCATCATGTATTGCGGTGACGTGAGGTAGACGAGCGTGGCGACGATAAAGGGCAAAGCGCCGATGATGACGGCGGAAGCCTTGGCCTCCATCGACAGCGCCTTCACCTTGGCCTTCATCTTCTTGCGGTCGCGGAGAACCTTCGAGAGATTGCCGATCGCTTCGGAAAGATTGCCGCCGGCCTGCGACTGAATGGCGATGACGATCGCAAAGAAGCTTACTTCCTGCAGCGGCATGTAATTGGTCATGCGCGCACAGGCGTCGGGAACGCTGAGGCCGACCTGCTGCGATTCCACGACACGGCGAAATTCGGTTTTCACCGGATCGCGGCCCTCGTTTGCGATGAGGCGGATCGCGTCGTTCAGCGGCAGGCCGGACTTGATCGAACGCACGATGACGTCGAGCGCGTTCGGAAATTCGTCGAGGAATTTGTTCTGGCGGCGCTTTATCAGGAAGCCCAGGATCCACCGCGGCAGGCCGAGGCCGGCAACGACCGGAAGTGCAAGTACGACCAGCATCGGCGCGCCGGCAAGCAGCGCGATGAGCATCAGGAACAGGCCGAAGGCGGCGCTGAACATGTAGAATTTGGCGGGCGTGATCGCAAAGCCCGCCTGGGTCAGCCGCGACTTCAGGGACAGTTTCCGTTTTGTGTTTTCCTGCTGGCGCTTTTCGAGGTCCTTGAGATTGTCCTGCACCGACTTGCGGCGTTTCGACATTTCCTGGACACGGTCCCGTGCGGCCTTGACCTTCACCCGGTCGGTCTCGGTTGAAGCGACGCGGCTGACGCGATTGGCAGCTTTCTTCTCGGTCTCCATACGGCTGAAGAGCAGGCCATAGCAAACCGCGCCCGCAGCGACCGCAACCAGCACGATGATGGCGAGCACTATCGGATCGAGACCGAACATCATACTTCCTTCGACTTTGCTTCCATCTCATCCAAGGCGGCGGCCAGGCGCTTTTCCTCGTTGTAGTAGCGCGCGCGATCCCAGAAATTCGGCTTGCCGATACCGGTCGACATATGACGGCCGATCAGTCGGCCGCCAGCGTCCTCGCCTTCGATCTCGTAGCGCATCAGATCCTGGGTAATGATCACGTCGCCTTCCATGCCGATCACCTCGGTGATCGCCGTGATGCGCCGTGAGCCGTCGCGAAGACGCGCTGCCTGAATGATGACGTCGATCGAGCCGGCGATGATTTCGCGAACGGTCTTTGCCGGGAGACTGTAGCCGCCCATGGCGATCATGGATTCGATACGGCTCAGGCATTCGCGCGGCGAGTTCGAGTGGATCGTTCCCATCGAGCCGTCATGACCGGTATTCATCGCCTGCAGAAGATCGAAAACCTCCGGTCCGCGCACTTCGCCGACGATGATGCGTTCCGGACGCATGCGAAGGCAGTTCTTGACGAGATCACGCATGGTGATCTCGCCTTCGCCTTCGATGTTCGGCGGGCGGGTTTCCAGCCTAACCACATGCGGCTGCTGCAGCTGCAGTTCCGCCGTATCCTCGCAGGTGATGACCCGCTCGTCTCTGTCGATATAGTTCGTCAGGCAGTTCAGAAGCGTCGTCTTGCCGGAACCGGTACCGCCGGAGATCACGACGTTGCAGCGCACCCGGCCAATGATCTGCAAGAGCGTTGCGCCTTCAGGCGTGATCGCGCCGAAGCGGACGAGCTGATCGAGCGTCAGCTTGTCCTTCTTGAATTTACGGATCGTGAGCGCCGGTCCGTCGATGGCGAGCGGCGGGGCGATGACGTTGACACGCGAGCCATCCGGAAGGCGGGCGTCGCAGATCGGGCTCGATTCATCGACGCGTCGGCCGACCTGGCTGACGATGCGCTGGCAGATCGAGAGAAGCTGGCCGTTGTCGCGGAAGCGAATTTCCGATTCGACCGTCTTGCCGCCGACTTCGATGAAGGTCTTGCCGGCGCCGTTGACCATGATGTCGGCGATATCGTCGCGCGCGAGTAGCGGTTCCAGCGGGCCGTAGCCGAGAACATCGTTGCAGATGTCTTCGAGCAGCTCTTCCTGCTCGGATATCGACATCGCGAAGTTCTTGATGGTGATGATGTCGTTGACGATGTCGCGAATTTCCTCGCGAGCGCTTTCGGCGTCGAGCTTGGCAAGCTGGGACAGGTCGATCGTATCGATTAGCGCCGAAAAGACCTGCGCCTTGGTGTCGTAATATTCGTCGGTGCGGGCCGGCCGCCGGCGCTGTGGGGTCTGCATCGGCGGCGGTGTCACCTGGGGCCGGCCAGGCTCTCTTGCCGGCTCGACCAGCACGGCGGGCGCGGAAGAAGGAGCCGCCGCGGCAGGCGGCGGTGGCGGTGCGCTTACGGCGCCGCCCTTTCCGAAGCCTTCATTTCCGCGTTTTCCGAACATACCACAAAATCCAATCTACTCGTTTTCGTCTCTTACTTGGCGCGCTTCAGCAGCCCCATCAGCCCGCCGCGTTTCGCCTTCTTGATGGCCACACGGCCGGTGACGATGTGTGCCAGCTGCGAGAAGGTTTCGGCGGTTGGCGATTTCGGATCCATCTCCGAGATCATGCGACCGCTATTGGCGGCATTGCCGAACAGACCGATATCGAAAGGAATGATCGCGATCGGCTCGATCTCGAGCGGTTCGCAGAAATCGGACAGAGCGATTTCCGGCCGCTTCGGCATGCCGACCTGATTGAGGATCAGATGCGGCATCTTATCGTTCGGGCGCAGCTTGCGCAGGGCATCGAGCATGTTCTTTGCGTTGCGCAGGTTCGCAAGATCGGGAACGGCGCAGATAACGACCTCATCCGCGGCAGCCAGGACCGAGCGCGTCCATTCCGACCAGGCGTGCGGAACATCGAGCACCGTCACCGGCGCGCTGCGCTGCAGGACTTCAAGAACCGGCTGAAATGCCTGGCCATCGAAATCATAGGCGCGATCGAGTAGCGACGGTGCTGCAAGCAGCGACAGGTGTTCCGAACATTTCGTCAGCAATCGGTCGAGAAAAACCTCGTCCAGCCGATCGGGAGCAAAGACCGCCTCGGCGATCCCCTGCGTCGGGTCCTGGTCGAAATCGATATTTGCCGTGCCGTAAGGCAGATCGAGATCGGCGAGGATCGTCTCGGTCGAGAAGAGATTGGAGATGCCGAATGCGCAATTGTGGGCGATCGTAGAGGCACCGGTGCCTCCCTTAGATCCGATGAAGGCAATGCTGCGGCCAAGCGGCTCGGCATCCGGGTCGACGAAAATCGACGCCATGGCCATCATGACGTCCGGCATCGCGATCGGCTGAACCATGTATTCGGAAATGCCGTTGCGGATCAGCTCGCGGTAAAGCGCGATGTCGTTGTAGTAGCCGATGATAACGACCTTGGTGCTCGGATCGCAGACGGCCGCAAGCGGCGCAAGCTCTAAGAGCAGGCTTGCCGCATTGGCCTTAGTTTCGAGGATGATCAGGTTGGGGGTCGGAGCGCCGGCGAACATGTTCGCAGCAGCCGCAATGCCGCCGCTAGTGATCCGCAGGCTCACCTTCGCCATCCGCCGGTCGTTGCCGCAGCGCTCCATCACCCGCTGAAGCGCCTCACTTTCGCAGAAAGCATGCACGGAAATACGCGGCAGCGGCCGCATATTTTCCAGCTCGCCCATGCGAACGGCGTCTTCCGCATGCTGGAGCTCCGTCGTGTTCTTGATCTCGTATTCGATCGGGCTCATCGTCTGGATCCGCTCCTCATTAGAAGGTGCCTGAGTTGTTGTGTTCAAGGACGGTCCTGTATTCGCGATATTCAGTGATGGCGTCATTGCGGCGCGCAGCATCGATCGGCGTCATGCCGCGCGGCGCAATCAGGTCTTCCGGATTGGCGATCTGTGCTGCTAAGTTGTTCTGGGTAGCGCAGCCGAAATTGTAATAATTCTGGTTGTCGAAGCCGCCGCCGATATCCTTCGGCCATTGGCCGCACTGCGTGGTCATGGCTGTCATGCCGACGAAACTGAGGCGGATCGGCGCTGCATCGCCAGGAGCTGCCGAATAACTCGCATTGACAATCTTCGAGCTCGGTATCCCTCTCTTCGAGAGCTCGGCCCGCACCTGGTTCCGCAACTGGCTTGCGGCAGCCGAATTTGGCGAGCCTTGCGGGGTCATGACATAAACCGGGCCGGAAGCCCGGGATGTATAATTGGCTGCAAAACCGCGGATCATATCGCGCTGTGCAATCGTCAAGCGCCGATCCGTCGAGGCGACCGGGATGTCGACCGTCTGCTCGGCCTCGGCCACCACGATCGGATGGCGCTGGCGGTAGTCGTCGGGGATACCGCCAGTTGTGAGATTGTCGTGTGGAGCCGCGCAGCCGGAAAGCATCGCGCCCGCAAGTACCGCCGCGCCAAGCATGGCCCACGGCATCGTGGATTTCGCCCTTTGAGCCATCGCCCGGTCACCATATCGTTTCATCGTTTTCGATCCTGCGCCGCTCATTTGTAGATAAACCCAATGGAACCGTGGAATTGCGCGTCTGCCACCGGCGCTTCGCGGCGGCCATAAACCTTGTTGACACGGTTCATGAGGAACGCCTGACCATCATGTTCCGGACTGAAATTGTCATCCGGCCGGTTGAGCTGGTTGCGGGCGACGGGACGGACAAGATAGGGCGTCGCGATGATCACCAGCTCGGTCTCGTCGCGCTGCACGGTTTTCTGCCGGAACAAGGTGCCGAGAAGCGGTATCTTGTTTGCACCCGGGGTGCCGTTCGTTGTCTGCGAAACGTTGTCCCTGATCAGGCCGGCAAGTGCGATCGAGCCGCCGGACGGAAGCTCGACGGATGTCTCGGCAGAACGGCGCTGAAAAGTGGGCCGCGATCCCGAAGCGGACGCCGTCGGCTCCGATACATTCGTTGTGACTTCGAGACTGATGCGTCCCGAAGACAGAACCACGGGCTTGAAGGCCAGGTTGATGCCGTAGCTGTAAGGAACGATTGTCACGTTGCCGTCGTTGTCTGTCGTCGAAAACAGAATCTGGCCGCCGGAATTGAAGGTTGCGGCCTGACCGGAAATGGCGGTCAGGGTCGGTTCCGCCAAGGTTCTCACCACCTTCGCCTGTTCCAGGGCGCTCAGATATGTCGATATGTCGTATTTGCCGATCGAGCTCTTGAAGAGAGCGGCAAGTCCGCCGCCGACCGTCGCAGTGGCGCTATCCGTCGCGGGTGTTCCGAGTTGCGCTACGGTCATACCCGAGGAATTCGATACGAGATTGTCGAAGCCTAGCTGTTTCAGGATCTCGCGGCGAACTTCGGCGATCGTCACCTTGAGCGTGACCTGGTCCTCGCCCTCAATCTGCAGCAGATTGACGACCTGCGATTCCTGGCGCGCCTCGGCGAAAATCGCGACATCGCCCTGCTGTGCGCTGCTGGCGGCCGTCTCGGTTCGCGTCGTCGCTTCGCCACCGTTCAGAAATGCCTGGGCGAGGTCGGCCGCCTGCTTGGCATCCTGTGGCGTGCGGACGGTGCCGGTCAGCACGATGTTGTCGGACACGATCTCGACCTTGATATTGGAGTCGACGATGAAGCGCCTCAGGTTCGTTTCGAGACCGGAGACATCGCGTTCGATTTCGATGTCGAGGCTCACGACCTCCTGGCCATCGCTCCCGAAAATGAAGATGTTCGTTTGGCCGACCTTCTTGCCGAAGAGATAGATGCGGCGCGAGGTGCGCGTTACGGCATCCGCCATCGACGGATCGGAGACGAGGATATCATGTGCTTCTTCGGGCAGGTCGACGACGAGTGCCTTGTTGAGACCGAGTTTCAGGCGGCGGTGGGCGCCGGGACCGGTCCGCGAGATCTGGATGACGCCTTCCGATTCCGCATGCGCTATCCCTGCGCCGACGAGTGGCGCGAAGGCAGGAGGCGTCAGCCCCGAAACGACGATCGCCAGTGTGAGGAAGCCTGCGAGGAAAGATTTGGTGCGCCGCATTGTGTTGACCATTAATTTCCCCTCACTCGGCCTTTGGCGCACTGCTGTCTGTGACGATCGAACCGGACTTGATGACCTGAACCAGCGCGCTTCCATTGTCTCCGTTCAGGAGATAGTCGGCGGCACTCGTATCCTGCTCCTGCGCGTCGGCTACGGAACGCAAGGCAAGCGACAGTTTGTCGGCCATCTGTTGCGCGACAGTCAGAACCTTGGTTTGATCGGGCGTCAGTTCGAGGGTCGCCGTGGTGCCTACGACAGCCTTGGAACCATCGTCTTTTTCTTGGATCTGCTGATCGATGGCGAGCACGCGGACATTGCTCAGCACGGCTTCGGTCAGGAACTTGTCGCTTCCCTGCGCCCTGCGGACCATGATGACGTCGACGCGGTCGTTCGGAAGAATGAAGCCTCCGGCGCCGGTTGCGACCGAGATTTCCGTTGCGACGGCGCGCTTGCCGGCGGGCAGAAGCGCCGAGAGGATACGGCTGTTGGAATCGGCGATTTTTTCCGGCCGGATCGGCTCGCCTTCGAAGATCGGCAGGCGGACCACCGCGCCCAGCATATCCTTGACCGCATCCGGCTTGTCGGCTTCGGTGATAAAGCCCTGAACGACAGCGCCGCGGGGCCAGGGCATCCAATGAACCGCCTTGTCGTCAATGCGGGCGCCGACCGGTAGATTGGCGCTCGAGACCAGCACATTGACCGTGGGTTCCTTTTCGACGACCGATTGCACCTGCGTGACGACACCGCCCCGCCCGGCAAGCTTCATCGCCAGAAAACCGGCGAGCCCAGCGGCAACGACGGCCACTGAAAGTATCATCAAACGGGCGGGCTTCATTATTCAGTCCTCGGGAGACGGCATGTTCACCCCGAAGAATGCTCAGGAATTGGTGTAATTATAGTTAACGGAACACTTACATTTTAAGTTAACGGACGTTTAAACCGCCGTTACTACAACGTTTCCAGCGCATTAATCAGCATCGGCGAGTACGGGAACGCCATGAAGCCGCCAATCGCGATTGCGATGCCATAAGGAATCTTCTTAGCGAGCAGGAGTGAATTCGGAATAGGCAGACCGATAGCAAGGATCGTATTGGATTGCGAACGTATCATCAAAATGAACAGCGTAAGAAAACCGCCGATCACGCCGACGCAGCCAATAAAGAAGATCAAGCTTTGATCGAAGCCGAACCAGAGCGTAGCAGCGCTGAGAAGCTTCGCGTCCCCTCCGCCCATTGTATTTAAGGCAAAGAGCGCGAAACAGGCACATAACACGACGAGACCTGCAGAAAGATGCATGCCGATCACCGGAACTGACATCCCGGAAAGCGGCGCCACGATCAGAAATGAAATGACGAGAATAAGCGGTACACGGTTCGGGATTGTCATGGTGAACAGGTCAGAGAATGCCGCGATCGCGAGACAGAGAGGGAAAACCACAAAAATTGCTGCTGCGGTCATCCGCGCCTCCTGTGCGAAATATGAAAAGGCTCACCGCTTCGAGCTGTGAGCCTGATTTCATCACTCATTGCCACCGGCAACCATCACGGGATGGCAACGTTGCCCTTTGCGGCAGCACCGTTCATGGTCGTCGCAAGGTTGTTGAACGTGGCATTGATCTTGGTGCCGAGGCTGGTGGCGCCGGCGATGAGCGCTACGGAAATCAGCGCTGCGATCAGGCCGTATTCAATTGCGGTCGCGCCGGATTCGTCCTTCAGAAAACGGCTAAAAAGCTTGGTCATGGTTACTCCTAACTCCAGTTGAGGTTCAGCACGTCCGCCAACTGTTGCCGTTGATCGGATGCCACAACCTAGCGAGGGGCTGTTTCAATCGGCTTAAGGAAGAGGGTTACCAGATCGTAAATGCTAAAGTAGAAACTTCCATGGTAAGTATTACGTTACTCGGATATATTCAAATTTATCTATATTGCGAATCCTATAAAACACCGATCTTCGAGATGCACCAAAACATTACATAGGCTGCGTCATTAAAGATCACTATGCCCCGGGAAATCCTCCTTGCCTGACCCAATTTGGATAAACACGTCCCATCATCAGGCAGGGCCGGCAATTCTTAAAGCTTCATTCACCATTTTTTTCCATTCTATCTTGAGATTTCTGCCGGACTCTGATCCGGATCCAATAAAGAGAACGCTATGCCATCGAGCGGCAAGACTATCTCCTTTACCGCGGCAGCCATCCTCGTGCTTTGCGGGCTTCAGGCTCCCGTGCGCGCCGAGGAAGACGTGCTGCGCGTCTATATGGATCACGCGCGTGTTTTGAAGCTCGACCGGCCAGCCAGCAAAGTGATCATCGGCAATTCCAAGGTTGCCGACGCGACCGTTGCCGATCCAAAGACCATCGTGCTGACAGGCCGCAGTTTCGGGACGACCAATCTGGTGCTGCTCGATGTCGATGGCAATGCGATACTCGACGAGACCGTCCTCGTTTCCATCGACGAAGGCAATACGGTTCGCGTCTACCGGCAGACCGATCGCTCCGTCCTTTCCTGCACGCCGAACTGCGAACAACACACGCAGCAGAACAATGCGGCAGATGCCGGCGGCTGACGCAGGATCGTCGTCATCCTTAAATTGTTGACCCGCCCTGAAACGGAAAATCAACGAACGCACTTTACGATCGCTGCATGAACGTTCCACCGGATGGCGCCGTCGCGGCCAATGATCACCAGGCAGATAGCATGCCGCCCGGCAGGCGGGGCGGATGGCGGGCTTTTGCGCGCTCGCGCGACGGATCGGCAGCGATAGAATTTGCGCTGCTTGCCATTCCCTATTTCATGGTGATCTTCGCAATCCTGGAGACCTTCATCGCCTTCGCCGCGGAAGAACTGGTCTCCAACGCCGTCGACACGATGAGCCGCAAGCTGCGGACCGGACAGATCACCAATGTCGTCGGGCAGACGACTTATAAGGACCGGACGGCATTCCGGCAGAACTTTTGCGACGAAGTCTCGATCCTGATCCAGTGCTCCGCCACCGAGATCGCCACGCCGAACAAACTTTGGCTCGATGTCCGCACTTTCAGCAAATTCTCCGATATCCCCGCCACCATTCCGATGAATGCGACGGGCCTCGATACGACAGGGATGCAATATTCACCCGGCGGCTCAAGCTCGATCAACATGGTTCGCGCCTACTACCACTGGCAGGTCGTCACCGATCTTGTCCGGCCCTATATCACCCCATACCGCACCGCCGACGGATCGAGGCTGAACGATTACCTTATCGTCGCCACAGCCGCCTTCCAGAACGAGCAATACTGATGGCGGCGAGAAGAACCCTGATACGGTTGAAAGAGAAGCTCGTCCGGCTCGGGCGGGATCGCAGCGGCGTGGGCGCAATCGAATTCGCCATCCTCTTTCCTGTCCTGGTGATGCTCTATATCGGCGCCTTCGAGATCACGATCGGACTGAACGTCAGCAAACGCACCAGCCGCGCTGCCGGCTCGATCGCCGACCTGATCACGCAACAGCAGAATGTGACCAGGAGTTCGCTGAGCGATATCAGTTCTCTTGCCGGCGCGATTTTCGCGCCCTTCGATACGACCGGCATGCAGATCAAAGTGACCGGCATCACCATCGATGCCGGTGCCAATGCCAAGGTTCTATGGTCTTGGGCAAACGACGCGACGACGGCGCCCTACGCGGCAAATTCCACCGTTACGGGCGTTCCGACCGACATGCAGAAGGCAGATAGCTTTCTCGTGCGGGCCGATCTCAGCATCCCCTATAAGCTGTTCGCATTCGGCCCCGATTTTCTTCCAGGCGACATGCAGGAACTCACCATCCGCCGCACCTACTATTTCCGCCAGCGGCAGGGCGACAATGTTGCCTGCGGCGATTGCTGATCGCGATCCGTTGAAATTTGCCAAGCCTGCGGCAGCATTATATGCCTGAGCAGAATTGCGGCTTTTTAGCCGCCCAGCTTGATGGTTTGCGATGGCACGTGCATTTCTCTTCGTTCTTGATTCCTTCGGCGTCGGCGGCGGGCCGGACGCGGCGCACTATGGCGACGAGGGTTCGGATACGCTTGGCCATATCGCGGAATTTTGCGCGGCCGGCGCTGCCGACAGGCAAGGCTTGCGGTCCGGCCCGCTTTCGCTTCCCAATTTGTCGGCCCTCGGCCTGATGCAGATTGCCAAGACTGCGACCGGGCGCGCTCCAGCCGGCATGCCGGTTCCAGATAAAGTCTACGGCATTCATGGCTGCGCCAATGAGATCTCCCGTGGCAAGGATACGCCGTCGGGCCATTGGGAAATCGCGGGAACGCCCGTGACATTCGATTGGGGTTATTTCCCCACGGAAGGCGAGGCTTTTCCGTCACAATTTATCGAGGCGCTCTGCAACGCGGCGGAGGTTCCGGGCATTCTCGGCAATTGCCACGCCTCAGGCACGGAAATCATCGCCCGGCTCGGCGAGGAGCATATCCGCACCGGCAAGCCAATCTGCTATACCTCGTCCGACTCCGTCTTTCAGGTCGCGGCACATGAGACGCATTTCGGTCTCGACCGGCTGCTCGGCTTTTGCCGCATCGCCCGCGCACTCCTCGACAGCCACAACATAGGCCGGGTGATCGCCCGGCCCTTCATCGGCGAAACTTCCTCAACATTCGAGCGCACCGGCAATCGCCGCGATTTCTCGGTGCCGCCGCCGGAGCCGACGCTGCTCGATCGTCTCGTCAAGGCGGAGCGCAAGGTTCATGCCATCGGCAAGATCGGCGATATCTTCGCGCATCAGGGTGTTTCAAGGGTCATCAAGGCGAACGGCAACGACGCACTGATGGACGCGTCGCTCGCTGCAATGGAAGAGGCGAACGACGGCGACCTCGTCTTCACCAATTTTGTCGATTTCGACATGGTCTATGGCCACCGGCGCGATGTGCCTGGCTATGCCGCCGCGCTCGAAGCCTTCGATGCGCGGCTGCCGGACGTGCACCGCAAGCTTGCCCCCGGCGATCTCGTCATCCTTACGGCCGACCACGGCTGCGATCCAACCTGGCGCGGCACGGATCATACACGCGAGCGCGTGCCGATCATCGCTTACGGTCCGGGGCTGAAGTCGCGCAATATCGGCATTCGCAGCACATATGCCGATATCGGCGAGACGGTTGCCCGGCATCTCGGCATAGCCGCCGGGCAGCATGGGAGAAGCTTTCTGTGACATCGCATTTGAAGAAGGTCGAGCTGCACTGCCATCTGGAGGGTGCGGCACCTCCGGCGCTGAC
The DNA here is from genome assembly GCF_015353075.1 of Rhizobium sp. 007. Taxonomy (NCBI): domain Bacteria; kingdom Pseudomonadati; phylum Pseudomonadota; class Alphaproteobacteria; order Hyphomicrobiales; family Rhizobiaceae; genus Rhizobium; species Rhizobium sp. 007. The sequence continues at coordinate 4,159,168 of NZ_CP064187.1, read as the reverse complement.
CGAAGCCCAGGCGCGAAAATACAATACCGACATCAGCGCTTATCTCCGCGACGGAACATATGTCTGGCATGATTTTGCGAGCTTCCTCGAATGCTACGACAAGGTTTCCGAGGTCTACAAGACCGACGAGGACTATGCGCTTCTTACCGAGACCTATCTGCAGGAGCTTGCGGGGATCGGTACGATCTATAGCGAACTCATCGTTTCACCCGACCACGGCGAGCGTATCGGGCTTGGTGCAGATGCCTACATCGCCGGCATCTGCCAAGGCATTCGCCAGGCCAGGGCAAAGAGTGGCATCGAAGCGCGGCTGATCGTCACCGGCGAGCGGCATTTCGGGCCTGAGCGCGTGATCGCGGCTGCGAAATACGCGGCCAAGGCCAACAACCCGCTGATCACCGGCTTCAACTTGGCCGGCGAGGAGCGCATGGGGCGCGTTGCCGATTATGCCCGCGCCTTCGATATCGCCCGCGACGCCGGTCTTGGCCTCACCATTCATGCCGGCGAAGTCTGTGGCGCCTTCAGCGTTTCCGATGCGCTCGACGTCGTGCGTCCATCGCGCATCGGGCATGGCGTTCGTGCGATCGAGGACGCAGACCTCGTCAGGCGGCTTGCCGATCTCGGCACCGTTCTCGAGGTTTGCCCTGGCTCCAATATTGCGCTGAACGTCTTTCCCGATTTCGCTTCGCATCCACTGCGCAAGTTCAAGGAAACCGGCGTTCGCGTGACGATCAGTTCAGACGATCCGCCCTTTTTTCATACTTCATTGCAGCGCGAGTATGAGCTCGCCGCCGATGCGTTCGGTTTCAGCGACAGCGAAATCAACGAGCTGACGCGGACCGGCATCGAAGCGGCTTTCGTCGATGAAGCAACCCGCATGGCGCTGCTCGCCCGCCTTTGAACCGCCCGGGACTTGAAGATCATGCCGTGAAAATCGCCTCCACTCTTGCAGTTGAGGCGCTTTCCATGAAAGAAACGTCCGATAAGAACAACTAAAGGAAGGCCAGGCCATGGAAGGCGTCATCGTCATCGATCACCCGCTTGTGCAGCACAAACTCACCATCATGCGGCGCAAGGAGACATCGACGGGCAGTTTCCGCCGGCTGCTCCGCGAGATCTCGACGCTGCTCTGCTACGAGGTGACGCGCGATCTCGAACTGACGATGGAAACCATCGAAACGCCGCTGCAGACGATGGAATCGCCGATCCTGGAGGGCAAGAAACTCGTCTTCGCCTCGATCCTGCGCGCTGGCAATGGGCTGCTTGAAGGCATGCTCGATCTCGTGCCTTCTGCCCGCGTTTCCCATATCGGTGTCTATCGCGATCACGAAACGCTGCAGCCTGTGGAATATTACTTCAAGGCGCCGGAGGACGTGGCAGAGCGTCTCATCATCGTCGTCGACCCGATGCTAGCGACCGGCAATTCCTCGATTGCCGCGATCGACAAGCTGAAGGAACGTGGCGCACACAATATCCGCTTCCTCTGCCTGCTCGCGGCTCCCGAAGGCATCAAGAATTTCCGTTCGGCGCATCCGGATGTGCCGGTCTTTACGGCAGCGATCGACAGCCATCTGAACGAAAAGGGCTATATCATGCCCGGACTTGGGGATGCAGGCGACCGCATGTACGGTACAAAGTAACTTCAACTTTCCTTTACCAAATCCAAAGATATCGAAGGCCCGGAGCAATAATCCGGGCCTTTTTAACTTCGCCATTAGCGACTTATCAGCAATTGCGGCGTAGCGATCTTGAAGACTCAAGCCCCGCATGAGGCGTGGTTTATACAGGCAGGATTTCCGTTCATGCTCATGCGTATCGTCATTTTCGCGAGCATTATCGCCGCACTCGCCACGCAAGTCCCCTCCTTCTTCGAAGACAACGGCGGCCAGCCGGCTACCGAGACCGCTTCGGCCAACATCGTCTCAACCGCGACCGACCAGCCTACGACACCCGCGCCGGTTCCCGGTAACGGCCGCATGCGCCTTCAGGCCAATGCGCAGGGGCACTATACAGGCGACTTCAAGATCAACGGCAGACCCGTGAAGGGCCTGATCGATACGGGCGCGACCTATGTGGCGCTCAACGAAAGCCTTGCCCGCCGTCTCGGCTACAGTGCCAATCAGCTCGATTTCCGGCACACCGTGAACACAGCCAACGGCCAGACCAAGGCCGCACATGTCACGCTCGATCGCATGGAGATCGGCGGCATCCGCGTGCAAGGCGTGGAAGCCTTCGTGCTCAAGGATGATGCGCTTTCGACGACTCTGGTCGGCATGAGTTTCCTGAAGAAACTCGAGTCTTATTCCGTTGCCGACGGCTCACTGAATCTGAAGCAATAATCAAATGCGGCCGGAAATGACCGGCGGCAGCGAAGGCGCGTCGCCGGAGATGCGGTAGCTCGACGCGATCGAGGCTGCTGCCTTTTGCGCCGCCGCCTCGCTTGCAGCATGCACGATCGCGAGCGTATCGCCCTTCTCGACGCGCGTGCCGAGCGGCAGCAGAGCGGCAAAGCCGACCCGATGGTCGATCGTGTCTGCCGGATGGCGGCGCCCGCCGCCGAGATCGATAACGGCCATGCCGATCTCGCGCGCATTGCAAGCTGAAAGCCATCCGCTCTCGCTTACGAGAACCGGCCTTTCGATCGGCGCTTTCACCAGATATTTTGCGGGCTTTTCGACAAAATCCACCGGGCCGCCCAGCATATGCACCATGCGGGCAAAAACCTCCGCCGCCTTGCCAGACGTCAGCGCCTCGCGGGCTTTCACTTCGCCATTTTTCAGAGACTGGCAAATACCGGAGCTCACCAGCATCTCGGCTGCGAAGGCCACAACGACGGCCTCGAGCCGGGTTCCAGCTTTTCTGCCGGCCAGGAAATCCAGGCAGTTCCATATCTCCACGGCGTTGCCCGCTGCGTCCGCCAGCGGCTGGTTCATATCGGTGATCAACGCGGAGGTCTTGATCCCTGCCCCATTTGCCACATCCACCAGAGATTGCGCCAAAAGCTTTGACTGATCGTGATCTGCCATAAAGGCGCCGTTGCCGGTTTTCACGTCGAGCACCAAGGTCTGAAGCCCGGCGGCGAGTTTCTTGGAGAGAATGGAAGCCGTGATTAGCGGAATGGAATCGACCGTCGCCGTGACATCACGCACGGCGTATAGTTTGCCGTCGGCAGGCGCAAACGAGCCCGTCTGTCCAATGATGGCGCAGCCGGCTTCGTTGACGACGTTGCGGAAAAGAGCAGCATCCGGCTTGATTTGATAGCCGGGAATGGATTCCAACTTGTCAAGCGTTCCGCCGGTGTGGCCGAGGCCGCGGCCCGAGATCATCGGTACCGCAAGCCCGCAAGCAGCCGCAATCGGCGCCAGCATCAGCGAAACGTTATCGCCGACACCGCCGGTCGAATGCTTGTCGGCGATCGGATGATCGATCCCGGGCCACGTCAGCATGTCGCCGGAGCCCGCCATGGCGAGCGTCAGCGCGACGGTCTCCCCGCGCGACATGCCCTTGAACCAGACGGCCATCGCAAAGGCACCGATCTGCCCCTCTGATAACTCACCGGCGGAAAGGGCCGCAACGAACGACTGAATCTCATCCGTGGAAAGGACACCGCCATCCCGCTTTTGCCGGATGATCTCCTGCGGGATCATGCTCAATAGCTCGAGGCCTTGGCGGGCGCTGACTGGACGCCGCTGAGGACAGCGAGAATGTCATCGAGCAGGCCGGAGGCCCCGAAACGGAAGGTCGACGGCATCGGCCAATCCGGCGTCATGATCGTTTCGGCAAGGCTGAGATAAAGGGCGGCATCGGCGACCGAGCCAATGCCACCGGCCGGCTTGAAGCCTACCTTGCGGCCGCTGTGGCGGATCGCGCGGATCATGATATCCGCAGCTTCGAGCGTCGCGTTCACGGCGACCTTGCCGGTGGATGTCTTGATGAAGTCCGCGCCCGCATCGATTGCAAGTTCGGACGCACGGCCAATGAGGCCGGGGTCCTTGATCTCGCCCGTCTCCAGGATGACTTTCAACAATACGCCACCGGTACATTCCGCGCGCACCGCCGTCACCATGTCGATTACGGCCTTTTCGTTACCGTCGCGGAATTTGCGGTAGGGAATGACCAGATCTATCTCATCCGCACCGTCCGCAATTGCCTCCCGAGTTTCAGCGGCGACATCGGCCACTTCCATTTCGCCGGACGGGAAGTTGACGACCGTTGCGATGCGGACCGGATGACCTTTGCCGAGAACCGTGCGGGCATGTGCCACGAAGCGTGGCCAGATGCAGATCGCGGCACTATTCCCGTAGGGCGTCTGCGCGCGGGCGCAAAGCGTATCGATCTGCTCTTGCGTGCAATCGTCCTTGAGATTGGTGAGATCAAGCAGCGACAGCGCGACAGCTGCCGTCTCCTTCTGCGAGTGATTATTCATTATCGCTTCCTCCACCCGCAATCATTTCCTTCAAGATCGCGGCGAGACGCGCGCCGCCGACGGGCGCCATGTCTTTTGTTTCTTCGTGACTGAGTTCGGAACCCGTCATGCCAGCTCCATAATTGGTGATTACCGAAGCTGCGGCAACCCTCAAACCAAGCATTCGAGCGATGATGACCTCCGGTACGGTCGACATGCCGACGGCATCCGCACCGAGGAACCGCGCCATGCGGATTTCCGCAGGCGTTTCGAAGCTTGGTCCCGAAAACCACATATAGACGCCGTGAAAGAGCTTGATGCCAAGCTTCTCGGCCGCCTTGCGCATGGACACGGAAAGGTCGCCATCATAGGCGCTCGTCATGCCGACGAAGCGGCGGTCGCTTTCCTCGCCGATCAGCGGATTCATGCCGGAATAATTGATGTGGTCGGTGATCTGCATCACCGAGCCCGGCGCCATCTCCTCAAGCAGCGAGCCTGCGGAATTGGTTAAGAACAGCGATTGCACTCCAAGGCCTTTCAGCACCTCGATTGGCAGCCGCATGGCGTTGGCATCGCCTTGTTCGTAATAATGGACGCGGCCCGACAGCATGATGACAGGCACGCCGCCGAGACGACCGGCAACGACCTCGCCCGCATGCCCGGAGACGGCGCTGACAGGAAAGCCCGGCAGATCCCGATAGGGAATTCGCACCGCATCCGTCAGTTCGCTTACCAGCGAGCCAAGGCCTGAGCCGAGCACGATGCCGTAACGCGGCACGAGCCCACCGAGTTTGCCGACGAGCAGATCGATGGCGGCGCTCATCCGAGTTCGGCCACAAAGCTGAAGGGAAGAAGCTCTTCCATCGTCATGGTCTTCTTCACGCCCATCTCATCGCAAAGATAAATCTTCGTATCCTTCGACGCAAATTCAGAAATCTTCTGCCGGCAGCCGCCGCAAGGCGGGCAAAGCGGCAGCTTCTCGGCAATGACCGCCATTTCGACGATTTTCTTCGCTCCGCCCATGATCATGGCGCTGATGGCCGTCGGCTCGGCACACCAACCCTGCGGGAAGGAGAGGTTTTCGATATTGGCGCCAGTATAAACCTTGCCGTCCTCGGCGCGGATCGCCGCACCGACCGGGAATTTGGAATAGGGCGCGTGGGCAAAGGCCATGGCTCCGCGGGCGGCTTCGAAAAGGTCGTGTGACAAGTTTCAACGCTCCTTCGTATAGGGGACGCCACCAGCCTTCGGCGGAGTTGCAACGCCGATGAATCCAGCAAGCAAGATGCAGGTGAGAATATACGGCAAAGCCTGGAATATCTGAACCGGTACTGCGCCGATCAGCGGCACCTGCTTACCCTGCATGAAGTTCGCCAGCGCATCGAGGAAGCCGAAGAGCAGGCAGGCGAACATCACCGGCACCGGTTTCCATTTCGCGAAGACCAGGGCGGCAAGGGCGATATAACCCTTGCCCGCCGACATATCCTTGATGAAGGCCGCCGACTGCGCGATCGCCAGATAGGTGCCCGAGAAGCCGCACAGAATGCCGGCGCACATGACGGCACGATAGCGCAGCCAACTGACCGAGATACCGGCTGTATCGACTGCTCCGGGATTTTCGCCGACGGCGCGAAGGCGCAGCCCGAAGCGCGTCCTGTAGAGGATCCACCAGGAAAGCGGAACTGCCAGGAATGCGAGGTAGGTCAGGATGTTGTTGCCGGAGATCACGTTCGAATAGAGCGGACCGATGACCGGAACCTCCCGCATCGCGTCTGCGCCCGGAAGCGTAATTGGCGAGAACCGGCTTGCCGGGGAGAGCTGCGGCGTGCGGCCGCCCTGACCGAACCAGGCCTGGCCAAGCACAATGGTGATCCCGGCGATGAAGAAGTTGATGGCAACGCCCGAGATAATCTGATTGCCCCGATTGGTGATCGATGCAAAGCCATGCACCAAACTCAGCGCGACAGAGCAGAGGATGCCCGCGACAAGGCCGAGCCAAGCCGAGTCGGTGATGTATGCAACGCAGGCGGCGGCAAAGGCCGCGCCCAGCATCTTGCCTTCGAGACCGATGTCGAAGACGCCGGCGCGTTCGGAAAAGAGGCCAGCAAGGGCGGTAAAGATCAGCGGGATCGAGAGTCGGATCGTCGAACTCAGAACGTTGATAAGGATGTCGTAGTAATCCATCGTCCGCCCCTCACTTGGCCTTGAACTGTTGGTAGACGCGGACGAGCGCCGGGCGGAACATATATTCGAGCGCGCCTGCAAAGAGAATGACCAGGCCCTGAATCACGAGGATCATTTCGCGGGTAATGTTCGGCATCTCGAAGGAGACCCAGTCGCCGCCCTGATAGAGGATGCCGAAAAGGATCGCCGCGAAGATGATCCCGACGGGATGATTGCGTCCCATCAGCGAGACGGCAATACCGACGAAACCGGCGCCGCCGACGAACTCGACCTGCAGGCGGGCGGAAGAGCCCATGACCGGGTTCAGCGCCATCATGCCGGCCAGCGCGCCAGAGAGCAGCATAGCGATCATGACCGTGCGGGCATAGGGAATGCCTGCATAGGAGGCGGCAGTGGGGCTGGCGCCGAGCGTGCGCATCTCAAATCCAAGCTTCGTTCGCCAGATGAGCAGCCAGACGAAGTAGGCGGCGACAAGAGCGATGATGAAGGAGACATTGAACGGCGCGGCCCCGAGCTTTGCACCAAAGAGGTTCATCACCCATCCGAGCTTCGGCAACTGGCCGCCTTCGAGGAAAGTGCGCGTTTCCGGCGCCATCTTGCCGGGGACGATCAGGACGTGGACCAGCAGGTAAACCATCAGCGCCGCGCCGATGTAATTGAACATGATGGTCGTGATGACGATGTGGCTGCCGCGTTTTGCCTGGAGGAAGGCTGGAATGGATGCCCAGGCGGCGCCGAAAAGGCCGGCACCGACGACGGCAACCGGCATGGTGACATACCAGGGCACGAAGCGGTCGAGCGCCAGCGCAACCAGTGCACAACCAAGTCCGCCGAGATAGGCCTGACCTTCCGAGCCGATGTTGAAGAGACCGGCATGGATCGCAACCGCGACCGAAAGGCCAGTGAAAATGAAGCTTGTGGCATAATACAGCGTGAACCCAATGCCTTCGCCGCTGCCGAGCGCCCCCTCGATCAGCAAAGAAAGAGCACCAAGCGGACTTTCGCCGATCAGCCAGACGACAACGCCGGAGATCAGGAAGGCAACGATCAGATTCAAAACCGGGATGAGACCGTAGGTGATCCAATTTGGAAGAGAAACAGAAGCAGTGCTCATTAAGGCCTCACGCGGCAATGCCGGCCATCATCAGGCCGAGGGTCTGTTCACCGGCATCGGGCGTCTTCTCGCCGACGACATGGCCGGCAAACATGACAAGGATACGGTCTGAAAGGGCGCGGATTTCATCGAGTTCGACGGAGACGAGCAGGATCGCCTTGCCCGCGTCGCGCATCTCGATGATGCGGCGGTGGATGAATTCGATGGCGCCGATATCGACGCCGCGTGTCGGCTGGCCAATAATGAGCACGGCAGGGTCGCGCTCGATTTCGCGGGAAACCACGATCTTCTGCTGGTTGCCGCCCGAGAAATTGGCGGTCTTCAGCCGCGGGTTCGGCGGGCGGATGTCGTATTTCTCGATCTTCTCCATGGCATCCTTGCGGATCGCATCGAGATCGAGCAGCGGGCCTCTGCTGTAGGCAGGCTTGCGGTGATAGCCGAGAACCGAGTTCTCGTATTCCTCGAACTTCAGCACGAGTCCCATATGGTGGCGGTCTTCGGGAATATGGGCTAGGCCCAGCTCGCGCAGTCGCGCCGCGTCGGCCTTGTCGATCGGCTGGCCGTCAAGGAAAATCTCGCCGGAATGCGGCTTGCGGATGCCCGCGATCGCCTCCAGCAGCTCCGACTGGCCGTTGCCCGCCACGCCTGCAATACCGACGATTTCGCCAGCCCGGACATCGAAGGAGACGTTGTCGACCATCGTCACGCCGCGATTGTCCTTGACTGTCAGGTTGCGGACCGACAGCAGTACATCGCCGGGCGTCGCCTCGCCCTTCTGGACACGCAAAAGAACACGGCGGCCAACCATGAGTTCGGCAAGCTCTTCGACAGTTGTTTCCGCGGTCTTACGGGTCGCGACCATTTCGCCGCGGCGCATCACCGAGACGGTGTCGGTGATGGCCATGATTTCGCGCAGCTTATGCGTGATGAGGATGACGGTCTTGCCCTGGTCACGCAACACCTTGAGGATGCGGAACAGGTGGTCGGCTTCAGCCGGTGTCAGGACGCCGGTCGGCTCGTCGAGGATCAGGATTTCGGCGCCGCGATACATGGCTTTGAGGATTTCGACGCGCTGCTGCAGGCCGACCGGGAGCTGCTCGATCAGCGCATCCGGATTGACCTCGAGCCCGTATTCCTTCTCCAGCCGTTTCAATTCGGCGCGAGCAGACGCAACGCCCTTTGCCAGCAGTGCGCCGCCTTCGGCGCCGAGCATGACGTTTTCCAAGACCGTAAAATTATCGACCAGCATGAAGTGCTGGTGAACCATGCCGATACCGGTTGCGATCGCCGCCTGGCTGTCGCGGATGGTCACCGGCGTGCCGTTGACGCGGATCTCCCCGGCATCGGCGTGATAAAAACCGTAGATGATCGACATCAACGTCGATTTACCGGCACCGTTTTCCCCGATGATGCCGTGGATCGTGCCCTTGGCGACGGTAAGGTTGATGTCCTTGTTTGCGTGAACGGCACCGAATTTCTTATCGATGCCCACAAGTTCAATAGCGGGCGTGTCTGTCACTGCAGGCTCCAAATACGAAAAGGGCGTATGGCGGAAAAATCTGGCCGCCATACGCCCATCTCAGTCGCGGATTACTTCGGGCAAGAGTTGTCCGTCGTGTAATCGTGAACCTTGATGGTTCCTGCGATGATGTCAGCCTTTGCCTTGTCGACGGCGGCCTGCATTTCCGGCGTGATCAGCGGCTTGTTGTTATCGTCGATCGCAGCGCCGACGCCGTCTTCCTTGACGCCGAGAGCCTGCACGCCACCGGTGAACTTGTCGTTCTTCGTATCGGTGTAGGCGTTGTAGACGGCGAGATCGACGCGCTTGACCATCGAGGTCAGCACGGAGCCCGGATGCAGATGGTTTTGGTTGGAATCGACGCCGATCGAAAACTTCTTGTTGTCGGCAGCCGTCTGCAGAACGCCGAGGCCAGTCGCGCCTGCAGCGGCGTAAATGACGTCGGCGCCCTGGTCGATCTGGTTTTTGGTGAGCTCGCCGCCACGAACCGGGTCGTTCCAGGCAGCACCGGTTGTGCCGGTCATGTTCTGAAAGACTTCGATGTCCGCCTTGACGGAACGGGCGCCCTGCTCATAGCCGCATTCGAACTTGCGGATCAAAGGAATATCCATGCCGCCGACGAACCCGACCTTACCGGTCTTGGAAGCCATGCCGGCGAGAACGCCGACGAGGAACGAACCTTCTTCTTCCTTATAGACGACCGAGCGGACATTCGGCTTGTCGACGACTGAATCAACGATGATGAACTTGGTGTCCGGGAATTCTGCAGCGACCTTTTCGATTGCCGAGGTCCATGCGAAGGACACGGCTACCACCGGGTTGAAACCGCGGCTTGCGAAGTTGCGGATCGCCTGCTCACCCTGTGTGTCGCCGGTCGGCTCGAAGTCGCGATAGGCTATGCCGGTTTCAGCCTTGAACTTCTCAGCGCCATTATAGGCTGCTTCGTTGAAGGACTTGTCGAACTTTCCGCCAGTGCCGTAAACCAGAGCCGGCTTGACGTCGGCAGCGAGCGCCGTCGTGGACATCGCGGCCACGGCCAGGAAAGAAAGAAGGGTTTTTTTCATAGTGCAGCCCTATTGTTGCTATTTGTCTGGGTCCTCCCGCAAGCCTTCGGCAGGCATGTCTGCGGAACCACCGGCCTCCCCCCGGAGGCCTGGCTGCGCGCATCCTTGCATGGCTCAAGGAAAAATTCACGAGAAATTTTTCGGCTGGTAAAAATTCCGCGTAGATGCTGAAAATCAGTCCAGATGGCTGATTTTTGCGCAAAATGCGCTGCTGGAATGCGATTTTTCGAACCAATCGGGCAGCTCACGCCGGTTCCGTCAAGACCGTAACAACCATCCGGCTTTTCCGCCAGATCCTGCTGGTAATAGTTCTCGGCATAGTAGAATTCACCTACCGGAGCGATCTCCGTGGTGATCGTCGACGTCAGCGCCTCTGGAACGTGTCGCGCACGCGCTCTGCCGTGGCTAGCTGTTGCGGCGTTGCCGTGGATGTGGGGCCTCAAAGCTGATAGGCCAGGGCCGCGCGTTTTGTTACGCGGTAAAGCGGCCCGCCACCGGCGGCTTCTTATAGCCGATCATCCAAAGCAGCAGCGCGATCACCAGAAAGACGGCAAAAGCGGGCTGCAGCATCAGCCATTGGAATAGGAAGGCATAGAAGCGCGGATGCACATAGTAGGAAACGGACGACTGCAGTGCCAATAGCGACGAAGGGCTCAAATCCTGCCAGGCATCGCCCATGGGTGTTACCACGACTGCCGACGCCGCAACGGATTGAATTGAATCGATCGTTCCTGCCATCACGGCTACAGCAAGCGCGACAAGGCTAGCCAAACGCAACAAGAAACGCATCAATACCTCCGACGCCCTACCGCCGGATTTTCCGGTCAGCCGCGCCATTCTCCACCCTAGCCAATAAATAATTATCTCACGGCCAAAGCGCAATGGACAGCGCGCGCGGAGTTTTATCGGAAGAAGTCAAAAAACTGTTAGATTTAGGTTGATCAGCGAAAATTCATCGGTATATATCGCGCCGTTCCGACGATTTGCTCCTCTCCGGGTGCGAAACGCAAATGGACAGGTGGCCGAGTGGTTTAAGGCGCACGCCTGGAACGCGTGTGTACGTGAAAGCGTACCGAGGGTTCGAATCCCTCTCTGTCCGCCATTTCTTAATAAAATCAAAGACTTCCTACCGTATGAAGCGCCTTAAGGCGAATCCTCTTCCTCCCAGCCGAAGACGCTTCTGCCGCCCCAGTCGGGTGAGTTTCGGAATTCGCCGGCGACGATCTCCTTGAGGTCTGGGCCAGTGACATATCGCTCGAGCTGGCGGGACTGGTCGTCGAGGCGTTTCAGCGCCTGCAGTTCCTCCTCGCGGCCGAGCCTGCCCTTCTGCACGGCCGACTTCATCACCTTGATCGTCTCATCATAGACCTTCAGCGGGACGGGAAAGGGATGCCGGTCCTTGCCGCCGTGGGCAAGCGAGAAACGCGCGGGATCGGCAAAGCGGCAGGGCGCACCATGAACCACTTCGGCAACCATCGCCAGCGCCTGTACCGTTCGGGCTCCGACGCCGGGCACGAGCAGAAGCTGCTCAAAATCTTCCGGCCCGCGGTCGGCGGCGGCTGCAAGATTGCCATGCAGGCGCTTCATGTTGACGTCCTTTTCGCGGACGTCGTGATGGGCGGGCATGATGAGATGCGGCAGAAGCGGCTGGTCGGGCTGCGGCGCGGGCTTTGCGATATCGAATGCCAAGGCTGCCGCTTCGCGCAAAATACGATCCGGACCGAGCGTTGCTAGAAGATCAAGCTGCCCGGTGCGCGAACGCTCGGCACGCCTGTCGGCCAGATTGATGATATTGCCCTGGCTGCGGCCCTCTATTGCCGTGTGCGGCGAATTGACGAAGCTCTCGAGACCTTCCGAGAGCCAGTGATAGCGCCGGGCCTGACGCTTGTCACCATTCATGCCTTGCTGCACCACGACCCATTTGCCGTCATCCGTGACGATGAAGCCATGGAGATAGAGATCAAAGCCATCCTGAACGGCGGCGCTATCGACTTTCGCCACCAGCCTGCTCGCAGTCGCGAGCGCCCCGCCGTCGAAACCAACGCGGTCACCGATCGCAAGTAGTTCGCCCGGCGTCTTGCGCGAATGCGATCCGCGGCCACCGCAGACATGCAGGCCAAGCTCGCTTGAAAGTGGAGTAAGCCCGCGCTTGAGGGCGCCAAGCACGCTGGTGGTTATGCCCGACGAATGCCAATCCATGCCCATCACGGCACCGAAAGACTGGAACCAAAAGGGATGCGCGAGGCGCCGGAGCAGTTCATCCCGGCCATAATGGTGCACGACTGCTTCGGTGATCACGGCGCCGAGCTTCGTCATCCGCTCGCCGAGCCACTTCGGAACTCTGCCGCCATGCAATGGAAGATCAGCGCTGCCTGCTCGTTGTGCCATGCTGCGACTATAGCGCGGCGGACGACGTGAAGGAATGTTTTCCTTGGAGACGCTTCGGCAAATAAAAAACGCCGGTTGCGAGGCAACCGGCGCCCTTGGGAGGAAAGCCTGAGGCTTAGGCAGCAGCCGAAGCGAAGCCGGAAGTCGGAACTTCCGAAATCGTCTTCAGGACCTGCGAAGCGATCTGGTAAGGGCAGCCCTGCGAGTTCGGGCGGCGATCTTCCAGATAGCCCTTGTAGTCGTTCTTGACGAAGGAGTGCGGAACGCGGATCGACGCGCCGCGGTCGGCAACGCCATAGCTGAACTTGTTCCACGGGGCCGTTTCGTGCTTGCCGGTCAGGCGCAGGTGGTTGTCCGGGCCGTAAACGTCGATGTGAGCCTGCAGGTTCTTGTCAAACTGCGCCATGAGCGCTTCGAAGTAGGCCTTGCCGCCGACTTCACGCATAAACTTGGTCGAGAAGTTGCAATGCATGCCCGAGCCGTTCCAGTCCGTGTCGCCGAGCGGCTTGCAGTGGAACTCGATGTCGATGCCGTACTTTTCGCAGAGGCGGAGAAGCAGGTAGCGAGCCATCCAGATCTGGTCGGCGGCGCGCTTGGAGCCCTTGCCGAAGATCTGGAATTCCCACTGGCCCTTGGCCACTTCGGCATTGATGCCTTCGTGGTTGATGCCAGCAGCCAGGCAGAGGTCGAGATGCTCTTCAACGATTTCGCGAGCAACGCTGCCGACGTTCTTGTAGCCGACACCGGTGTAGTACGGACCCTGCGGAGCCGGGTAACCCTGCTCCGGGAAGCCGAGCGGACGGCCATTCTCGTAGAAGAAGTATTCCTGCTCAAAGCCGAACCAGGCGTCTTCATCATCAAGGATGGTTGCGCGGCTGTTCGACGGATGCGGCGTGACGCCATCGGGCATCATGACTTCGCACATGACGAGAGCGCCGTTGCTACGGGCCGGGTCCGGGTAGACGGCAACAGGCTTCAGCACGCAATCGGAGCTGCGGCCTTCGGCCTGCATCGTGGAGGAACCATCAAAGCCCCAGAGCGGAAGCTGCTCAAGAGCAGGAAACGCGTCAAATTCCTTAATCTGCGTTTTGCCGCGCAGGTTCGGCGTCGGTGTGTAACCGTCGAGCCAGATGTATTCGAGCTTATACTTTGTCATTGGCCAGTCTCTCAAACGTAAGGGTGTGAGCAATTTCCGAAGCGACCGCTAAGCGCGTGCTTGATCACCACCGGATGCCAGATACCAAGCACGTGGCGTGCCAGTTTCGAGTAGACATAAAGGACTGCCATGAGACGGCGGCGGGAATCAACCTTCAGACAATCGTCAACTTTCAACGAAAGCGAGGGTTTAGGGCCATGGAACTCATCGGCGCGCGGGACGTTTTTTTGATCTACACCCAACGCCTCAAAAAGATGCAGGCATTGCGGGGCATTTTATTCGATTTATCAAATGCTTATGAATCCCACAGTTATTGGCGCTTTTTTAGGCGATTTGCGCAAATGATGTGCACTCTGTTACTATAAATATCCGGGTAACCGGTGTGCGAAGATAATGGAAGGCAATTTGATGCCAGCAAATGTCCATCGCGAAACCGCGAAGATCTATCAGTTCCCAGTAAAATTCCGCAGGTCGGACGAACGCTTTGGTGCGCGCCAGCCGCTCGACATCGATCCCGATGTCTGCGACGCCGCCTTCGATACCTGGTACCACGAAGACGCCATCCGCGAAGCTGAAGAAAAGCGAAAACCGCAAGCCTGAATATCTGACCGACGCGGCGGGGGAACAAGCGGCCGCGCGGTCAGTTTGTCTTTCATGGCAAGGAACGGCACCATCCGTATCGGCATATCCGGCTGGACCTATGCGCCGTGGCGCGGGGTATTTTATCCTGAGCGCCTGCCGCAGAAGCGCGAATTGCATTTTGCCGCGCGCAGTTTTGCCTCCGTTGAAATCAACGGCACGTTTTACGGATTGCAAAAGCCTGACGCCTTCGCGCGCTGGCGGGAGGCGACACCCGACGGCTTTGTCTTCGCCGTTAAAGGTTCACGCTACATCACGCATCTGAAGCGGCTTCGCGACGTCGAGACGCCGCTTGCCAATTTCATGGCGTCCGGCCTCCTGCGGCTGGGGCCAAAGCTCGGCCCCATTCTTTGGCAGTTTCCGCCGACCATGAAATTCGACGCAGAACTTTTCGCGCGATTTCTGGCAATGCTGCCGAAAGATACGGATGACGCGGCAAAACTTGCAAAGCGGCATGATGACCGGCTGAACGGCCGTGACTGGCTGGAAAGCGATGTGCAGCAGCCGCTTCGTCACGCGCTGGAAATTCGCCACGACAGTTTTTGCGCCAAGGAATTCATCGAACTGCTGCGAAAACATCACGTGGGGCTCGTCTGCGCCGACACGGTCGAATGGCCGCTTCTGATGGATGTCACTGCCGACTTCGTCTATTGCCGCCTTCATGGATCCGAGGAGCTTTATGTCAGCGGATACGACGATGCGGCGCTCGATGCATGGGCCAAACGTATCGCGGCATGGGCGCGCGGACACGAGCCGGAAGATGCCAATCGCGTACTGCCGCCGCTCAAGACGTCAGCCAAAGGCCGTGACGTCTTCGTCTATTTCGACAACGACGTGAAGGTTTGCGCGCCGACAGATGCACGCTCGCTTGCCGAGAGGCTTGGCGTTGCCACGCCATTTGAGGAAGCGGCCATGTCAACAAAACCACGCAGAAAAAGCCGGCGGAGCGAAAAGGAGGAGGCGAGGCCGCACTGGCCCTCCCCGTAACCTTCATCAGACGAGAACCGTCTGCTCAGTGCGGTCCTCCGCGCCGAAGAATTTGAGGTAACGCTCGACCTCTTTCGGGTCTCCGGTTGCCTTATGAGGATTGTCGGAGAGCTTGACCGCGGGGCGGCCGTTTGCCTCGCTGACCTTGCAGACGATCGAGATTGGGTTGAGGCCGGAAATTTCGGTCGGCGCGCAGCCCGCAAAATCGTTGGTCAGGTTGGTGCCCCAGCCGAAGCTCATGCGAACACGGCCCTCGAAGTGCTTGTAGGTATCGATGATCGCGTCAACATCGAGTCCATCCGAGAAAATCAGCAGCTTCTGGCGCGGATCGCGGCCCATTTTCTTCCACCAATCGATGATCTTCTCGCCGCCCTCGATCGGCGGCGCACTGTCCGGGCGGAAGCCGGTCCAATCAGCGACCCACTCGGGCGCGTCACGCAGGAAGGCCGCGGTGCCGAAGGCATCCGGCAGGACGATCAAGAGGTTGCCGCCGTAGAGCCTGTTCCAATCCCGCAGGATCTTGTAGGGCGCGTTGCGCAACTCCTCGTCGGTGTCGGCAAGTGCGGCGGCTACCATCGGCAGCTCGTGGGCGTTCGTTCCTACCGCTTCCAAATCGGAATCCATAGCGAGCAATACATTGCTTGTGCCGGTGAAAGCAGGGCCGATACCTTCCTTCAGTGCCTCAACGCACCAGCGTTGCCACAGAAAGCTGTGGCGGCGGCGTGTGCCGAAATCGGAGATACGCAGGCCAGGCAATTCGCGCAGCCGCTCTACCTTTGCCCACATCTTGGCTTTGGCACGTGCATAAAGCACATCAAGCGTGAAGGGTCCGAGCGCCTTCATCGCCGAACGCGAGCGCATCTCGTTGATAATCGCAAGCGCCGGGATTTCCCACATCGTCGTCTCTTTCCACGAGCCATGGAAATCGAGCACGTACTGGCCGTCCTTCTTCGACAGCTCGTATTCCGGCAGCTGGAAATGAGATAGCCAGGCGAGGAACTCCGGCTCGAAAATCTGCGCACGGCCATAAAAACTGTTACCGGCGAGCCAGATCATCTCCTTCTTGGAGAGCCGCAGCGTGCGGGCATGATCGAGCTGAGCGCGCAGTTCCCCCTCGTCGATCTCCTCGGCGAGACGGACGCGCTTGGTGCGGTTGATGAGCGTGAATGTGGTGCTGACATCCGGATAAAGCTTCCAGATCATTTGCAGCATCAGAAGCTTGTAGAAGTCCGTATCGATGAGGCTACGGACGATGGGATCAAGCTTCCAGGCGTGATTGTAAACGCGCCTTGCAATATCTGTCTTGGCCATGCTCCATCCCGTCCCAATCCGGTCGGGTGCCGCAAAAGGCCAGCACACGACGACCGGCTCGTGCGCCTTCTTATCGAAAAATCAGCGGGTAATGTCCAGCGCAAATAAAAGCCCCGCCGCAGCCAGGCGGCAGGGCCTCTTTCAATGATCGCCTTGGACTGAAGCCTATTGCGCCGGCTGAGACGGCGCTGGTGTGGCAGGCGTCACGGGCTCAGCGTTCGGTGCCGGCTGCGTATTCGGCGTCTCCGTGGGAACCGCACCGCCATTTTGCGTGGTTGGCGGCGCAGCCGGTGCCGGCGACTGGGACTGCATTTCCTGACCGGGCTGCTGTGGCGCTACTTCATCGGCTTCGCGGTTGCCCCAGATCTCGACCGGTATCCAAACGACGAATGCAAGAATGAGCGCAACGACCAGAACCATCAGGATGCGGGCACCGGTGCGGCCCTGCTTTGCCTTCACCGCAGAGATCTGCTCTTCGGCATGCCGCTTTCCATCGGCGTTTTCCCAGCCCTTTTCCATCTGACGAGCCATCTTCGTCTCCCTTCGATGTCTCGCGGGCCGTATGCCGGCCCGCGTTAGAACTGTCGGTAGGAGCAACGGCTATGCGGCGGCATGGTTCCACCCCGCCTTAGTAGCCTGCCTTCCGGTCCACCACGAACTCCAGCGACTGACCGCGCTCGTAGCGGGCGATCTGTGCCTCGACATGGCGGAAGAGCGCATTCTCTTCGGAGATTGCGGCATCATGCGGGGTTATGAAGACACACTCCAAACCCC
Source organism: Rhizobium sp. 007 (assembly GCF_015353075.1). Classification (NCBI taxonomy): domain Bacteria; kingdom Pseudomonadati; phylum Pseudomonadota; class Alphaproteobacteria; order Hyphomicrobiales; family Rhizobiaceae; genus Rhizobium; species Rhizobium sp. 007. The sequence goes on along the minus strand of NZ_CP064187.1, from coordinate 4,141,627 downwards.
AGAGCGGATCGTCCGCCGGAAGCGGCTCGACCTCGAAGACGTCGAGCGATGCGCCGCCGAGCACACCGCTTTCAATCGCCGCAACGATGTCGCGTTGCACCTGGCTCCTGCCGCGGCCGGCATTGATGAAGACCGGCTTTCCGAGTGCACCGCCCCGACGGAGCTTCGCAAACAGCCGCGCATTATAAAGGCCCGTGGTTTCCGGCGTTAGCGGCAGCAGGCCAACGAGGAAATCGGTCTTCGACAGGAAGGTATCGAGTTCGCTTGCATCGAAGGTTTCGATCCCCTCAAGCCGTTTGCGGCTTCGCGACCAGCCAATGACGTTGAAGCCCATGACCTTCAGCTTGCGAACGGCATCCTGCCCCAATACCCCAAGTCCCATAACGCCAACGGTGATTTCCGCAGCTTCCGGCGGCGCCATCTGGCTCCAGATCCGATCGCGCTGATGCCGGTCATGTTCGCGCTGCTGGCGCAGGTGCATCAGGCACTGCAGCACCACCCATTCGCTCATGCGAACCGTCAGGCTGCTGTCGACGAAGCGAACGATCGGCACGTCCGGCAACCCCGAAAGGTTCATGAAGCTATCGACGCCGGCACCGCCCGAGAAGATGACCTTCAAGTTCGGTGCGCGTTCGAACAGGTCGGTATCCGGCTTCCATAGCAACGCATAGTCGATCGCGCTCAAATCGCGGCTTTTGGCCGCCGGATCGGCAAGATTGATGCTGCCTCGATCCGGAAAGGCGGTTTTCAGAATACGGGCGATGCCTTCGGGGTTGAACTTCAAATCGATGAGAACAGGAGGTCTTGCGGGCATGATCTTTTTTACTGCTGGACGGCAGGCGTCGGCACTGCCTCGATATTGAAAGCGGCTGCCATCAGCGCCTTGGTGTAGTCGTCTTTCGGCGCGCGAAAAATTTCTGCAGACGGCCCCTGCTCCACCACCTTGCCGAAACGCATGACGATGACGTCGTTGGCGAGCGCCTTGACGACCTTCAGGTCGTGGCTGATGAAGAGGTAGGCCAGATCGTGCTTCTTTTGCAGGTCGCGCAACAGATCGACGACCTGCGCTTGGACGCTCATGTCGAGCGCCGATGTCGGCTCGTCGAGCATGACGAAGCGCGGCTTCAGCACCATGGCGCGGGCAATCGCGATACGCTGACGCTGGCCGCCGGAGAATTCGTGCGGATAGCGCCAGCGGGTCAGCGGGTCGAGGCCAACCTCTTCCAGCGCCCAGCAGACGCGCTGGTCCCGTTCTTCATGCGACTGCGAGCGCTCATGCACTTTCAGCCCTTCCGCGATGATATCTCCGACCGACATGCGCGGACTGAGCGAGCCGTAAGGATCCTGGAATACGACCTGAAGCTGGTTGCGCAGCGGCCGCATTTCGGTGAACGAAAAGTCCGCTATATCCTTGCCGACGAAGCTGATGCGCCCCTTGGAGGAAATCAGCCGGGTGAGCGCCAGGCCAAGCGTCGTCTTGCCCGAGCCGGATTCGCCGACAACCCCGAGCGTCTGGCCGGCGCGCAGCGAGAGATCGATGCCGTCGACAGCCTTCACATGGTCAACAACCCTGCGCATCAATCCGGCCTTGATCGGGAACCAGACCCGGATGTCGGAGCCCTCCATCACCAACGGCTTGGACGGATCGGCAACAGGTGGCTCGCCGCGCGGCTCCGCGGCGAGCAGATGGCGCGTGTAGTCATGCTTCGGATTGCTGAAGACCTCTTCGACCGTGCCCGTCTCGACAATCCTGCCTTTGGTCATGACGCAGACGCGATCAGCGAATTTGCGGACGATGCCGAGATCATGGGTGATGAAGAGCAGCGACATGCCGTGCGCGCCTTTCAGCTTGCGCAGCAGGTCCAATATCTGTGCCTGGACCGTGACATCGAGCGCCGTCGTCGGCTCGTCGGCGATCAGCAGTTCGGGCCGGTTGGCGAGTGCCATCGCGATCATGACGCGCTGGCGCTGGCCGCCGGAAAGCTCGTGCGGATAGGCTTTCAGCCGCTTTTCCGGCTCGCGGATGCCGACTTGGTTCAAGAGTTCCAGCACCCGCGTGCGGGCCGCCTGGCCCGTCACGCCCTGGTGCAGATCGAGGATTTCGGCGATCTGCTTTTCGATCGTGTGAAGCGGATTGAGCGAGGTCATCGGCTCCTGGAAGATCATCGTGATGTCGTTGCCGCGCACCTCGCGCAGCGCCTTCTCCGATGCCTTGAGTAAATCCTTGCCCTTGAAGAAGATTTCGCCAGTCGGATGGCTTGCTGCAGGATAAGGCAAAAGCCGCAGGATGGAATTTGCGGAGACGGACTTGCCCGACCCGGATTCGCCGACCAGCGCGACGACCTCGCCCTTCTTGATGTCGAAGGAGATGCGATCGACAGCCAGCGATGTTTCACCGCTTTGATGGAAGGCGACGGAAAGATCGCGGACGGACAGAAGTGGTTCAGGCATCTGGCTCATGCGAAGGTCTTTCTCGGGTCAAACGCGTCGCGCACGGCCTCGCCGATGAAGATCAGCAGGGAAAGCATGATCGACATGGTGAAGAAGGCCGCCAGCCCCAGCCATGGCGCCTGAAGATTGGCCTTGCCCTGCGCGATCATCTCGCCGAGCGACGGCGAGCCGGGCGGCATGCCGAAGCCCAGGAAGTCGAGCGAAGTGAGCGTCGTGATCGAGCCGGACAGGATGAAGGGCAGGAACGTCAGGGTCGCCACCATGGCGTTCGGCAGCATATGGCGCCACATGATCGTCCGGTTATTGACACCGAGCGCGCGGGCGGCGCGGACATATTCGAAGTTGCGGGCGCGCAAGAACTCCGCGCGCACGACACCGACGAACCCCACCCAGGAGAAGAGGAGCATGATGCCGAGCAGCACAAAAAAGCCCGGCGGCAGGATCGCGGCGATGATCAGCAAGATGTAGAGCACAGGCATCGACGACCATATCTCGATGAAGCGCTGCAGAAGCAGGTCCGTCCAACCGCCGAAATAGCCTTGCACGGCGCCGGCCGTTACGCCGACAACTGCCGAGCAGATGGTCAATACCAAGCCGAAGAGCACGGAAACGCGAAACCCGTAGATGATACGCGCCAGCACGTCGCGCGCCTGGTCGTCGGTTCCGAGCCAGTTGAGATTGCCGTAGTTGCAATCGGGGTCGTTGACGCCTTGCGGATAGCCGGAGCAGCGCTCCTCCTTGCTCATCAGCCAGAACGGCGGCGTCGGCGCGGAATGCGGGATGTTGGAATTCACCGATCGATAGGAATAATGGATCGGCGGCCAGATCATCCAGCCATTGGCTTTGATCTCATCGGCGATCACATCGGAGCGGTAATCCGTTTCCGCCAGGAAGCCGCCGAACTTTTCCTCCGGATAATCCACCAGCACCGGAAACAGGATTTCACCCTTGTAGGATGCGATGATCGGCTTGTCGTTGGCGATGAATTCCGAAAACAGGGTGAGGACGAACAGCACCATGAACAGCCAGAAAGACCAGTAGCCGCGTCGGTTTGCCTTGAAATTCCGCCAGCGGCGGATGTTCGTTGGGGAAAGCAGGCCCTTGCGCGGCGGCTTGACTGGCGTGACAGACGTCGGATTGGCAGCCGTATCCATCAGACATCCCTCCGCTCGAAATCGATGCGCGGGTCGATCCAGGTATAGATCAGGTCGGAGAGCAGGCTGACGAAAAGGCCAAGCAGCGAGAAGATATAGAGTGTCGCAAAGACGATGGGATAATCGCGATTGACGACCGAGAGATAGCCGAGGCGGCCGAGTCCGTCGAGCGAGAAGATATTCTCGATCAGCAGCGAACCGGTGAAGAAGGCGGAAATGAAGGCGCCCGGAAAACTGGCGATAATGATCAGCATGGCATTGCGGAAGACATGACCATAAAGCACCTGCCGCTCATTCAACCCCTTGGCTCGGGCGGTCGTGACGTATTGCTTCTTGATCTCCTCGATGAAGGAATTCTTCGTCAGCAGTGTCGTCGTCGCGAAGGCGGAAAGCGAGAGCGAGATCAGTGGCAGCGTCAGGTGCCAGAAATAATCGAGCGGCTTTTGCCACCAGGCGAGTTGGTCGAAGTTATCCGACACCAGTCCGCGGAGCGGAAACCAGTCATAGAACGAGCCGCCGGCGAAAAGCACGATCAGCAGGATACCGAATAGGAAGCTCGGCACGGCGTAACCGACGATAATGACGCCGGACGTCCACACGTCGAAGGTCGAGCCATCCTTCACCGCCTTGCGGATGCCAAGCGGAATGGAGATGGCATACGAAAAGATCATGATCCAGATGCCGAGCGAGACCGAGACCGGCAGCTTTTCCTTGATCAGATCGAGCACGGAGGTATTGCGGAAGAAGCTCTCGCCGAAATCGAAACGGATGTAGTTCCACATCATTTCCAGAAAGCGCGTCAGCGGCGGCTTGTCGAAGCCGAACTGCTTCTCGAGCTTGGCGATCAGTTCCGGATCCAGGCCCTGGGCGCCGCGGTAACTGGAACCACTGTCATCGAACTGCTGTCCGGCATCCCCGCCGCCGGAGAGGCGCTGGTCGGCACCATCTGCCTGGCCGGTCAACTGCGCGATGACCTGCTCGACAGGGCCGCCCGGTGCGAACTGGATGACTGTAAACGAAATTGCCATGATGCCGATAATCGTCGGTATCATCAGAAGCAGGCGTCGAAGTACGTAAGCTCCCATTAACGCTTGCCAGTCCCGCGGGCGATCACCGTCTTACGGCGTCCAAGCTTCCCCAATGCGATCTTCCTTTCAATCATTCTGTCGCGAACCCGTCCTTGATTCGCGGGTTCACTGTGAACGCTTCCCGGCCGGAATGGCAAGACGTCTTCACTTGCCGGCATTCGCCGACCACCAGACGGAGGGCATTCCAAGCGAGTATTCAGGCAGCTCGGGTGGGTGTGTGATCCCGTTCCAGTAGGCAACCCGCGAAGTTCTGGAGCCATAACTCGGAACGACGATGTGGTGGGCCAGCAGAACCCGGTCCAGCGCCTTGGTCGCGGCTACCAGATCCTCGCGATTCTTGGCAAAAATCACTTTCTTCACCAGCGCGTCGATACCGGGATCGCTGATGCCGCTATAGTTCTGTGAGCCATCGCGTTTTGCGGCATCCGAGCCCCAATACTCGGCCTGTTCGTTACCGGGGTTCATCGACTCCCCCCATCCGCTGTAGATCACGTCGAAATCCCGCGACCGCCAGCGGTTGGTAAACTGCGAGGGCTCGATGCTGCGAACTGTCGCCTCGATGCCAATTTTCCGCAGATTTTGGGAGAAAGACAGCGCTATAGGCTCGATCGTCGGGCCGTTCAGCAATATTTCGAAGGAAAGCGCCTGGCCGGTTTTGACGCTCATCATCCGGCTGCCTTTCAGTTCGTAGCCCGCATTCTTGAGCATGCCGATCGCTGTACGGAGATTGTCGCGCAGTCTTGCCGGATCGCCGTTGACGGGGTTTTTGTAGGGCTCCGTGAAGACCTTCGGCGGAACGAGATCCTTTACTTCATTGAGAATTTCCAGCTCTCTTCCTTCCGGAAGTCCGGAAGAAGCAAGCTCGGTGCGGAAGAAGAAACTGTCGATACGGTCGTACGAGCCGTAAAAAATAGTTCGTTTCAGCTCCTCGAAATCAAAGGCGTAGTTCAGCGCTTGGCGCACGCGCTCGTCGGCGAATTTTTCCCGGCGAAGGTTGAAGATAAAGCCCACCATCACCCCGACCGTGCGCATTTCGTTTTCGACTTCCTCGCGCTTTACACGCCCGTCGGAAACGGCCGGAAAATTGTAGGCTGTTGCCCAGCGCTTTGCGGCATTTTCCCACCAGTAGTCGGTATTACCGGAGCGGAAAGCCTCGAACATCACGTCACGATCCGCATAATAGGTGTATTCGATGGCGCCAAAGTTGTTCTGGCCGATGTTTACGTTCAGGTTCTTGCCCCAATAGTCGTCCCGCAATTGATAGCGGATGGTGGAGCCGGGTGCGACAGAGGCTATTTTGTAGGGGCCAGAACCCATCGGTATTTCCAGCGTCGTTCGCGAGATATCGCGCGGCTTGCCGTCCGGCCCATTCGCCTTCCACCAATGCTCAGGAACGACGACGAGCTGCCCGACGATCTGCGGCAATTCGCGATTATTCGCCTCATCGAACTGGAAGGTGACTTCGCGCTCGCCCGTCTTTTCGACGGATTTGACATGCCGGTAATAAAATTCCTGCTGCGGGTCGTTCTTCGTCGCCTGCTGGAAACTGAAGACCACGTCCTCAGGAGTCACAGGCTGACCATCCGCCCACTTTGCCTCGGCTCGAAGGCGAAAAGTCGCGGAAGACATGTCGTCCGGATACTTTACCGCCTCTGCAAGCAGGCCATAACTCGACGAGACTTCATCGAGCGCAGGCGTCATCAGCGTTTCGAAAACGAGAGCTAGTCCGGCGCCTGCCTCTCCCTTAGCTAGAAGGGGATTGAGCGTATCGAAGCTACCTTCGTCGGATAGACGAAGGGTTCCGCCCTTCGGCGCCTGCGGATTGACATAGTCGTAATGGGCAAAGCCGGACGGATGCTTCAGGTCGCCGACGGTGGAGATACCGGTCCGCCATCCATCCGCATCCTGCGCGCCGGCACTCCATGCAAACAGTGCGGAACCCACGGCGCATAAAACAAGCTTCGCCCTCAACGATACCATTCACCAAACCCCATGTTATTTTAGCTTTCACCGAGAAGAGAATACGGGAAATAGGGGCAAAAAACAGGAGAGTGTGCAGTTTTCGGCCATCTCGCAAAATTTTGACCGGATGGCAGCCGTTAGGGCGCGGCTTCCTCAAGCCGCCTTCGCAGTATGCCGCGCAGTTCCGAGACGAGCTGCGGATCGCCCGCTCCACGAATGCCATCCCGACCCTGCTGGCAGAACATCGATTCACCAAAATTGCTTTTCACGGTAGATTCGACGCAAATCACTCCGGCAGACATTCAGGATACCGCATGACATTCCGCCTCGCTCCGCCTTTCCAGACAATCGGCAGACTCGCTTTGGCGGGTATTATCGGTGCAAGCCTGATTGCGGGCGATGCGGGAGCACAGCAGAAACAGCCGAGTCCCGGCAGCGCCAAAGCGCTCTTCGGTTCGGCTTCGCTGCCCGCGCAGGGCCCGGCCAAACCGATCGGCTTTTATTCGAAAGGGTGCATGCTGGGCGGCGTTGCCTTGCCCGTGGATGGTCCGACATGGCAGGCGATGCGCCTTTCCCGCAACCGCCGTTGGGGCGATCCGGCGATGATTGCATTGCTTGAGCAATTGTCCCGCGATGCGCAACTGAAGATCGGCTGGCCGGGGCTGCTGGTCGGCGATATTGCCCAACCTCGCGGCGGGCCGATGTTTAACGGCCACGCCTCGCATCAGATCGGCCTCGATGCCGACGTCTGGCTGACGCCGATGCCTTCACGCCGGATGACGGCGCAGGAGCGCGAAGATCTTCCCTTCACCACGACGCTGCAGAAGGGGAAGTTCCTGACAATCGACCCCAAGGTCTGGACGCAATCCCATGCCAAACTGTTGATGCTTGCGGCAAGCTATCCGGAGGTGGAGCGCATTTTCGTCAACCCCGCAATCAAGAAAAAGATGTGCGATACCTGGACGGGCGACCGCACGAACCTCGGCAAGCTGCGCCCGATTTACGGCCACGATTCGCATTTCCACATTCGTATGAAATGCCCGCCGGGCGCTGCGGCCTGCAAGCCGCAAGCGCCAATTACCGACGGCGATGGCTGCGGCAAGTCGCTGGCCTGGTGGTTCACCAAGGAGCCGTGGGCCGCACCGAAGCCCAATGCCCGGCCACCTAAGCCCCCGCGCGAAATGATGGTGTCCGATCTTCCCAAATCTTGCGCCGCCGTTCTGGATGCGCCGGCCGCTGCATCCATGGCGACGACTGATGGCGGCTCAGCCGCAACCGCCCTGACAGTCGCACCGGCCGTACCGGCAGCAGCCGGAGACCTTCTTCCTGCCGTTGGTCCGGTCCCCACCGACAAGCCCTTGGTGCAATAAGAGTGGAAATGCTTGTTTTTCAAATCGTGGGCTTGGTATAGAAGCGGCCAAATCGATTGAATTCACGGGATGGAGGTTCTTTTTCATGGCCGGCGGCAAATGCCTCGCATTGATTGCGCATGACCAGAAGAAGAATGAGATGGCGGAATTTGCCCGCCGCAACAAAGATCAGCTTTCCAAATGGAAGATCGTGGCAACCGGAACAACCGGCGGCCGCGTCCTCGATGCGGTGCCCGATCTCGATGTCACCCGGCTGAAGAGCGGACCGCTCGGCGGCGATCAGCAGATCGGCGCATTGATTTCGACCGGTGAAGTCGGCGCACTTATCTTTTTTGTCGATCCATTGACGCCGATGCCGCATGATGTTGACGTGAAGGCATTGATGCGGCTTGCGATCGTTTACGATATTCCAATGGCGCTGAACGAAGCGACCGCCGAAAAACTCATCCCGACTCTGCACGCCTAGACACGGAACCGGCTATGTCCATGCTCAACACCAGCGATGCCCACCTGCCTTTTCCGATTCTGATTGGCGATATCGGCGGAACGAATGCGCGCTTCTCCATTCTTGCGGACGCCTCGGCCGAGGCCGTCAATTTCCCGAACGTTCGCACAGCCGATTTCGGAACCATCGATGAAGCGATCCTGAAGGGCGTTTTTGCAAAGACGGACATGCGCCCGCGTGCGGCTATTCTCGCCGTTGCCGGTCCGATCAACGGCAATGAAATTCCGCTGACCAATTGCGACTGGATCGTCCGTCCTCACACGATGCTTGAAGGTCTCGGCATCGAGGACGTGATTGTCATCAACGACTTCGAGGCGCAGGCACTGGCGATTTCCGCGCTCGGTGAAAACGATCGCGAGCGCATTGGCGCTGCATCCGGAGAACTTGTCGCTTCCCGTGTTGTGCTCGGTCCCGGAACCGGCCTCGGCGTTGGCGGGCTCGTGCACGCGCAAGGCTCATGGATTCCCGTGCCGGGCGAAGGCGGCCATGTCGATCTCGGACCACGCAGCAGACGCGACCTGGAAATCTTTCCATATATCGAGACGATCGAGGGCCGCGTCGCGGCCGAGCAGATCCTGTGCGGACGCGGCATCGTCAATCTCTACCGCGCGATATGCAAGGCGGACGGCATTGATTCCAAGTACCACGATCCGGCCGATATCACCTCTCATGCACTTGCTGGAACTGACAAGACGGCCGTGGAGACCATCTCGCTTTTTTCAACTTACCTCGGCCGTCTCGCGGGCGATCTGGCGATGATCTTCATGGCCAAAGGCGGCGTCTATCTTTCAGGCGGCATCTCGCAGAAGATCCTGCCGGCATTGAGACGGTCGGAATTCCGCGCTGCGTTCGAGGACAAAGCGCCGCACTCGCACTGGCTGAGGGCGATTCCGACTTATGTGGTGACTCACCCGCTTGCAGCTCTTGCCGGGCTTTCCTTCTATGCACGCCAGCCCGCAAGCTTCGGCGTCTCAACCGAGGGCCGCCGCTGGCGCCGATAGCGCCGCTCTAGCCAAAGGCGCGCCAACTCTTTATAGAGCCGCCCCAAGCGCGCGGCTCATGTGGCGCACGTAGTCCGAGACAGGAAGCTTTATTTTTGGAATCGTCCGCGAACAAAAAGCGCACCGTCAGCAGCGATACCATCACCGGCGTCTTGAAGCGCATCATCGCCGAAAACGGCCGTGATCATATTGGGGGCTATGCTTTCGCGATCAGCTGCCTCGTTGTTGTCGCACTTTCTACTGCGTTCACCGCCTGGATCATGAAGGTAATCATTGACGAAGCCTTCGCCAATCGCCGTGCGGATATGGTCTGGATCATTTGTCTTTCGATCTTCGTCGCATTCGTACTGCGTGGCTTTGCGAGCTACGGCCAAGCGGTGGCTCTGTCTAGGATCGGAAACAACATCGTGGCGCGCTACCAGCGGCGCCTTTATGCCCACCTGATGACGCTGTCCGTCGGCTTCTACAACGAAGCCCGCTCGGCGCACATCGCAGCGCAAGTCAGCCAGAATGTCGGCGGCATCCGCGATGTCATGAATCTGACCATCACGTCGACTGCGCGAGACCTGCTCACTTTCATCGCGCTGCTCGGCGTGATGGTTTTTCAGGATCCGCTGCTAAGTCTAGCAGTCTTCATCTTGGCTCCGCCGCTCCTTTACGGCTTGCGATATCTGTCTAAGCGTCTGCGTCAGGTGACCAGGGAAGCGATTCATCTCAACAGCCATGTCTTGGGCGCAATGCAGGAAACGATCCAGGGAATTGCGATCGTCAAAGCCTTCACAATGGAGGGCGAACTGGTACGCAAGCTCAACAAGCTTGTCGGGGCTGCGGAAAACCGCGCAAATCGGATCGCGCGCCTCTCGGAGCGCAATGCGCCGATGACGGAGACCTTCGCCGGTTTCGCCGTCGCCAGCATCCTTGCCTATGCCGCTTACCGTTCGATCTATCATAACGTGCCGCCGGGCGCATTCTTCTCCTTCGTAACTGCATTGCTGCTCGCCTACGATCCGGCCCGCCGTCTTGCAAGACTGCAGGTTCAGCTGGAGCGCGCCGTCGTCAATGCCCGCATGATCTACGAACTGCTCGACATGGAGCCGCGTCAGCGCGATCTTCCTGATGCCAAGCCGTTGAATGTGACGGATGCCCGCATCGAATTCCGTGACGTGTCCTTTGCTTACAGTGCCGATCCGATCCTCAACAACGTGAGTTTTGTTGCAGAGGGCGGCAAGACGACGGCGCTTGTGGGCCCGTCCGGTGCCGGCAAATCAACGGTCATCAATCTCATTCCGCGCTTCTTCGACCCGAAGAGCGGGCAGATTTTCATCGATGGTCAGGATATTGCACACGTCACCAAACAGTCGCTTCGCCAGCAACTCGCCTATGTGTCGCAGCAGCCGTATCTCTTCGAAGGCACGATCCGCGAAAACATCCGTTATGGGCGGCCGGAAGCGCCGGACGCCGAGGTGGAAGAGGCCGCCCGGCTTGCCTACGCCCATGAATTCATCCTGGCGCAGCCGCAGGGCTACGACACACCTGTCGGCGAAAACGGCGTGACGCTGTCAGGCGGCCAGCGCCAGCGACTGTCGATCGCCCGGGCGCTCGTCCGGAAAGCGCCGATCCTGCTTCTCGACGAGGCTACATCGGCACTCGACACGGAATCCGAAGCGGCCGTGCAGAGGGCGCTCGATGAAGCGATGACCGGCCGCACCGTCGTCGTCATCGCCCATCGTCTTTCGACGGTCGTACGTGCCGACAAGATGGTCGTGATGCAGCAGGGCCGTGTCGTCGAAGAAGGCAATCACGAGACGCTTGCGAAGCGCAACGACGGACTTTACGCTCGCCTCAACAATCTTCAGCGGCCCGCCGCCTCGGATTCTTTTTGACACGGATTATGAGCTGACATGAGCGATGCTGCGATGAAGCTGGTGGTGGTTGGGGCAGCGGGTCGCATGGGACAAACGCTGATCCGGCTTATCGATTCCATGGAGGGTGTCACGCTGCATGCGGCCGTGGCCCGGCCCGGCTCGCCATTCGTCGGCAAGGATGCAGGCGAAATCGCAGGCCTTGGACCAAACGGCGTCACCATTGGGGACGACCCTCTCGCGGCCTTTCTTCATGCCGACGGCGTCCTGGATTTTACAACGCCCGCGACGACAAACGAATTTGCTGCACTCGCCGCTCAGGCGCGCATCGTCCATGTCATCGGCACGACCGGGTGTTCGGATGCGGATAATGCCAAGATCGCGGCAGCATCGCGTCATGCGCGTATCGTGAAATCGGGCAATATGAGCCTTGGCGTGAACCTCCTCAGCGTTTTCGTGGAGCAGGCTGCACGAGCGCTCGATGCTGCCGATTGGGATATCGAAATCCTCGAAATGCACCACAAGCGCAAGGTCGATGCGCCGTCGGGCACCGCCCTGCTTCTGGGAGAAGCTGCCGCCAAAGGCCGGAATATCGACCTGTCGTCGCAATCCGTGCGCGTCCGCGACGGCCATACCGGCGCGCGCGAGACGGGTACGGTCGGTTTTGCGACGCTACGCGGCGGTTCGGTGATCGGCGAACATTCCGTTCTCTTCGCCGGAGAAGGCGAGATAGTATCGATGTCGCACAGCGCCGCTGACCGCTCGATCTTCGCGCGCGGCGCCATCAAGGCGGCGCTCTGGGCGCGCGACAAGAAGCCCGGCTTTTACTCCATGCTCGACGTGCTCGGGCTCTCCTCACATTGATCTTACTACGGAGGCATATTTCATGAGCGGCACCCTCGTCCTCGTTCGCCACGGCCAGAGCGACTGGAACCTGAAAAATCTCTTCACCGGCTGGAAGGATCCGGATCTCACGGAACTCGGTATCGAAGAAGCCAATACGGGAGGGCAGGCGCTTGCCGACTACGGCATAAAATACGATATCGCCTTCACGTCGGCGCTCGTGCGCGCGCAGCACACGCTGACGCTCATTCTCGACAAAATCGGCCAGCCGGACCTCAAGACGATCCGCGACCAGGCGCTGAACGAGCGCGACTACGGTGACCTCTCGGGCCTCAACAAGGACGATGCCCGCGCCAAATGGGGCGAGGAGCAGGTTCATATCTGGCGGCGTTCCTACGACGCCCCGCCTCCTGGCGGCGAAAGCCTGCGCGACACCGGCGCGCGCGTCTGGCCTTACTATCTCACCGAGATTCTGCCACGCGTGCTGCGCGGTGAAAAAGTGCTCGTCGCTGCCCACGGCAACTCGCTGCGTTCGCTGGTCATGGTGCTGGACCGCCTGACCAAGGAACAGATCCTGGCACTCAACCTCGCGACCGGCGTTCCCATGGTCTACAAGCTCAATGCCGACTCCACCGTCGCTTCCAAGGAAGTGCTCGGCGATATGTCCGGGGCGCATTAAGCCTTCGACATCTCATTCAAAAGCCGGGCTCGCTGCCCGGCTTTTTCAGTTCAATTCTCTATCGTGAACTGCACCCTGTCGGCTGCAAAGCGGCTGATCGAGTACTGAACCGGCACGCCGTCAAGATCGGTATTCATTGCCTTGGCGATGAGCAGGATGGCGCCCGGCGTCAATTCCAGCGTGGCGATGTCGTGTGAATCGGCGTGAGCGGCGGTAATCTCGGTCGTTGCGCGGACGTAATCCGGCAGGCCGAGTTCGGCAAAGGCCTTGGTGATCGATTCCGTCTTGCGATAGACTTCGTCGATACCGGCAAACCGGTCGGCCGGAAACCATGTCGTTGCGCAAGATACCGGCCGCTTGTCGGCCAGACGCAATGTTTCGAGACGGATCACCGCCGTCCCGGACCTAAGCCTCAGCCAGCGCGCAACGTCAGCATCAGCCCTCTCTTCCGCATGGTCGAGCAGCAGGCCGCGCATCTCGCGCGCCTGAGCGCCAATACCGGCAGTGAAGCGCGTACGCCGCGTGATCGGGAAATTCAGCCGCTCCTTCCGCTCGATCAGGGTGCCGCGGCCTTGCACTGCGCGCACGATACCTTCCTGAGCAAGGGCGGCAAGCGCGCTTCTGACCGTATGGCGATTGACGCCGAATCGCAGCGCCAGAACAGTTTCCGGCGGCACCATGCCGGTCTCGTCATACGCCCCGGCACTGATTGCGTCGCGAATACGGTCCGCGATCTGGCGCCAGAGCGCCACGCCCGTCTGTCTCTGTACCTGGTTCAGTCCGGCCATTCGTTCCCGCCCTGCACTTTCACTTGAGTGATGTCACACGCTTGTCACGTCCTCACCTTAAGGCTACAAGTACCTTGTATGGTTGTCTATATCAATAGACATTTAGGGAACGGCGATGACATCAGCGAAACAGAAGGACCTTGCAAGCCAGCCCGAGATTGACCGCAAGCGCGTTGCCGATCTTCTCGCGCGGGCTGAACGGCACGAACTCGTTGAAGCCTTTGACGGACTCGCTGAAAAGCCAGCGGCTCAACCGGTGCGCGGGCCGGAAACCGGTCTCGTGATGGTGCGCGGCCGCATCGGCGGCGGCGGCGCCCCCTTCAATCTCGGCGAGGTCACGGTTACGCGCGCAACAATACGGCTTGGTTCCGGCGCCGTGGGTCATGCACAGGCGCTCGGCACGGACCGCGAAAAGGTAAGGCTTGCCGCGATCTTCGACGCACTGTGGCAGGACGATGCGATGAAGGATTTCGTCGAGGAGAGGCTGCTTTCGCCAATCGCGGCGCGGATCGCTGGGGTCGATCAGCGCAAGGCGGACGAGACGGCGGCGACACGGGTCGATTTCTTCACCATGGTGCGCGGAGACGACTGATGAGCCTCAAGACAGAAGCCCTGACGGGTGGTTTTGCCGAACCGGTCTTCCACGCCCAAAGGGTCTTCAAGACCATGATGGATGGCATGGCGCGCCCCGGCACGATCCAGACCATCGCGCCCGAAGTCGCGCCACCTGCGCCACTTGGCGTAGCCGCAGGCGCAATTGCGCTGACGCTGTGCGACCATGATACACCGGTCTGGCTATCTTCCGGGCTCGCGAAATCCGCAATGCTCGATTGGCTCGGCTTTCACACCGGCGCGCCCGTGGTGCCGGAAAGGGCCGAAGCCCGCTTTGCCTTTATTGAGCACGGCGTGACGCTTTCCTCGTTTGGACTCTTTGCCTTAGGCACGCAGGAATATCCTGATCGCTCGACGACGCTGATCGTCGAACTTGCAGGACTCGAAGGGGGCCGCCGGCTGGCCTTGACGGGCCCCGGCATTCAAGGCGTGAACGAGATTGCGCCTGTCGGCCTGCCGGAGGCGTTCCTGCGGCTCTGGGCGGAAAACCACGCCCTCTTTCCGCGTGGCATCGACCTCATGCTGACGGCAGGCAGCCGTTTCCTCTGCTTGCCGCGCACCACCAAGATCATCGCAACGGAGATGTGAGCCATGTATGTTGCCGTCAAAGGGGGTGAGGCCGCCATCGAGAATGCCCATCGCCTACTTGCCGACCGCCGTCGCGGCGACCGCTCGCTGCCTGCGATTGGCATCGACCAGATCGTCGCACAGCTGGCTCTTGCCGTCGACCGTGTCATGGCGGAAGCCTCGCTCTACGACCGCACGCTCGCCGCACTTGCCGTCCGTCAATCGCGCGGCGACATGATCGAGGCAATTTTCCTGCTGCGCGCCTATCGCACGACGCTGCCACGCTTCGGCTATTCGAAACCGCTCGACACCGCGGCGATGAAGATCGAGCGCCGCGTTTCGGCGACCTACAAGGATTTGCCTGGCGGCCAGCTTCTCGGTCCGACCTTCGACTACACCCACCGACTGCTTGATCCTTCGCTGCTTTCCGACGAGACCGTTGAAGAACCGGCGCAACGCCCTGCCGAAGCCGGCCGCATGATGCGCGTGTCGGAGATCCTTGGCCAGGAGGGGCTGATCGAGGCCGACGGCGATATGCCGGAGGATCACGAGATCGGTGACCTTACTCGTGAACCGATGGAATTTCCGATGAGCCGCGACCTTCGCCTGCAGGCGCTCGCCCGCGGCGACGAGGGCTTCCTCCTGGCACTCGGCTACTCCACGCAACGGGGCTACGGCCGCAATCATCCCTTCACGGGGGAAATCCGCATTGGCGAGGTCGAAGTGGAGTTTTACGTTCCCGAACTCGGCTTTGCCGTGTCGCTCGGCGTTATCCAATTGACGGAATGCCAGATGGTCAATCAGTTCAAGGGTTCGGCCAAGGCACCGCCGCAGTTCACGCGCGGCTACGGCCTCGTCTTCGGCCAGAGCGAACGGAAGGCGATGTCGATGTCGCTGGTCGATCGCGCGCTACGCGCCGAAGAGCTCGGGGAAGACATCACGGCGCCGGCACAGGACGAGGAATTCGTCATTTCTCACTCCGACAATGTCCAGGCGACCGGCTTCGTCGAGCACCTGAAATTGCCGCACTATGTGGATTTCCAGGCCGAACTGGACCTTGTCCGCCGCATGCGCCGCGACTTCGAGGCAAGCCGAGCCGGCGGCGACACCATCAAGGAGGCGGCCGAATGAGCGATCTTGCCAGCTACAACTTCGCCTATCTCGACGAGCAGACCAAGCGGATGATCCGCCGCGCCATCCTGAAGGCGATTGCGATTCCCGGTTATCAGGTGCCTTTTGCTTCGCGCGAAATGCCCATGCCCTATGGTTGGGGCACCGGTGGAGTGCAGGTGACCGCTTCGATCATCGGGCCGGACGACGTGCTCAAGGTCATCGACCAGGGCGCCGACGACACCACAAACGCTGTCTCCATCCGCGCCTTCTTCCAGAAGGTCGCAAACGTCGCGGTGACCACCCGCACCAAGGATGCGACGATCATCCAGACGCGCCACCGCATCCCGGAAGAAACGCTCGGAGCCAACCAAGTGCTCGTCTACCAAGTGCCGATCCCCGAACCGCTCCGCTTCCTCGAGCCACGTGAAACCGAAACGCGAAAGATGCATGCGCTAGAAGAATACGGCCTCATGCATGTGAAGCTCTATGAGGACATCGCCCATAACGGCCGCATCTCCAAGACCTATGCCTATCCCGTGAAGGTCGCCGGCCGCTACGTGATGGATCCTTCGCCGACGCCGAAATTCGACAATCCGAAGATGCATCTGTCGGACGCGCTGCAGCTCTTCGGCGCCGGCCGCGAGAAACGGATCTATGCCGTGCCGCCCCATACTGAAGTCGTCAGCCTCGATTTCGAAGACTACCCTTTCGAGATCCAGCGCTTCGGCAAACCCTGCGCGCTTTGCAGCGCGGAGGATGTCTATCTCGACGAAGTGATCCTCGACGACAAGGGCGGCCGGATGTTCGTCTGCTCCGATACCGACCATTGCGAAGACCGCCGCGAGCAGGGACATGCAGGCGAGATGCTTGCGCCAAAGGAGGCTGCGGAGTGACCGACACCCCTCTTCTCAAAGTCAACGACGTTTCGAAATTCTATGGCAATCGTATCGGCTGCCGGAATGCCTCTTTCGAGCTCTGGCCGGGCGAAGTGCTGGCCGTCGTCGGCGAGTCCGGTTCCGGCAAAACGACGCTACTCAATTGTATCTCGACGCGCCTGATGCCGACGACCGGAAGCGTCGAATATCATATGCGCGACGGAAGCTATCGCGATCTCTACCGCATGAACGAGGCAGAGCGTCGCTTCCTGATGCGCACCGATTGGGGTTTCGTGCACCAGAATCCGGCCGACGGCCTGCGCATGACGGTGTCGGCCGGCGCCAATGTCGGCGAACGGCTGATGGCGATCGGCGACCGGCACTATGGCAAAATCCGCTCGACTGCCATCGACTGGCTGGAGCGTGTCGAAATCGACGCCGGCCGCATCGATGATCAGCCCCGCGCTTTTTCGGGCGGCATGCGCCAGCGCCTGCAGATCGCCCGCAATCTCGTCACCAGCCCGCGGCTCGTCTTCATGGACGAACCGACCGGCGGCCTCGACGTCTCGGTTCAGGCGCGCCTGCTCGATCTGGTTCGAGGTCTCGTCAATGATCTCGGCCTTTCGGCCATCATCGTCACGCACGACCTCGCCGTCGCGCGTCTGCTCTCGCATCGCATGATGGTGATGAAGGATGGCTATGTCATTGAGCACGGTCTGACCGATCGGGTGCTCGATGACCCGCGCGAGCCCTACACGCAATTGCTCGTCTCATCGATCCTGCAGGTCTGAAAGGCAACAATCATGGCAACGCCCCTCGTCATTTCCGAAGTCTCGAAGAGCTTCACCATGCATTTGCGCGATGGCATCAAGCTGCCGGTCATCTCCGATGTCGCCTTCTCCGTTGCTGCCGGCGAATGCGTCGTCCTTGGCGGCCCTTCGGGCATCGGCAAGAGTTCCCTGCTCAAGATGATCTACGGCAACTACGCCGTCGACACCGGCCAGATCCTGATCAGCCACAAGGGCCGGGTTGTCGATCTTGGCGCTGCGGACCCACGCACCGTTATCGATGTCCGCCGTCATACGCTCGGCTATGTCAGCCAGTTCCTGCGCACCGTGCCGCGCGTTGCCGCGATCGATGTCGTTGCCGAACCACTGGTTGCCCGCGGAGTGGCCGCAGCCGGCGCTCGCGAAAAAGCGGCAGCACTGCTCGAAAAGCTCAATCTTCCCGAAGCGTTATGGCAACTGCCGCCTGCGACTTTCTCGGGTGGCGAGCAGCAGCGCATCAACATCGCTCGTGGTTTTATCACAGAGCATACGGTGCTGCTGCTCGATGAGCCTACCGCTTCTCTCGATGCAACAAATCGCGCCGTGGTCGTCGGCATGATCGCGGAGAAAAAAAAGGCGGGTGTTGCCCTTCTCGGCATATTCCATGACGAGGAGGTGCGAGGGGCGGTCGCCGATCGCATCCTCGACGTCCAGCAGTTTTCGCCGCGAAAGGCGGTTGCAGCATGAGCCGGAAGCTGGGCGACACGCCCTATATTCATGAGACCGCCTCCGTCAGCGATGCCACACTTGGCCGTTATACGGAAATATCCGAACGCTGCCGGATTAGCGAAGTCGAATTCGGCGATTATTCTTACATCATGCAGGACGGCTCCATCTGGTGCGCGACGATCGGCAAGTTCGTAAATATTGCCGCCGCAGTTCGCATCAACGCGACCAACCATCCGACATGGCGTGCGACGTTGCATCACTTCACCTATCGCGCCGCGGACTACTGGCCGGATGCGAATATGGAGACGGAATTCTTCGAATGGCGACGTTCCAACCGCGTCGTCATCGGCCATGACGTCTGGATCGGCCACGGGGCCACCATCCTGCCCGGCGTCACCGTCGGCAATGGTTCGGTGGTTGGCGCCGGCGCCGTCGTCTCGAACGATGTCGCACCCTACACGATCGTCGGCGGCGTTCCCGCAAAGCTTATCCGTGAACGCTTCCCCAAGGAAATCGGTGAGCGGATGGACAAACTTGCCTGGTGGGACTGGGAGCATTCAAGGTTGCGCGCAGCGCTCGAGGATTTCCGGGCGCTGTCGGCCGAAGACTTCCTTTGCCGGCATGATGGCTAAAGCTCTGTTCAGAAGGGCGCAGGCAAGGCCTGCTGAAAGTTCTATGTCGCCGCTTGATCATCGTTCTGTCACGGAAATCTTTTAGCCGGGGAGCTTGCTTGCAGTCCGTCGCTAAATCGCTGACATTGCGGCTCCGCTCGACCATTTTTTCAGGACAAGAACTTTTGCGCTACGCCCTTTATTTCACGCCGCCAAAGAACGATCCCCTGACTGGCGCTGCCTCCGTCTGGCTTGGGCGCGACGCATTTGCGGGCGAAACTTATCCGGCTCCAGAGGAAGATGGGATGACGGCCGCAGAGCAGTTCGAGCTGACCGCCGATCCGCGCCGTTACGGCTTTCATGCGACTATAAAGGCGCCTTTTGCGCTTGCCTCTTCGGTCAACGAGAGAGACTTGATGGCTGTCGTCGAGGATTTCACCGGCCGAACACCGGCATTCGAAATCCCCGAACTTGTCCTCGGGCAGATCGGCCGCTTCTTTGCGCTCGTTCCGGGTTTTTTGCATGCGCCGCTTCAGGATTTCGCGGCAAGCGTGGTAAAGTCCTTCGAGCCGTTTCGCGCAGCGCTTTGCGAGGCCGATATTGCAAGGCGAAAGCCTGAAAAATTGACGGAAAGCCAGCGTGCCAACCTCATGCGCTGGGGTTATCCCTATGTAATGGAGGATTTCGGTTTCCACATGACGCTGACCGGCCAGATGCCGGAAGAGCGCTCAGCACTGATGAAATCGATCCTGGAGAAGCGTTTTGCCTCCTTCATCGGCCGGCCGCTTTCCATTTCCGGCCTCGCGGTCTTCACCGAAGAAGAGCGCGGCGGGCCGTTCAAGATTCATTCCTGGCTGCCGCTTGCTGGCGCCAAACTCTAAGAGATCCGCAGATGACCACAGAGACAGTCCTTTCCAACGCCCGCATCGTTCTTGAAGACGAGATCGTGAGTGGCTCGCTTTTGATCCGCGACGGCAGGATTGCCGATATCTCCGAAGGCAATTCGGCAAACGGAGAGGATTTCGAAGGCGATTACCTGATCCCCGGCCTCGTCGAACTCCATACCGACCACCTGGAAGGCCACTATTCGCCTCGCCCGGGCCTGCGCTGGAACAAGACGGCGGCCATCCAGGCCCATGACGCCCAGATCGTCACCTCCGGCATCACCACCGTTTTCGACTGCCTGCGCATGGGCGCGGACGAGGACGGTGGCTTTGAACATGGCGAAATGCGCGAGATGGCTGACGCCATCCAGAAGGCCGAGCAGGAAGGCCGGCTTCGCGCGGAACACCTGATCCACCTGCGATGCGAAGTCTCGGCCGACAACGTCCTGGCGCATTTCGCAGACTTCGAGGACGATCCCTATGTCCGCCTCGTTTCGCTCATGGACCACGCGCCGGGCCAGCGTCAGTTCCAGACGATGGACCAGTACGTCTTCTACTATCAGAAGAAGCGCGGCCTTTCGGACGAGGCGTTCGCGCGCTTCATCGAAAAGCGCCTCGGCGAATCCGCTCGCAATTCGACGCCGCACCGCACCGCGATCGCCACGGTCTGCAAGGAGCGTGGTATCACCGTTGCGAGCCACGACGATGCGACACTTGCCCATGTCGACGAGGCGATTGAAAACGGCGTGCGCCTTGCGGAGTTTCCAACGAGCTTCGACGCCGCCAAGGCATCGCACGCGCACGGAATGAGCGTGCTGATGGGCGCTCCCAATGTCGTGCGCGGCAAGTCTCACTCAGGCAACATTGCCGCTCGCGATCTTGCAGAGCTCGGCGTCCTCGACGTGCTCTCTTCCGATTACGTGCCGCTCAGCTTGCTTTACGCACCCTTCATTCTTGCCGACGAGGTGGAGACCATTTCGTTGTCCAAGGCCATCGCGATGGTGACCGCCACGCCCGCGCGCACCGTCAGCCTCAATGATCGCGGCCGAATCGAGATCGGCCTTCGTGCCGATCTTGTCCGCGTCTTCCGCGACGAGGGCGTGCCGGTGACCCGTTCCGTCTGGCGCGAAGGGCGCCGGGTCGCATGATCCCCTCGCACGAGCCACACTTGGTACCCGGCACAGAGCGAGGCATCATGGTCGTCGTCGTCGGCCCGAGCGGCGCCGGCAAGGACACGCTGATAAACTTGGCGGCAAAGCATTTTGCCGGCCGTCCCGACGTGCATTTCGTCCGCCGCGTCATCACACGGGACCGCGATGCCGGCGGCGAAGATCATCTGTCCGTTTCCGACGGAGGCTTCGTCTCTATGGAGCAATCCGGCAACTTCGCCGTATGGTGGGAGGCGCATGGCCTGAAATACGGCATTCCAGCAGAGGTTTCCGTCGCGCTCGCCAAGGGACACCTGGTAATCGCCAACGGCTCCCGCTCGGCACTCCACCTCTTCCAGGCCGTTTTTCCCCGCCTCAAGGTCATCAACGTGACCGCCCGCCCGGAAGTGCTGGCAGGCCGCCTCGAAGCCCGCGGCCGCGAGACGCACGAAGACATTATGGCCCGCCTCGCCCGCGGCCCGCTGACCGTACGGGGCGACTACGACGTCACCGAACTGGACAACAGCAGCTCGCTGGAAGAAGCCGGGCGCAAGATCATCGAGACGCTCAACGGCTTCCTCACGAAAATTAGTTAGCCGGCTTCATTCTTCGCGCCCCGACACGATCTCACGTTTGCCGACATGATTCGCGGGACCGACGAGGCCTTCCTTTTCCATGCGCTCCACAAGCGATGCCGCGCGGTTGTAGCCGATGCCGAGGCGGCGCTGGATGTAGGAGGTCGAGCACTTCTTGTCGCGCAGCACGACCTTGACCGCCTGATCGTAAAGCTCGTTGCCATCCTCGGACGCGATCGCGCTCTTGTCAAAGACGGCGCCCTCTTCCGGCTCGGCATCCTCCTCTTCGTCAGCCGTGACCGTCTCCAGATATTCCGGACGGCCCTGCGTCTTCAGATGCGCGACGACCTTTTCGACTTCGAGGTCGGAGACGAACGGGCCGTGGACACGGGAAATCCTGCCGCCACCCTGCATGTGCAGCATGTCGCCCTGGCCGAGCAGCTGCTCGGCGCCTTGCTCGCCAAGGATCGTGCGGCTGTCGATCTTCGATGTGACCTGGAAGGAGATTCGAGTCGGGAAATTCGCCTTGATGGTGCCGGTGATGACATCGACCGACGGACGCTGTGTCGCCATGATGAGATGGATGCCGGCGGCGCGCGCCATCTGGGCCAGTCGCTGGATCGCGCCCTCGATCTCCTTGCCGGCGACCATCATGAGGTCGGCCATTTCGTCGACGATGACGACGATATAGGGCATCGGCGTCAGGTCCATTTCCTGCTGCTCTTCGATCGGCGCACCTGTGCCCTTGTCGAAACCGGTCTGGACCATGATGTGGACCGTCTCGCCCCTTTCGCGGGCCTGCGCGACACGGCCGTTGTAGCCGTCGATGTTGCGCACACCGAGGCGCGACATTTTGCGGTAGCGCTCCTCCATTTCGCGCACCGCCCATTTCAGCGCCATCACGGCCTTCTTCGGATCGGTGACGACGGGCGTCAATAGGTGCGGGATGCCGTCATAGACGGACAGTTCCAGCATCTTCGGATCGACCATGATGAGACGGCACTGTTCCGGTGTCATGCGATAGAGCAGCGAGAGGATCATCGTGTTGATGGCGACGGATTTACCGGAGCCGGTGGTGCCGGCTACCAGCAGGTGCGGCATCTTCGCAAGCTCGGCGATCACCGGCTCGCCGCCGATCGTCTTGCCGAGGCCGAGCGCCAGCTTGTAGCCGCTCTTCTCGAAATCCTGGCTCTCGATCATCTCGCGGAAATAGACCGTCTCGCGCATCGCGTTCGGCAATTCGATGCCGATGACATTGCGGCCGGGCACCACGGCGACACGGGCCGACAGCGCCGACATGGAGCGGGCTATATCGTCGGCAAGGCCGATGACGCGCGACGACTTCACTCCGGGTGCAGGTTCGAATTCGTAAAGCGTTACGACCGGACCCGGGCGGACATGAATGATCTCGCCCTTGATGCCGAAGTCCTCCAGCACGCTTTCCAGCAGCCCGGCATTCTGCTCGAGCGTTTCCTGCGGCATGATCTCCCCAAGACGCTCCGGTGGTTCCTGCAGCAGCGAGCGCGGCGGAAACTCGTAGCCGGATGGATCGATATTCGCCGGGATTGTCTTCTGCGTTACAGCCCGGGGTGCGGGCGCCAGGGGTGCAGCGGCCTGCACGCGAACCGGCATCGGCGCGATCGGCTGCGTTTTCGCGGTCACCGGTGGGGCGGCCGGTCGAGCTGCCGGAGCCACGTTCGATATAGACCTTACAGGCGCTGGAGCGGCCGTGGCCGTGGCTGGTGCGTCGGGCTTCTGCGGTCTCCCTCCCGGGCGCCATTCCATCACGCGGAAATGTTGGATGATCGATTCCGGCGTGACCTCAACCTTCGGCAGGAAAGCAACCGGGAGGGTAATCGGGGCCGCAGTCGCTTCCTCGAAGGCCATGACTTCCCAGAAGGCGAAATCGGAAATGTCGGTCAGCTCGGACGAAGCGCGAAGTTCCGGCTCGACCTGAATTTCGGCGACATGTTTGGGATGATCGATCTCGGACACGGATGGAGCGGCTTCCGGCAGATAGATGTCGAACGGCACGTCAATCATCATCGGGGCGCTTGGCTCGACATCAACAGCCGGCCCTTCGCTGACGGTCTCCTCGCGAGACGACTGTTCCGATTCGGCCGGCGCGCGGCGTTTACTGATCAGGTTTTCCGGCGTGCGGGTAAAACGCACGTTCGGTGCAAGCGAGAAATTGCTTTGCCAAACCGGCGCTGCGGGAGCGACATTTATGTCATCACCCGCATGCTGTACGTCTATTTCCGAGGAAAAATCACCGGCATCCGTCAAATTCGTTCTGGGAAAACGCATGCGACCCGCTACTCACTCAATTTCTGACCCAACCGGATTAGAAAATGAAGGTTAACAAGTTCCTTCCAGCCGCATCTAAACGGCACACCTCTGGAACAAAAAACCTAGATTTGCCAACGAGTTAAGTCATCAAGAAAAATCTTTGGGGCCGGAAGGACGAAGCGCTCAGTGCGCTTGGTCCCAATTGGTCGCGGCGCGCGCATCGACCTTCAACGGCACGCGCATTTCAAGCGCCGGCATGGCGGCGTTTTCCATGACGGATACAATGATCGGCATCGCCTTTTCGACGTCGGCATCTTCGACTTCGAAGATCAGTTCATCGTGCACCTGCAACAGCATGCGCACCCGATCCGCAAGGCCGGCTTCGGCGAGTGCCGGTTCGATCTTGATCATTGCCCGGCGGATGACATCGGCTGCCGAGCCCTGGATCGGTGCGTTGATCGCAGCCCGCTCGTTGAAGGCGCGCACCGAAGGATTGGAGGAGCGGATTTCCGGATAGTTGATTCGCCGCCCGAAGATCGTTTCGACATAGCCTTTGTCGCGCGCCATCTGTTTGCGGCTGTCCATATAGTCGCGAATGCCGGGGAAACGCTCGAAGTATTTCTTGATGTAGTCACCCGCTTCCGAGCGCTCGATCGAGAGCTGGTTGGCAAGGCCAAAGGCGGAAATCCCGTAGATGATGCCGAAGTTGATCGCCTTGGCGCGGCGGCGCACTTCGGCCGGCATGCCATCGACAGGAACGCCGAACATTTCGGAGGCCGTCATCGCGTGAATATCGATGCCTTCGGCAAAAGCCTGGGTCAGCTGCGGAATTTCCGCGACATGCGCGAGCACGCGCAGTTCGATCTGGCTGTAATCGGCCGAGATCAGCTTATGCCCGGGCGTGGAGATGAAAGCGGTGCGGATTTTCCGGCCTTCCAGCGTTCGCACCGGAATGTTCTGCAGGTTCGGCTCGGACGACGAAAGCCGCCCTGTCGTCGTCGAAGCCAGCGAATAGGAAGTGTGGACGCGCTTCGTCTGCGGATGCACGTAACCCGGCAGCGCATCTGTATAGGTGGATTTCAGCTTGGTCAGCTGGCGCCAATCGACGATCTTGCGCGGCAGCTCGAAACCCGCGGCGGCAAGATCTTCCAGCACGCTTGCCGAGGTCGACCACTGCCCGGTCTTCGTCTTGCTGCCCCCGGCAAGCCCCAGCTTGCCGAAGAGGATGTCGCCAAGCTGCTTCGGCGAGCCTATCGTGAACTTCTCACCGGCCAACGCATAGATTTCGTCCTCCAGGCGCGCAGCGCCTTGCGCCAGTTCACCGGAGAGGCGGGACAGGATCTGACGGTCGACCGTGATGCCGCGTTCTTCCATGCGCGCCAGTACCGGCAGCAGCGGGCGCTCCAGACGCTCGTAGACAGCCGTCAGTTTTGCTGCGGCAAGTCGTGGCTTCAGCACCATCCAGAGCCGCAATGTCACATCGGCGTCTTCGGCAGCGTAATGCGTAGCACGGTCGATATCGACAAGGTCGAACGTGACATTCGCCCTGCCGCTTCCTGCGATATCCTTGTAGGCAATGGGCTTATGGCCGAGAAATTTCTCTGAGAGCGAGTCCATCCCGTGCGCGCCGGTGCCGGCGTCGAGCACGTAGGACATCAGCATCGTATCGTCGAAGCTCATTGTCTCGACGCCATATCGCTTCATCAGCAGATAGTCATATTTCAGGTTCTGCGCGACCTTGAGGACGGACTCGTCTTCGAGCAGCGCCTTCAGCCGCGGCAGCACATCCCGCATCGGTATCTGATTGTCCGCAAGCCCGCCGCCAAGGAGATCGCCGACGCCGTTCTTATGGCCGATCGGGAGATAGGCGGCGCGGGTCTTGACGCCCGCCGGGTTCTTGTCGTTGTCGGCAATCGCCATCGAGAACCCAACCAGCTCCGCCTGCATTGCATCAAGAGAATTGGTTTGGGTATCGAAGGCGACCAGGCCGGTTGCCCGCGCATCGCCAATCCATTTGTCGAGCGTCGCGAGATCGCGGATCGTCACGTAGGTAGAATGATCAAATGGCAGCACTGCAAAGGCTTCGGCGCGCGCCTTGGCAAGTTCGGCGGGCGTAAAGCCTTTGCCGGCGGGCTTGGCCTTGACGGGAATCGGAACGGCAGCGCCCTCGACATCCGGGATGCCGCCCGCAACCGGCTCCGGTTCAGCGGCATCGAGATCGGGGCCGTGCGCAGCAGTACCCCACTCGACTTTTACGTCGGCCGCCTCGATGGCACTGGCATCGCAATTGCAGGCCTCCGCCACACGGCGCGTCAGCGTCGTGAATTGCAGCGCCTTCAGGAAGCCGATCAACTTCGGGCCGTTCTGCACTTCGAGAACGAGGTCGTCCAGACCAAGCACCAGCGGCACATCAGATCGCAGCCGAACCAATTCGCGCGAGAGCCTTGCCTTGTCGGCATTCTCGAGAATCGCCTGGCGGCGCTTTTCCTGCTTGATCTCATGCGCACGGTCCAGCAGCGTGTCGAGATCGCCGTATTCTGCAAGAAGCTGCGCGGCGGTCTTCGGGCCGATACCGGGAATACCCGGGACATTATCGACCGAATCGCCGGTCATAGCCTGCAGGTCGATCATCTTTTCAGGCGGTACGCCCCATTTCTCGATGACGTCCGGGATGCCGATCTGCTTGTCCTTCATGCTGTCGTACATGTGGACGTTCGGCGTCACAAGCTGCATCAGATCCTTGTCGGAGGAGACGATCGTCACATCGGCGCCGGTCCCTTCCGCCTGCCGGGCATAGGTGGCGATGATATCGTCGGCCTCGAACCCTTCAGTCTCGATGCAGGGCAGGTTGAAGGCGCGCGTCGCCTCGCGGATCAGCCCGAATTGCGGTATCAGCTCATCCGGCGGTGCCGAGCGATTGGCCTTGTAAGCATCATACAAATCCTTGCGGAAGGTCTTTGCCGAGTAGTCGAAGATAACTGCAAGATGCGTCGGCGTGACGCCGACGGAGGTGTCACGCGCATCGGTCAGCAGCTTCCAGAGCATATTGCAGAAGCCAGAGACTGCGCCGACCGGCAAGCCGTCGGACTTGCGCGTCAGCGGCGGCAGGGCGTGAAACGCCCGGAAGATGAAACCCGAACCGTCAATAAGGAAAAGATGATCGCCTTTTTTCATGGCTGCATGGATAGCGTGGCGGAATGGAAACGTCCATTGCACATGCAGTTTGCGGTACTATTTATTGCTGACCCCTCGCCTTCGGAAAGAGCTGCCTCTGGAAAAGCGCAGGTGCGCGGCCGCCTATGCCGTACCATGGCAACGTCATTGCCGGCTCCTACACACGACGGCCCTACGGCTGTCTTTCGCAAAGTGCTCTTCGCGCCGGTGTTCCTGCTGGCGATCAAGGTCTGCGAACCTTTTTTTCCGCAGCATCTGGATCGCATACGAAGCTTCGGTAGCCAAGCAGAATTCCAGCTGCTGAACGCCCTCCTTCTTTCCGCCTTTTTGATATCGGTCGGCCCTTACGAGGCACCTTGGCATCATTGCGCTGATCTGCGCCCTTTGGAGGCATGACCATATTGATTGCCGGATGGAACCTTGCGTTTTTCTGGAATGATCGCCGGAGGGCGCGGGAATTAGTGCTTCACCGAACTGTTACCAATTTGTAATTGTCGGCTCGGCCGGCTTCCCTTGAAAAACCACATTCGCGGTCACAAATCAGGTGTACCGGCGTTTGATCGCGCCGAGGGTCTGATTACCGGCTTGTCCCCCGCCGCATCAGGCTTGGACAAAGGCCTTATCCCCCTCTCCGGGCCTTTGTCCCCATTTTCAAGCCGCCATGGCCAACCTCCAGGCCATGGCGGCTTTGTTTTTTGGCGAAGATGCACATTTATGAAGCTAAAGGACAAGTTTTAATCCATCGCATGCGATTTGTTGCATTGTTTCGCGTCAGTTTTTGAGCCTAACTGCAATCATGGGATTTAACAGGATGGATTCGGGAGCATACCTTGCCAGCCAGTTGGCCAAGGGTTTTGCCCGCTCGCTGCAGCAGCGCGCGGCGCGGCTTGGTTTTTCTCCCGGGCAATTCCCGATCCTTCTCGAACTTTGGGCGGAAGACGGCCTCACGCAGAAGCAATTGCTCGAACGCGTCGATATCGAACAGGCGACGATGGCCAATACGCTTGCGCGGATGGCGCGCGATGGCCTCATCGAGCGCCGTCCCCATCCTTCAGACAAACGAGCGCAACTGATCTTCCTGACGCCCAATGCGCGGGCCATCGAAGATGAAGCGGTCAAGATCGCACGTGAAGCCGATCTGGCGCTTTTCCAAGGCTTCAAGACCTTCGAACGCGAACTGATGCTGGAATATATCCGCCGCCTCCTCGAAAACGCGAAGAAAATCTGACCGTCTACGCCCTCCCTTGTTTCGATTTTTCTTCCTCGAAACGTCCCCGCCTTTGGTCTATCGTCCGGCCGAATCTCGAAAGGAGTCGGAAATGACAGACGTAACCCCGGTGCTTTCGCGCGCCGATCAGAACCTCGGTTCAAGCCTGGACAGATTGTTCGAGTTGCTGTGCATCAAATCGATCTCGACTGACCCGGCGTACAAAGTCGAGTGCCGCACGGCTGCCGAATGGCTGGTCGCCTATTTGAAGACACTGGGTTTC
Organism: Rhizobium sp. 007; assembly: GCF_015353075.1. Lineage (NCBI taxonomy): Bacteria > Pseudomonadati > Pseudomonadota > Alphaproteobacteria > Hyphomicrobiales > Rhizobiaceae > Rhizobium > Rhizobium sp. 007. Next base: position 4,113,090 of record NZ_CP064187.1, on the reverse strand, counting down.
GAAGCTTCCGTTCGCGATACTCCCGGTCACCCGATGGTCGTTGCGCATCATGCCGGCGCCAGCGCGGATGCGCCGCATGTGCTGTTTTACGGCCACTACGACGTTCAACCGGTCGATCCCATCGAGCTTTGGGAAAACGATCCCTTCGAACCAGCCGTCAAGGACATGAACAATGGCCGCAAGATCCTGACGGGCCGCGGCACCGCCGACGACAAGGGCCAGCTCATGACCTTCGTCGAAGCTTGCCGGGCCTATAAAGAGGTCAACGACGCGCTTCCTTGCCGCATCACTATCCTTTTCGAGGGCGAAGAGGAATCCGGCTCGCCGTCGCTCAAGCCCTTTCTGGAGGCAAATGCGGCAGAACTGAAGGCCGACTATGCGCTTGTCTGCGATACCGGCATGTGGGACCGCGAGACCCCGGCGATTGCTGCTGCCCTTCGCGGCCTTGTCGGTGAAGAAGTCGTCGTTACGGCGGCCGACCGCGATCTGCATTCCGGGCTTTTCGGCGGCGCGGCAGCCAATCCAATCCATGTCCTGACAACAGCGCTTGCCGGTCTCCACGACGAAACCGGCCGCATAACACTCGAGAAGTTCTATGAAGGCGTCGAGGAAACGCCTGCAAACATCAAGGCCTCATGGGAAAAGCTCGGCCAGACCGCTGAGGACTTACTGGGCCAAGTCGGCCTTTCGGTGCCGTCTGGTGAAAAAGGCCGTTCCGTTCTGGAACTCACCTGGGCGCGCCCGACGGCTGAAGTCAACGGCATATGGGGCGGCTATACTGGCGAGGGCTTCAAGACAGTGATTGCCGCCAAGGCGTCGGCCAAGGTTTCCTTCCGCCTCGTCGGCAAACAGGATCCGGCAAAGATTCGAGAGACGTTCCGAAACTATGTCCGCTCGAAGATTCCGGCCGATTGCTCGGTCGAGTTCCATCCCCATGGCGCTTCGCCGGCAATTCACCTTGCCTATGATTCTCCGGTGATCACGAAAGCGAAGAACGCGCTTTCCGACGAATGGCCCAAGCCCGCCGTCGTTATCGGCATGGGCGGCTCGATCCCGATCGTCGGCGATTTCCAGAAAATGCTCGGCATGGAATCGCTGCTCGTCGGCTTCGGCCTCGCAGATGACCGGATCCATTCGCCCAATGAGAAATACGAACTCGCCTCCTACCACAAGGGCATCCGCTCCTGGGTGCGCATCCTCGACGCATTGGCAGCTTGAACAAAAAAGCGTCCCTCGCGATGATTTACGCGGGGCACGCATTCAGACAAAAAACAAAGGCCGGATAAACCGGCCTTCATCATCCGCTTCGCTTCAATGCCAGTACATCCGTGGTCAAGGAAAAGGCGGACTTTGCAGCCAAGATTGATCCCGAAAGGTTAACACGCCGTTAAAGCGCCCCAGCAGTCGGAATGATATGGAAAACGGCAAACGCTTAAGGCGCGCACAGCATCCACTTGGCTGCGATCTGTTGAGCGTCATATCGGAAATCGCTCCGCCACTTCCAAGGCCCAGAGCCCCGATTCTTCCGTTCAAGCTGCATTCATGCAACACGCGCTATAAACCATTGGAAGACTAGTCGAATGATTGCCGGCTAACAAAAGTCGGCGAGCCTCCGGCTATGCCCGGAACCGGCAAAAGCCGGAGTTAAAAACAAATACCGGATGTGGCTTGACGCTGCCTCCCAGGGAGTTGAAAACGTGAAACGCACCCTCTTGAAAATTGCCGCGACCGGTATGCTCTTGTTTGCTCCGGCGATCGCTCAGGCGGCAGAAGGCTTCGCGACGACGAACGTCAATATGCGGGCCGGCCCAAGCACTGCATATCCGGCGGTCACCGTAATTCCGGCCGGCGAATCCATCGAAATCTACGGCTGTCTTGCCGACGTGCCATGGTGCGACGTGGAGTTCTACGGCGGCCGTGGCTGGGTGCACGGCGGATATGTCCAGGCACTTTATCAACAGCGCCGCGTTTATGTCGGGCCTCAATATTATCGCCCGCTCGGTATTCCCGTCGTTGCCTTCAGCTTCGGCAGCTATTGGGATCGTAACTACCGCGACCGTGACTTCTATCGCGACCGCGATCGCTGGCGCCGCGGACCGGACTTCGATCGCGACTCGGATCGCCGTGAAAGACGCCGGGACTTTGACGATCGTCGGGATCGCCTGCCGGACTTTGACCGTGATCTGCGCCGCGGCGATCGCGATCGCGATCGCGATCGCCGGAACTTCGAACGTCGAGACGATGATGGCAATCGCGTCATCCGCCGCGGCGACGACAATCGTAACCGCAGCGATCGCGATCGCGATCGCCGGAACTTCGAACGTCGAGACGATGATGGCAATCGCGTCATCCGCCGCGGCGACGACAATCGTAACCGCAGCGATCGTGACAACGACCGCCGGAACTTCGAACGTCGAGGCGATGATGGCAATCGCGTCCGTGGCGACGATAATCGTAACCGCCGAGGTGGTGACAATGACCGCCGGAACTTCGAACGTGGAGACGATGATGGCAATAATCGCGTCCGCGGCGACGACAATCGTAACCGCCGAGGTGGTGACAATGACCGCCGGAACTTCGAACGTGGAGGCGATGATGGCAATAATCGCGTCCGTGGCGACGACAATCGTAACCGCGGCGGTGGTGACAATGATCGCCGCAGGCCGCAGCGAGGTGCCTGCCAACCGGGCGAACCGGGTTGCCGGAACTAACGTGGCCCAGGGGCGGCAGAGATGCCGCCCTTTCTTTTGCGATAGGCTGCATAGAAAAAGCCCGACGCTCCAAGACGGAGGCGCCGGGCCTGATTTCGATCGGCCGTGTTGAGGGGAGACGACCGATCCATAACGGGACTTGAGGGCTGTCCCGCTATATAAGGAAACTAGCGGGACAGCTAAAGGTTCCAAATTACCAAACGGAAGCTTTGCGATCAGAGCCTGCCACGAGTTCACGCATCTCTGCAAACGGACCATGCAGCATTTTCAGGCGGCTTTCCTCCATCTTGCTCAGCCGATGCTGCCGGGCAAACTCATGGATGCTCCAGATCTCGCGAAGCCAGGTCTCGTCTATTCTCTTAAGGTCAATGCTCATATTAAATGCCTAGCTACTACGCTTATTGCTTTTTTCTTCGGCGTAAGGTTGCGCGATATATGTCAGTTTCGTGACAGCCGCAACGAATGGCAGCCATGCGCAAACGGCAGGGCTGAAGCGCCGTCGGGACCGCTTGCCTGCAGTCTTAACCACCCCTTAAATCGCCGTATTTAAAGTCCACCCGGATGATTGCGCAAAGAGCGCTTGCGACATATGGGGTGCGGCCGGTCCACGATGGCAGGTAGGGGCAGATCACGCGATAGAATCGAACCGTCCTTCAGCGGCCGTAGCCGCTTTGAAGAGGACGACGATTTCTCGCTGGATGACGACGATCGTATCGCGGGCCGACGCGGAACCAAACGTTCTTCCTCGGACGCAACAAGAACCCGCGCACCCGACAGGAAAAGGCGCAGCAGACGCGAGCCGCCGGAACGCCAGGATGGCGGTCTCTTCAGCTTCATCCGCCGCGTGGTCTATTGGTGCATCGTTCTTGGTATTTGGGCCGGCATCGGCGCAGCTGGGCTGGTTTTCTACTACGGCTCGCGCATGCCGAGCGCCAGCACCTGGGCGATCCCTGAACGGCCGCCGAACGTCAAGATCACATCTGTCGATGGCAGCGTGATTGCCAATCGTGGCGCCACCGGCGGCGAGGCGCTATCGCTCGATCAGATGTCGCCCTACATCCCTGAAGCGATCATCGCGATAGAAGACAAGCGCTTCTACTCGCATTTCGGCGTCGACCCAATGGGGCTTGCCCGCGCCGTCGTCAACAACCTGACGGGCCAGCCGATTCAGGGTGGCTCCACCTTGACGCAGCAGCTCGCCAAGAACCTCTTCCTTTCGCCGGATCGCACTCTGGAGCGCAAGGTGCAGGAAGTGCTGCTCTCTTTCTGGCTCGAGCAGAAATATACGAAGGATCAGATCCTGGCGATGTATCTGAACCGCGTCTTCTACGGCTCGAATGCCTACGGCGTCGAGGCCGCCGCCCGCCGCTATTTCAACAAGTCCGCGCGTGACGTGAACCTCGGGGAAGCGGCTTTGCTCGCCGGTCTCGTCAAGGCGCCGTCACGTCTCTCTCCGGCCCGCGACCCAGACGCCGCAAACGCCCGTGCCCAGGTCGTACTGCAGGCCATGCGCGACCAGGGCTATATCACCGACAACGAGGTGAAGACGGCGATGACGCAGACGCCGTCCAAGGCGAAGAGTTACTGGTCGGGCGCTGGTCAATATGTGGCCGACATGGTTATGGACGAGCTACCCGGGCTGGTCGGCGAGGTGAAAGAGGACCTCATCGTCGATACGACGATCGACAAGGGGCTGGAAAAAAAGGCTGAGCAGTCGCTCAACGACATTCTCGGCAAGGACGGCGCAAAGCTCGATGCGTCCCAGGCCGCCCTCGTCTCGATCGACGGGACTGGCGCGATCCGAGCGCTTGTCGGCGGCAGGGATTATGCCGAAAGCCAGTTCAACCGCGCGGTCAAGGCGAAGCGCCAGCCGGGCTCCTCTTTCAAACCTTTCGTTTATGCCGCCGCACTCGAAAAGGGTCTGACGCCCTATTCCGTCTTCAACGACGCACCGATTCGCATCGGCAACTGGACGCCTGAAAATTATGAAAAGAAATACAATGGCGAGGTGACACTCGCGACCGCGCTTGCGAAGTCGTTGAATACCGTCGCCGCCCAGCTCGTCATGTATGACGGGCCGGAGCAGGTGATCAAGCTTGCGCACCGACTCGGCATCGAGACCGAGCTGCAGCCGAATGCCTCGATCGCGCTTGGCACGTCTGAAGTGTCGCTCACGGAGCTCACCGCTTCCTACGCCGCCTTCATGAACGGCGGCTATAAGGCAACCCCGCATGTGATCCGCCGGGTGACGACCGCCGAGGGCAAGGTTCTCTATGAGAACACATATGACAACCCGCCGCGCGTTGTTTCTGAAACGGTCGCCGCCAACATGAATGCCATGATGATGGGCACGATCGAGACCGGCACGGGCAAAAGCGCCAAGATTCCTGGCTGGCAGGCGGCCGGCAAGACAGGCACGACCCAGAATTCGCGCGATGCGCTCTTCGTCGGTTTCACCAGCAATCTGACGACCGGTGTCTGGTTCGGCAATGACGACGGCACGCCGATGAAGAAGGTTACGGGCGGCGGCCTGCCTGCGAAGGCATGGCAGGAATTCATGATTGCCGCGCACAAGGGTCTTTCTCCAGCTCCGCTTTTCGGCAACGGCCAGTTCATTGCGGACCCGAATGGGTTCGGCAATCAGCCGATGGCGCAGGCTGAACCGCAGCCGATGCAGGAGCAGCCGACAACGATCGGCGGCATCATTTCCGGCGTTTTCGGAGGTGGGAGCAGCACGGAGGCGCAAACATCGTTTCCACCGGCACCCGGTCAGCAGCAACAGGCCGTGGCCGTCCCGGGAGGACCGATTCCACCGGGAGATGTCGGCAGCCCTGCGGCCACCTCTTCCGTCCAGCCGCGCCGCACCACGCTGCTTGACCTGATCATGGGCCAATGAGCGAAGCCGCTCATGCTCGGTGCAAGCCGGCTTTGGTAAGTCCACGGAGATGCGAAGGACGGCGGACTTTTTTCGCTCACTGTAGAAAGTGAATGCAACACGTTCGTTTTGCTGGATTTCGGGCTCATTCTCGCCTTGCAGTCAAGAAAACCGCTCCTTATATACGCCGCATCACCGCAATCACGATTGCGTTAATTCCGAAGACCCACATCCCGTAAGGGGCTGTCAGGGAAACGCCTTCTCGGGGTTCCGACAGCTTGCTTCAAGGAGTAAATGACATGGCAAAAGTAATTGGTATCGACCTCGGAACGACAAATTCCTGCGTCGCTGTCATGGACGGCAAGGACGCGAAGGTCATTGAGAACGCGGAAGGCGCGCGCACGACTCCTTCCATGGTAGCATTTACCGACGACGGCGAACGCCTTGTCGGCCAGCCGGCAAAACGCCAGGCCGTCACCAATCCGACGAATACGCTCTTTGCCGTCAAGCGCCTGATCGGCCGCCGCTACGAAGATCCGACCGTCGAGAAGGACAAGGGTCTTGTCCCTTTCAGTATTTCGAAGGGTGACAATGGCGATGCTTGGGTCGAAGCCAATGGCAAGGGCTATTCGCCCGCGCAGGTCTCCGCGATGATCCTTCAGAAGATGAAGGAAACGGCTGAATCCTACCTCGGTGAAAAAGTCGAGAAGGCCGTCATCACGGTTCCGGCATACTTTAACGACGCGCAGCGCCAGGCAACCAAGGATGCTGGCAAGATCGCGGGTCTTGAGGTTCTGCGTATCATCAACGAGCCGACCGCAGCGGCCCTCGCTTACGGGCTTGACAAAAAGGAAGGCAAGACGATTGCCGTCTACGACCTTGGCGGCGGTACCTTCGATATTTCGATCCTCGAAATCGGTGACGGCGTCTTCGAAGTGAAGTCCACCAACGGCGACACCTTCCTCGGCGGTGAAGACTTCGACATGCGTCTCGTCGAATACCTCGTTGCAGAGTTCAAGAAGGACAACGGCATCGACCTCAAGAACGACAAGCTCGCACTGCAGCGCCTGAAGGAAGCTGCCGAAAAGGCCAAGATCGAGCTCTCGTCCTCGCAGCAGACCGAAATCAACCTGCCCTTCATCACGGCTGACGCTTCCGGCCCGAAGCACCTTACGCTGAAGCTGACGCGCGCCAAGCTTGAAAGCCTGGTCGACGACCTCGTGCAGCGCACGATCGCGCCGTGCAAGGCAGCCCTCAAGGATGCCGGCGTCACCCCGGCTGAGATCGATGAAGTCGTTCTCGTCGGTGGTATGAGCCGCATGCCGAAGGTTCAGGAAGTCGTCAAGCAGCTGTTCGGCAAGGAGCCGCACAAGGGCGTCAATCCGGATGAAGTCGTTGCGCTCGGCGCTGCCATCCAGGCCGGCGTTCTGCAGGGCGACGTCAAGGACGTCCTGCTGCTCGACGTGACCCCGCTGTCTCTGGGCATCGAAACCCTCGGTGGCGTCTTCACCCGTCTGATCGAGCGCAACACGACGATCCCGACCAAGAAGTCGCAGACTTTCTCGACTGCCGATGACAACCAGCAGGCCGTCACCATCCGTGTTTCGCAGGGCGAGCGCGAAATGGCTGCCGACAACAAGCTGCTCGGCCAGTTCGACCTCGTCGGCCTGCCGCCGGCGCCGCGCGGCGTTCCGCAGATTGAAGTTACCTTCGATATCGACGCGAACGGCATCGTGCAGGTTTCGGCCAAGGACAAGGGTACCGGCAAGGAACAGCAGATCCGCATCCAGGCTTCCGGCGGCCTTTCGGACGCCGACATCGAAAAGATGGTCAAGGATGCAGAATCGCATGCCTCGGAAGACAAGAAGCGCCGCGAAACCGTGGAGGCCAAGAACCAAGCCGAAAGCCTGGTTCACTCGACGGAAAAATCGCTGAAGGATTACGGTGACAAGGTTTCCGAGGCCGACCGCACCGCGATCTCCGATGCGATTGCGGCTCTGAAGTCTGCAGCCGAGGCGACCGACCCGGACGCCGAGGATATCAAGGCGAAGACGCAGACCCTCATGGAAGTGTCCATGAAGCTCGGTCAGGCGATCTACGAAGCCCAGCAGGCGGAAGCCGGTACGGCAGATGCTTCGGCAGGTGATGACAATGTCGTTGATGCCGACTACGAAGAAGTCAAGGACGACGACCGCAAGAAGTCCGCATAATCCGCGGCGAAGCGGTTATGCTAAACACTGCAATCCGGCTGCCCGAGGGCAGCCGGAAATCCATTTCCGGGGTTTAAATTGGCAAAAGCGGACTTTTACGAAACTCTGGGCGTCGCCAAAACGGCGGATGAAAAAGAGCTGAAAAGCGCCTTCCGCAAACTGGCAATGAAATATCATCCGGACAAGAACCCGGACGATAAGAGCGCCGAAATCAAATTCAAGGAAATCAACGAAGCCTATGAAACGCTGAAGGACCCGCAGAAGCGTGCGGCCTACGACCGTTATGGTCACGCAGCCTTCGAGCATGGCGGCATGGGTGCTGGCGGCTTCGGCGGCGGTGCGGGCTTCGCCGGTGGCGGCGGCTTCTCCGACATCTTCGAAGACATATTCGGCGAGATGATGGGTGGTGGCCGGGGACGGCAGCGCTCATCGGGCGGACGCGAGCGTGGCGCCGACCTTCGCTACAATATGGAAATTTCGCTGGAAGAGGCCTTCTCCGGCAAGACGGCGCAGATTCGTGTTCCAACCTCGATCACTTGCGATATGTGCTCGGGTTCCGGCGCCAAGCCCGGCACGCAACCGAAAACCTGCGGCACCTGTCAGGGCTCCGGCCGCGTTCGCGCGGCGCAGGGCTTTTTCTCGATCGAACGAACCTGCCCGACCTGTCATGGCCGCGGCCAGATCATTCCCGATCCATGCCCCAAGTGCCATGGCCAGGGCCGCGTAACAGAAGAGCGTTCGCTCTCGGTCAATATTCCGGCTGGTATCGAAGATGGCACGCGCATCCGCTTGCAGGGCGAAGGCGAGGCCGGCGCGCGCGGCGGACCGGCGGGCGATCTCTATATCTTCCTGTCGGTGAAGCCGCACGAATTCTATCAGCGCGATGGAGCCGACCTCTATTGCGCCGTTCCGATCTCGATGACGACGGCAGCGCTCGGCGGCACTTTCGATGTGGCGACGCTCGACGGCACGAAGTCGCGGGTCACCGTTCCGGAAGGCACACAGGCCGGCAAGCAGTTCCGCCTCAAGGGCAAGGGCATGCCGGTGCTGCGTTCCAGCCAGACGGGCGATCTCTACATCCAGATCCAGATCGAGACGCCACAAAAGCTCTCGAAGCGGCAGCGCGAACTGCTCCAGGAGTTCGAGCAGCTTTCCTCGAAGGAGAACAACCCGGAATCGACAGGCTTTTTTGCGCGCATGAAGGAATTCTTCGAGGGATAAGGACTGGCACGCAAACACAGCGCAGGTTGAAAGCCGGGTTTCATCCCGGCTTTTTTCATGCCCTGCAAGGGGTCGCCCAGACATGTTCGCTCACGTTAGTCGAGGAAACGCTCCTCCCGATGCCAGTTCTGGGCATCCATGCTGGGTGCAGTCTCGGTTGGTTAGGCAGACGCAGCGACTGACCCTCAGGTCATGATAGTGCTTCCCGTTCTGGAAGAACTCCTTCAGGCGCCCGCTTACGACAAAGCGCAAATCAGGATCGGCGGGTGCGTATCTGCGATCGAAAACCTTGTGGATGCAGCACGAAGTAGAAGCTCATTGCTGGCCTCGTGCTCACCGCCGGCTCCATGGGCTCTGATGTGCGCGCATCACGCGGGACCTCGGTCACGACTGCGTCGGCAAAACAGGCTTTGCAAAAGGGAGGCATATGACAGCGCATGCCGTGATGATTGCGACCATCATCCACGCTTCGTTGAGCGCTTGGACGGTTGCCGCGGTCTGAACAAGGGGGTTCAATATTGCTGTCGTGTCCGCATCAAAAGCGCCAGTGTGGCCGGCAACGATCTGGGCCGGCGCGCCGATGAACTCGGCAGCCTCCAAATTCCCTGCCTGCAAGCGATCCCAGAGCTTTTGTCCAAGCGGCTCCGAGCGGGTATATAGTATGGTATCGATGAGCGCGATCCCAATTGCGCCGCCAAGGTTTCGCATCAAATTGAACAGACCACTTGCATCTGGAACACGCTCGGGCGGCAGCGTGCCGAGCGCCAGACGGGTCGGCGGCAGAAGGCAAAACATGATGGAGACGCCTCTTATGATCTGTGGCCAGAACATTGCGTCATAATCTGAGCGAGGGTTTTGCGAAGCACTCATACCGATGCCGATTGCAAAGAGCGCGAAGCCGACCGCGGACAGCAGGCGGGGGTCCATTCGCTTTTCGAGCGCAACAGCAATTGGCGCTGTACATAATTGCGCGATGCCGGTTACGAGCATTGTCATACCGATTTCGAATGCGTTATGTCCTCTGACAAAGGCCAGAAACACAGGCATCAGATAGACAGAACCGAATAGACCGAAGCCGAGGATGAAGCTTAGCGTCGAGCCCACCATAAAGTTTCGATCTTGGAAATTATGAAGCTCTACCAACGGCCGGGCCCGGTGGAGCGATCGCCATATGAATGCCAATGCTGATAGGGCTGAGACGGCGAACAGGCCACTGTCATATGCTGACATCCAGCCGCTCGTGGGCGCTTCCTTCAATCCAAGCTCCAGCGTAATCAGAGCGACGGCCATCGTGACCAATCCAACCCCGTCAAGCCCGCGAAGTTCCCAGACGTCGACGCGCTCTTGAGGGAGCGATCGCATTGCAACAAGAGCGGCAAGAATTCCAGGAATGATATTGATCAAAAAAAGCCAATGCCAGGAGTAGGTCTCTGTCAGCCAGCCACCGACAATCGGCCCGACAGTCGGAGCGAGGACGGCAAGAACGCCGGCAATGGTCGTGGCAAGGGCTTGGCGCTCGTTTGGAAACAGAATGAACACCGCCGAGAAGACAGCGGGTATCAGCGTTCCGCCTGAAAAGCCCTGCAGAACCCGCCAGGCGACGAGTTCACGGAAGCCGCTGCTGATCGCACACCCCGCCGACGCGATCACGAACAGGACCAGCGACGTCACGAACAGCCATCGCATGGTGAGAAAACGCGTCAGGAACCCGGTTAACGGGATGGCGACTACCTCGGCAATCAGATAGACGGTCTGAATCCAGCTCATCTGCTCGGGATCGATGTCGAGAGCAGCCTGGATCGTTGGCAACGACGTCGCCACAACTTGCACATCCAAGATCGCCATAAACATGCCGATGCACATGGCGAAGAAACCGATCCAAATGACGCTCTGGCGGCGATCGGTAAGATCAGAATCAAGCCGGTTCGGCATGGGACAATCCTGCAAGTGCGGCATTCTCGGCCTTGACGCGAATAGTCACAATGATTGCATTGGCGATGGAAAACAGAAGTGCATAAAGTGGCAAAACCGAGTGGGAGTGCCGCGATCTCGCCCATCACGACAACATAGTTCGGATAGCGCAAGAAGCGATACGGGCCCTTGGAAACAATCGTTCCGCCCAGCGCCACAATGATGCTCGGAAAACAAAACGGTCTGATGATAGCGCTATCTCAGTTCAGGCGGGTCCAAATCTGGGTCTTGCACAATACGCTCGTCGCGCAGCCCCGGAGTTTGAGGCTGTTTCCCGATACGGTGAGCCTGCCGCTATAGGTTGTTTTGGTCCGGGGATCTGTGAGCCGGCCGGTATATGTATCCGCCCTGCCTGAAAAGAAACCGATCTGCTGTCCCGCATATCGCCCGCTCTTTGCCACAATGCAATAATTCGCTCCGCAATGGTCGATCACCGACGTCTCGCCGTTTTCCGTCTTCCAGGTTCCCACCACTGTATCGGCACCACTCGCGACGCTGGCTATCAATATGAAGATTGTTACAAAAACAGTCCTGATCGTCACTTGGAAACTCCCATTGCGATCTCTGCTGATATGTAACGGCAATAGCGTCATCGAGTTCCTCGGACTTCTGATAGGCTATAGTGCAAAATGTCAGTGCTCTCACCGTCGCGACTGAGCGTGATTTTTGATCGGATGATCCCCAAGCTGGCCGTGATCGAAGCACGCGCGCCGCTTTGGAGCCTAATTTTGGAGCGGCCGATAGACGGTAAACCGCCACCCGGCACATGGCGGCATGTCTCAAAACCACACGAATCCAGAACCGCTCCGTAGAGCCGGCCATTTCTGTTCCAATTTGAAACAGAGAAAACCGGCAATACGTCCTGCGTTAACGCAGGCTGCGGATGCCGCTTGCAACCTGCTGAAATGCCATCACTACTACCCGCATAATTCTGGGGAACAAACCAATTGAAGGTCACTTCCATGACGGCAGCAGCCTCCTTGTCCTTTCAGCCGGATGACGTCGACGTCCTTGCCGGCGCGCTTTATACTTGGTGTGCCGAGCGCAACATCAAGCTCCGCAGCCAGCAGGGCCTTTCGATCGCCAGCATCGCGATCGACCTTTATCACGCCGGGCATCACACGCAGGACGACTTGCTTGTCGCGCTGCACGAGCGCGAACTTCATTAGAATCCCGAAACAAAAAGAAACCCGCCTGCGGCGGGCATAAGGTACCGGGATACTCTTTTGCTATCGCCGGAATCGGAGCGTCAGGCAGCCTTTTCCGCGCTCATCAGCGTCAGAATGGTTTTGACCGCTTCCTTGCCCGCGGGCGAGTGAAGCCTGTCATAATTGACAGCCAGTTCATAAGCCTCGGGGCTTAGCGCAACTTTTGACGGGAATTGCGACGTTTCCGCGCCTTCAAAGAGTGCGGAGATCTCAACGCCAAGAAAGACCGCGATCTGGTGCAACTTGCTGGCGGAGACCCGGTTGGTGCCTTTTTCGTATTTCTGAATTTGCTGGAACGTCAAACCAAGAGCTTCCCCCAGCTCCAGTTGCGAGACACGGCGGCGGGCGCGGAGCTGTCTGACATTGCGACCGACGAGGATATCTACGGGATCAGGCACCTAGCATTCCCTCATATATTAACGAATTGCTAACGATACTATGCCGGTTCTTGAGCAGAACTCAACCCGATAGTTGCAAAATTCAACCGACTTTTTTTGGGCTTTACGCTACGTCAGGGAAACCAAGCGTCAGTGCGTAGATCGGCGCATGAGCAGGATTGCGCAGACCAACCAATTCGCCTATCCGCGTATGGCTCAGAGCCGCGGTTGGGCAAGCCGTCATGCCGTGCGCCGTGGCCGAAAGCATGATGTTTTGCCCAATGTGCCCGGCCTCGATCAAAACCACGCGGTAGGCGTTGGCATCGCTATATTTCCACATGCTGCGGTCCATATGGGCAACGAGTACGATCATGCAGGGCATGGTATCCGCCCACTCCTGGCCGCCCACCAGATCGCCGAAAGAGGGCGAAGCGTCCGATATCTTTGCCAGCGAATGCTCGAAGGCCGAATAGTGATAGATTCCTGGCGCCAGCCCGTCGACCGCCTTCACAAAAACATAGGCTTCATAAGGGTTGCGTGCGCCGCCGGACGGTGTCATCGACAGCGGCAGCGTCACCACCGAATTTCGTGCAGTACCTGTAATCCCAAGGCCTGCGAAAAGCGCTTCGGAGAGCGCGTGCAATGACACGGCTTTCGTAAGGCCCTTGCGTTGAGTCCGCCGCCTCGCCATCAGCTCCAGCAAGGAATTTCCGGAGGGTTCGGCGGATAACGAAATGACATCGCCTTGCCCCGAATTGAGGCTGTAGAGCTCGATCTCGCCATCGCTTGCGAGCGCAGCGCGCTGCAGATCTTCGGCCTCATTAAGGGACATGTAATCGGGGTCCTGAACGCAAAAATGCATCAGGGCGGCGGGCACGCCCCACTTCCAATGCTGACGGAAGGCGTCCTCTCGCATCTCAAGTTCGGATCCTTCGACGACGAGTGCGGACATCTCGACAAGCGCCACAAGCGTTTCATCGAGTTCGTCCTCACTATGGCCGGGCGCTTGATCGCGGATCGCGGCGCGATCACTCCACTCGGCAATAGCGCCCAAAAAATCCAGAAGGTCCGGACTGCACTCGAAGACAGCCTTGGTGAGGAAATTACAGGCTACGAACTCGGCACCATCATTATGGAAGACGAGCGTGCGGGAGGAACGATAGCGCATCGCAGAAAAATGCCCGCCGCAACTCATTCGCGCGGCAGGCATCTCATCGCTTAATCGATGCGGAACATCATGCCGCGGCTGACAAAAGTCGGCTTAGCCTTGGCTGCGGTAACCTTAAGGTTCGGCTTGCTCTTCTTCTGCATGCTCCATCTCCTCGGTTCGAAAGCAATCGGTGTTGATCGCAGCCCGAACAATGAGGCGCCAACTGAAAATATTCGATTAATTCGCAAATATTAGTTTGATACATCACAGTGGCGTATTGCTTCAATTTAAGTCAAAATCCTGGAATTTCTGAATTAAAATCGTTATTTTTGTGTTTATACAGAAATATCTAGCCGAAAAACGTGAACTATGCCAATCATAATGCGCGAATGAACTCGACAAGACGCCGGAGAAAGCACGATGGCCCATAAAAAGACTGCACAAGCCGAACAAACGCTGAATTTGGATGACGGGGTCGGTGACTATACGATCGACATGCTGAACACGCTGATCGCGCAAAGCCGCAGCGCCCGGCAGCCGATGCTGACCTACCTCTTGTCAATGGCGCTGATCGAGGCGCACCGCGTCAACGTCGATCACGCGCCCGCGACCCATGAAGCCGGGCTGTCGCTCAACTAACCGAGATCGCGTGTGACCGAAGAGATGAAATCGGCACGCTGCTGGGTAATCATGTCCCGTACGATCCGCGGAACGGCCTCATCGGCCGTTCGGTAGACTTTCGCGAGGCGCAGCGCCGTTCTGAGGTTTATCTTCGTGCTCAGCGGCACCATCACAACGGCGCTGAAGGACGGTCCAGCAGGCGTAAAAATCATGGCGTGCCCTCCAAGCAGCTTCTCGGAGAATGGCAGCCACCGAAGGCGCATCAGCGTCGGCTCTTGTGTACCAATCTGATTGGCTGCGACGAAGGAAAGGCAATTGAGCCGCTCGACGACGATGCCTTTGTGATCGCCGGTGAAGCGGGACCAATATTCGCCCTTCTTGATCGCTCGATTGGTAAGTCGCCGGAAAGTCGTGGCGCTTCCCTGCTTGGCAATAACAACAACGGCACAAAGTAGGCTCTCCGGCGTACCAGGGATCGTCATGTAGGCATGATAAATGCCGGGTGCGATACCGGCGGAAGGATCGGCAAAGAGGAGCGGTTCCAGGGCATCCCTCGCCGCAGACAAGATGCGTTGCGCCGATGGACGGCCGTGGTCCAAATCGACCGCAACCGGCCGCTGGTACATCTCTTCCTCGGTCACACCGAGATATTCACAGATCCTCTTTACAGAGGCCCGGCCCGGTGCGCGCCGCGCCTGAAGATAGGATTCAATCTGCGAGCGGCCGATTTGCATACCGCGCGCGGCAGCGCTGATGCTGCCTGCCTTGGCAAGGCAGAGGCGCCGCAGATTTTCGGCGAAATTCTCAAGTGCAGACATGTCCGCGATGGCTTCCAGGAGATGAGTCGGCCTCAAACTAGCGGCTCAAAAGACGGAACACAAACGGGCGGCAAGACAAATCCGGGGATGATCCGATTGAGCCTGATCTGCGCGGCGGCGATACACAGTGCCGGCAGGCCATGTGCTCTGCCGGTATTTTTTTCGTTATGATTCAACGATGAATGAAGCGATGCGCCGGACAGCCGGCGTGACCCGCAACAGCACCGGAAAAGCGGCGACCCAAGACAGCACCCATGCGGATGGCCACATGGCCAAAGCAAGCGGGCCAACGCCCTGCATGGCGACGATACTGATGGCGGAGACGACGCCTGTCATCAGCATCGACAAGATAAACGGCACGGCAATCGTGTTATTGCGTGTGGAGAGTTTGCCATAGGGCATTGAATTTCTCCGTAAGATATCGGACGAACCAATGCGAATGCCCAGGTGGCGGATTGCGCGTTGATTGACGTAAACGCTTACGGAGCTTTGCTTGAAGCAACGGTGTTCCTATGCCGAAAGCCCCATCCCAATACAAGCTTTTGATCGTGCCATGCGTCCGTCATTCCCGTCACAATCGAATCGGATAAGATGCCGCTGGTTTTGACATGGGGGGTATCATTGTTTCTGTTCTCGAAGTTAGTCTGGGTCTTCGGCCAGCCGCTATCGCTGGTGTTCTTCCTAATTCTCTTCGCATTCCTTGCCGTCGTTCTCCGCTTCAGGAGCCTCGCCGTATTTTTCTCGGCGCTCGGCACACTGCTGCTCTTCGTCATCCTTTTCACCACAACAGGCAATTACCTCCTCCAGGATCTGGAATTGCGGTTTCCAAAGCCGGACCGTGATCCGGATAATTTGCAATGCATGATCGTTCTCGGCGGCGCGTTTGAAAATGAAGTGAATACGACCAGCCACGGAATCGAGTTCAATGCAGGCGCGGACCGTTTTATCGAAGCGCTACGGCTGGCGCAGCGATATCCGCAATCGCGTATTCTGATTTCCGGCGGGGATGGCTCGATGTCTGGAAAATATGAAGGCGATGCGGCCGCCTCGGCGCGCTTCTTTCCGCTTTTCGGGATTGCGCGTGAACGGCTTGTCGAAGACAGAACATCCCGCACGACCTTCGAAAATGCGATTAATACCAAGGAACTGCTTGCAAGCCAGGGACTTTCGAACTGCCTGATGATCACATCCGGCTATCACATGCCGCGTTCGGTCGGCATTTTCCGCAAGCAGGGCATCGATGTCGTGCCGTGGCCGACGGATTTCCGGACGGATGGTCATGTAGCGCTGGGCATCGACTTCACGCAGCCGAGCCTCAATGCCCTGAACATGGCGACCGCCGTGCGCGAATGGTTCGGTCTCGTCGGCTATTACTTTGCTGGTCGAACGTCCGAGCTCTATCCAGCCTGAAGCATTATTTCTTTGAAATGGTGACAAACTTCGTGCCGCGAACACGCGCCGTTACGATGCAGGGACCGCCATCGGTGCGATCGCAGAAGCGCGGATGCATCTTCATGGCCAGCACCATATTGCCAAAGCGCTTGATGAAATCGTAGCCGTAAATCTGCGCCGTCGCGATCATGAAATAGCCGCCCTCGGCCACCTGCAGGTAGAAATTATAGGTGCAGCCATCGTCGTTGCACTGCGGCCCCTTCTTTCCGTCGCAGGTCAATTCGCCCTCATTGACCACGGCGTCGATAAGGCCGTCATTGTTGATGTCCTGGCGCGTGATGTAAGCGTCGGAAAATTCGGCCTTCGTGCATTGCTCGGTGAAATGCTTCTTCTCGTAGATTTCCGGGTCCGAGATCAGCGATTGCTGCGCAGAGGCCGACTGAGCCACAAGGAGGGCTATGAAGTTCAGGACGATGAGAAGCGCTTTCACGGCTTTCCTCTTTTGTCGGATGGACACTGACAGGCGCCCATTCTGGACGATCCGCCTTGCGCCGCCCTTGCCGCCGTGATTCAGTTCAGTATCGTCTGCCGGCTCTGGGGGCCAATCAATGTCTCTGCTCGTCTATCTCGATTATGCTGGCATCGCACTCTTTGCCGCGACGGGTGCACTCGCCGCCTCGCGCAAGCAGCTCGACCTCATCGGCTTCCTTTTCTTCGCGATGGTAACAGGCACCGGCGGCGGCACGGTGCGCGATATCGTGCTTGGCCGCGTGCCCGTATTCTGGGTGCTGAACCCAGCCTATATCGTCATCTGCTGTCTGGTAGGCATCGTGGTTTTCTTCACCGCCCATCTCGTGGAGTCGCGTTACCGGCTGCTGATCTGGCTCGATGCGGTGGGCCTCGCCGCCTATTGCGTCATGGGTGCGGCCAAGGGACTTGCCGCGACAGGCTCGCCGACGATCGCGATCGTGACGGGGACACTGACGGCAACCTTCGGGGGCGTGTTGCGCGATCTGATGGCTAACGAGCCTTCCGTGCTCCT
This sequence comes from Rhizobium sp. 007, assembly GCF_015353075.1. Taxonomy (NCBI): domain Bacteria; kingdom Pseudomonadati; phylum Pseudomonadota; class Alphaproteobacteria; order Hyphomicrobiales; family Rhizobiaceae; genus Rhizobium; species Rhizobium sp. 007. Next base: position 4,095,494 of record NZ_CP064187.1, on the reverse strand, counting down.
GAGACCCGAAATCTACATCACTGCGGCACTCTTCGGTGCGGGCATCTTTACTGGTGCAACTGAACTCGGCCTGCCGCTTTATGGCGCATCCGCCCTTGGCGTTGTCGCAGCCTTCGCCGTACGCGGCGGCGCATTGTGGTTCGGATGGACGTTCCCGACCTACAGGCATAAGCCCGGTCGCCACCCTGACGATGTAATGTGAAATTCAGCGCTTCGGGCGCAGGCGGATTACAACGTCGACATGGGCGATTTCCATGCCCTGCGGCGGCTCCGGTAGATTGCCGATCGTCAAGTTGCTGACCGGAATATCCAGCACTTCATTATCGCCTTCGACAAAGAAGTGATGATGATCGGAGACGTTGGTGTCAAAATAGGTCTTGGCGCTCTCGACGGCGAGAACACGGATCATGCCGGCTTCGGTAAACTGGTGCAGCGTGTTGTAGACGGTCGCCAGAGAAACCGGGACGCCGGCGGTAACTGCTTCCTCGTGCAGTTCCTCGACAGTCAGATGCCGGTCGCCTTTCGCAAAAAGCAGATCGCCGAGCGCAACGCGTTGACGCGTCGGTCGCAGGCCTGCGCTGCGCAGTCTGGCTTCGATTGCGATCGGGGCTGCAGCCGCCATAAGGGAAGAACTCCGGTTATTCTAGCGTCAATCAATCAGGTTTCCTAAGCCATATATCTTTTGCGCGGAAGCCTTTCAATAGTTCCAATGGGGACAATGGCCCTCGAAACGCCGGAAAATCGGGCTTTTGACGCAATTGGGTCTGGCCGGGGCCTTGGCCTTCCTGTATGCGACCACCAAATAAGGCGACAAGTCAGTTCAAGGGCGGGGTAGAACTAGCCATGGTTATGCTTCATTTTCCTTGGAACTTGGACTAAACACTCACTCCATTGGCACGTGCGGGGGAAACAGAATTTTGATGACAACGAAACAATCCAGCTTCACCTATGAGGAAATCCTGACCTGCGGCCGCGGCGAAATGTTCGGCCCGGGTAATGCGCAGCTGCCGCTGCCGCCGATGCTGATGTTCAATCGCATTACGCAGATTTCCGAAGACGGTGGACCGCATGGCAAGGGTTTCATTCGCGCCGAATTCGACATCACGCCGGACCTCTGGTTCTTCCCCTGTCACTTCCTGGGCGATCCCGTGATGCCGGGCTGCCTCGGCCTTGACGCCATGTGGCAGCTGACCGGCTTCTTCCTTGGCTGGCTGGGCGAGCCTGGCAAGGGCCGTGCAATCTCTACCGGCGAGGTGAAGTTCACCGGCATGGTGACGCCGAAGACGAAGCTTGTCGAATACGGCATCGACTTCAAGCGCGTCATGCGCGGCCGTCTCGTTCTCGGCATCGCCGATGGCTGGATGAAGGCCGACGGTGAGGTCATCTACAAGGCTACCGATCTGCGCGTCGGCCTTTTCCAGGAAAAGGCCGCCTGACTCTACCGGGCGAAACGGCCCGGTATTCCAAGATAGAAAAAACGAAAAGGTCGAAACACATGAGACGGGTAGTTGTCACGGGTCTGGGCGTTGTTTCCTCGATCGGCAAAGATGCCGCTGAGGTCACGGCCTCGCTGCGCGATGCCAAGTCCGGCATTTCCTTCTCCAACGATTTTGCCGAGCATGGCTTTAAGTGCCAGGTCTGGGGTCGTCCCAGCCTCGATCCGACCGATCTGGTCGATCGCCGCGCAATGCGCTTCCTGTCGCAAGGCGGCGCCTGGAACCATGTCGCCATGAAGCAGGCGATTGCCGATTCCGGTCTCGAAGAGTCCGTGATCAGCGGCAACGAACGCACCGGCATCATCATGGGCTCCGGCGGTCCGTCCACCCGCACGCTGATCGAAGCTGCCGAGATCACCATCAAAAACAACAGCCCGAAGCGCATCGGCCCGTTTGCCGTGCCGAAGGCAATGTCGTCCACGGCATCGGCGACACTTGCAACCTGGTTCAAGATTCACGGCGTCAACTACTCGATCTCGTCGGCCTGCTCGACTTCTGCGCACTGCATCGGCAATGCCGCAGAAATGATCCAGTGGGGCAAGCAGGACGTGATGTTCGCCGGCGGTCACGAAGACCTCGACTGGACCATGTCCAATCTCTTCGACGCCATGGGCGCGATGTCTTCCAAGTACAACGACACACCGGAAATGGCTTCGCGCGCCTACGACGTCAACCGTGACGGCTTCGTCATCGCTGGCGGTGCCGGCGTTCTCGTTCTTGAAGAGTTGGAGCGTGCCAAGGCACGCGGTGCGAAGATCTACGCCGAGATCGTCGGCTACGGCGCGACCTCCGACGGTTACGACATGGTCGCTCCTTCCGGCGAAGGCGCCGTGCGCTGCATGCGTCAGGCACTCTCGACGGTGAAGGGTGATATCGATTACATCAATACGCACGGCACCTCTACGCCGGTGGGCGACAGCAAGGAAATCGGCGCGATCCGGGAGGTCTTCGGCGACAAGATGCCTCACATCCAGTCGACCAAGTCGCTGACGGGTCACTCGCTGGGTGCAGCCGGCGTCCAGGAGTCGATCTATTCGATCCTGATGATGCAGGAAGGCTTCATCGGCGAAAGCGCCCACATCAAGGAACTCGATCCAGAATTCGATGGAGTGCCTATCGTCCGCAAGCGCATCGACAACGCCAAGATCGACATCGCCCTCTCCAACTCCTTCGGCTTCGGCGGCACCAACGCGACGCTCGTTTTCCAGCGCTACAACGGATAAGAACATGACCGCAATCATGCAGGGTAAGCGCGGGCTCATCATGGGCGTCGCCAACAACCATTCTATCGCCTGGGGTATATCAAGGGCGCTTGCAGCCCAAGGCGCCGAGCTTGCCTTTACCTATCAGGGAGAGGCGCTTGGCAAGCGGGTGAAACCGCTCGCAGCGGAAGTCGGCTCGGATTTCGTCGTACCCTGCGACGTCGAAGACATTGCCTCAGTCGACGGCGTTGTCGGTGCAGTCGAGGAGCGTTGGGGCAAACTGGATTTCATCGTCCATGCCATCGGTTTTTCCGACAAGAACGAGCTGAAGGGTCTCTACGCGGATACTACGCGCGAAAACTTCACCCGAACGATGGTCATCTCCTGCTTTTCCTTTACGGAGATCGCCAGGCGCTGCGCACCGCTGATGGCCGAGGGCGGTTCGATGCTGACGCTGACATATAACGGTTCCACACGCGTCATCCCGAACTACAACGTCATGGGGGTTGCAAAGGCTGCTCTGGAGGCCTCCGTGCGCTATCTCGCCGCCGACTACGGTCCGCGCGGCATCCGCGTTAACGCCATCTCCGCGGGCCCGATCCGTACGCTGGCCGGCGCCGGCATTTCGGATGCCCGTGCAATCCTCTCCTGGAACCAGCGGAATGCTCCCCTGCGCAAGACCGTCAGCATCGATCAGGTCGGAAACTCCGCCCTCTACCTGCTCTCCGACCTGTCCGCCGGCGTGACCGGCGAAATCCATTTTGTGGACGCCGGCTACAACATAACCTCGATGCCGACGCTGGATACGCTGCGCAAGGCAGATGTAGAGTAAGCGAGGCAGATTGGTCGCCGGCGACGCCTGTTGCTCCGGGCGGCAGGACACCGGTTTTCTATCAGCGAAACGGCTGCAGCGGGTATCTGCTCTGTTACTGGACAGAGTTCGGAAAGCCGTCAGTTGTCACCGCTTTCCCTCTCCAATTCCGAAAGGCGCTGCTTACAAATCGCCGCGACAATCTGGTGCAAAGGGTTCGGTCCGCTCAAGGAGCCAGCCAAGCGTTTCTTCGGTCGAAGTGCTTCGGGTAGCGCCCCTTCACATGGGCTTCGTTGAAGATGTTGTATACCGGCTGTATAGCGGTGCTCATCGCGCGGCCAGGCGTCAATCAGCCGGCGGTCCTGTTCTTCTCCAGTCCCCGGAGGAAATTCAGGTTGTGGGATGGCGGACTGGCCGTCTTTCTTATTTCTTCGCCCACAGCACTTTGAAGCGTGCGTTTCGGCAGGTTTCGCCGCTTTCCTTGAAATTTGCAGCAAGCACCGGCTCGTAGGGCAAACCGCGATTGGCGACGAGCATGAGACGGCCGCCACCGCGTAGCGCCGATGCAGCCGTCTTGATCATTGCTTGGCCGAGCGAAGGCTCCGCCGCGTGTCCTTCATGAAAGGGCGGGTTCATGACGATCAGATCGTACTTGTCCTTGACCGGTTCGGCCGCCAGATCGTGCCAGAAGAAGCGTGCCGGTGCGATCGGGCAGTTCTCTGCCAGATTGGCCTTGGCGGCCTCCAAAGCCGCGTGGTTGGCCTCGTAGAGGTCGAGGCGCTCGAGGTTCGGCGATTTCTCCGCAAGCTCGACTGAGAGATAGCCCCAGCCTGCGCCGAAATCGGCCGCGTCGCCGGTGAAATTTGTCGGAAGGCGCGAGGCGAGCAACTCCGAGCCGTCATCGATGCGGTCATGTGAGAACATGCCGGCTGAAGCATTGAAGCGTCCGTCGACGCGCACCGGTGACTTGGCGAATTTCGAAACAGCTTCGCTGACGTCCTTCGGCCGCGTAAACCAGAATGCAACACCGTGATATTTCGGCATGTGCTTGATATCGAGGCCGAAGCCTTCCAGATGCTTGCGCAGCGGCTGGATGCCGTCTTCCTTGCCACCGGCAACGACGATCAGGCCACCGGCCCTCAAGCGGGAAAGTGCTGCAGCGATATTCGCTTCGTTCTCGCCTTTGTGCTTCGTGCAGAGCACGAGCGCCACATCATAATCTTCGCCCTCGATCTCAGGCGATGCTTCGATACGCTGCGACAGAAGCTGCCTGTAGAGCGGCCGGAAGCCCTGTACGGCGCTGAGGGACGCGGCAAAGCCCTCCGGCAGCACAAAGCCTGCTTCGGCACCCAGGAACAGCACGCGCGAACCCTCGCGCGGCGGATCAATGGTACCGCTCGCAAAGGGATGGAGCAGGGTCTTCAGCGTTTCGCGGCTCATGATCTCTTCTCGACTTCATACAAAAAGGGCGCGAGAAAAATCCCGCGCCCATGAACGGTTGGAAAGGCGCGGCTTACTCAGCCGCCTCCTCCTTCTTCTTTTCGGCAGCCGGGAGTTCCTGGCCAGTCGTCTGGTCGACGACCTTCATCGACAGGCGGACCTTGCCGCGCTCATCGAAGCCGAGGAGCTTGACCCAGACCTTTTGGCCTTCCTTGACGACGTCCTGCGTCTTGGCAACGCGCTCGGAAGCCAGTTGCGAAATATGGACGAGACCATCACGGGCGCCGAAGAAATTGACGAAAGCGCCGAAGTCAGCGGTCTTGACGACCGTGCCTTCGTAGATCTGGCCAATCTCCGGCTCGGCGACGATCGAATGGATCCACTTGCGGGCCGCTTCGATTTCCTTGCCGGAAGACGATGCGATCTTGACGGTGCCGTCGTCTTCGATGTTGATCTTCGCGCCCGTCTTTTCGACGATTTCGCGAATGACCTTGCCGCCGGAGCCAATGACTTCGCGGATCTTGTCGACCGGGATGTTCATGACTTCGATGCGCGGAGCGAATTCGCCGAGCTGGCCGCGGCTTTCGGAAATGGCCTTCGCCATCTCGCCGAGGATGTGCAGACGGCCACCCTTGGCCTGATCCAAAGCGATCTGCATGATCTCTTCGGTGATGCCGTGGATCTTGATGTCCATCTGCAGCGAGGTGATGCCTGCTTCCGTGCCGGCAACCTTGAAGTCCATGTCGCCGAGATGGTCTTCATCGCCGAGGATGTCGGAAAGAACGGCGAAGCGCTCTTCCTCCTTGATCAGGCCCATGGCGATCCCGGCGACCGGCTTTGCGAGCGGAACGCCTGCATCCATCAGCGCCAGCGACGTACCGCAGACGGTTGCCATCGAGGAGGAACCATTGGACTCGGTGATTTCCGAGACGACGCGGAGCGTATAGGGGAACTGCTCAACCGACGGCAGCATCGGGTGGATGGCGCGCCATGCAAGCTTGCCATGGCCGATCTCGCGGCGGCCCGGGGAACCCATGCGGCCCGTTTCGCCGACCGAGTAGGGCGGGAAGTTGTAGTGCAGCATGAAGTTTTCCTTGTACATACCCGTCAAGGAATCGACGTACTGCTCGTCTTCGCCGGTGCCGAGCGTGGCAACGACGATCGCCTGCGTTTCACCGCGGGTGAACAGAGCCGAACCGTGCGTGCGCGGCAGCAGGCCGACTTCAGCGACGATCGGGCGAACAGTCGCGAGATCGCGGCCGTCGATGCGGCTCTTGGTGTCGAGAATGTTCCAGCGAACGATCTTTGCCTGCAGGTGCTTGAAAATCGCGCCGACTTCTTCGGCCGTATATTCGGCTTCGCCTTCTTCCGGCAGGAAGTGCTCCTTTACCTTCGCCTTGACTGCATCGACAGCGGCGTAGCGATCAGCCTTCTGGGTGATCTTGTAGGCTTCGCGAAGTTCGGCTTCTGCAAGGCCAAGCATTTCGTTTTCGAGAGTCGAATAGTCTTCCGGTGCAAAATCGCGAGGCTCCTTGGCGGCAACTTCAGCGAGCTTGATGATCGCTTCGAGAACCGGCTGGAAGCCCTTGTGGCCGAACATGACGGCGCCGAGCATGACGTCTTCCGGAAGCTCTTTGGCTTCAGATTCGACCATCAGAACCGCGTCATGCGTGCCGGCGACGACGAGGTCGAGGCTCGATTCGTCCATCTCGTCGAGATGCGGGTTCAGGACGTATTCACCATTGATATATCCGACGCGCGCGCCGCCGACCGGACCCATAAAGGGAACGCCGGAGAGCGTCAGGGCGGCCGAGGTTGCGATCATCGATAGGATGTCCGGGTTGTTCTCCAGGTCATGCTGGACGACAGTCACGACGACCTGCGTGTCGTTCTTGTAGCCTTCCGGGAAGAGCGGACGGATTGGGCGGTCGATCAGGCGGGAAACGAGGGTTTCGTTTTCGCTCGGACGGCCTTCGCGCTTGAAATAGCCGCCGGGGATCTTGCCGGCCGCGTAGGTCTTTTCCTGGTAGTTGACGGTGAGCGGAAAGAAGTCCTGGCCTGGCTTCGGCGCCTTGGCGGAAACGACGGTGGCGAGAACCACGGTTTCGCCGTAAGTCGCGAGAACGGCACCATCAGCCTGACGGGCGATCTTGCCAGTTTCGAGCTTCAGCGGGCGGCCAGCCCACTCGATTTCCACGGTATGGGTATCGAACATATGTCTTGTCCTTCGATGCGGGAGCGCGCGCCGTCGCGGAAAGCGCAGCGCACAGTCGACCGCAATTGGTGTGACGTATCATGGGCAAGACAACGGGAGGCTTTTCATCCCCAGCTTCCTGAGAAACCGGACCAAAGCCCTCCTTGAAAGACTTTGGCCGAAAGCATCCGGCAATCCTGCCCCATGACAGGTCAACGGTTGGTTTGGCAGAACCGGCCCATCCGGGTCCACCGTATTTCCTCCACGCGAAGATAGGGCGCGGCGGCAGAATTTCATGGGGCCATCGGCCCCTCAAAAGCATCCGGCGGGCGTCCATAAGGAACGCCCGCCGGAAATCATTAGCGGCGGATACCCAGGCTGGTGATCAGCTTGGTGTAGCGGCCTTCGTTCTTCTTCTTGAGATAGTCAAGAAGCGAGCGGCGGCTCGAAACCATCGTCAGCAGGCCACGGCGGGAATGGTTATCCTTCTTGTGACCCTTGAAGTGTTCCGTCAGGTTGTTGATACGCTCGGTCAGGATCGCAACCTGAACTTCCGGAGAACCGGTGTCGCCTTCGAACGTTGCGTATTCCTTAATGAGAGCCGTCTTGCGCTCAGCTGTAATCGACATCGGATGTTCCTTTCTATGAGAGGAGATTAGGTCGCCAAAAGCCGGGATGTCGTCCAGCTTCGGCCGCGAATGCACTCAGGTCCTGCCTGATGCTGGCGCTGCCTATAACCCAAATGAGCCTCGATGGAAAGGGGCCCGCACCAGATGGCGGATTTATCACTTGCCCGCCATCGCGTCACGGATCATCGCATCGTACCCTTCGGGATCCTGCAGCATTGCAAAATGGCTGGCATCCTTCAGAATGACGAGCTTTGCACCGGGGATCTCCTTCGCCATCCTTCGGTGTGATCGAGCTTGATCGCTTCGTCGTGATCGCCGATTGCCAGGGTGACGGGCACGGTAATCTTGCCGAGGTCGGCAGCAGTCCAGGCGGGCTCACTCATCCACATCGCCGAAATCTGGTTGACGAATGCGTCATATTCGTTCGGTGTCGGCGAGAGCTTCTTGTAGGCCTCGCCCGCGGACTTGATGTAGTCGCTGAACGTTTTGTTCGTCATCACGTCCGGCTTTACGCCTCCGTCGTCACATTGGCAGCCTGCGCGATGAGACGCGTCAACTTCTCGGGATGCTTCATCGCCATGTCGATGCCGATGATGCCTCCATCCGACCAGCCGACAAGCGTGACCTTGTCGAGCTTCAGATAATCGAGCAGTGCGACATAATCGGACGTCATGAGATCATAGCCGAAAGGCTGCCCGCTGCGTGTCGAGCGTCCGTGCCCGCGGCTGTCGGCGACTATTACAAGATGGTCTTTGGCAAAATCCTCGACCTGACGGCCCCAGACATCGGCACTGCCGAGGCCCCCATGGATGAACAAGATCGGGTCGCCCGCACCGTACTCGGCGTAATACATCTTGATGTCGTTTACTGGCGCCATGCCGCTCGTCTTCGCCGGCGGCATGGGAGGGAAGGCGGGCAACTCCGCCCAGCGCTCGGCCGACTGGGCGCTTGCGGCCGCGAGAACGGCCGAAAAGAACATCGCGACTGCGACCGCAACTGCGCGCATGACCTGCTCCTCAAGCTGGGCGGCCTTCATAGCCGCAAGGAGGAGAAACATAGCTCAAGGGGGATGATTGACTATTACCATCCGTAACTCCGGCGCGGTCGCGTTCCCGCAAAGACGCATTGCGACTCAAACGAAGACGCGCTTCGGGCGGAACTCTCCCTGACCGATCTCGCCGATCGCGATGAGCTTTCCGCGTGCCGTCGCATAGGCTTCGCTTTCGGCAACCGGCGCATCACGGCCACGCACCAAGATGGGATTGCCCATCCTCAGGCGATGTGCCTGATCGTCGTTGACGGCAAGGTGTGGCAGTGAGGACAAGGCTTCGCTGGTATCGATCAGCAGGGCGTCGAGCGCGGCAAGACGCTCGTCCATGTCTTCAAGTTTCTCAAGCGCGACGAGGCTTGCGAGCGCCACCATGCTGTCTTCGCCAAAAGGTGCCACGAAGGTCCGGCGTAGCCCGGAAATATGGCCGTAGCAGCCGAGCTCGCGGCCGAAATCGCGAGCCAGGGCGCGTACATACGTGCCCTTGCCGCACTCGACTTCGAAATGCGCGGTATTCTCATCCAGGCAGGCAAGCAGCGTCAGGCGGAAAATCTCGACTTCACGGGAAGGAATCTCGACCGTCTCGCCGTCGCGCGCCAGGTCATATGCGCGCTCGCCGGCGATCTTGATCGCGGAAAACTGCGGCGGCACCTGGCTGATGACACCGGTGTATTTCGGAAGAAGATTGCGGATCTGCTCCTCTGTCGGGCGCTTGTTGGAACTCCGAGTCACCTCGCCTTCGAGGTCGTCGGTTGCGCGCTCCTCCCCCCAGGTCACTTTGAATTCGTAAATCTTGCGGCCGTCCATGACATAGGGAACAGTCTTCGTCGCATCGCCCAGCGCAATCGGCAGCATTCCAGACGCCAGCGGGTCGAGGGTGCCGGCATGACCGCATTTCTGCGCCTTGAAGAGCCACTTGATCTTGGAGACCGCCTCCGTCGAACCGAAATCAACGGGCTTGTCGAGGATCAGCCAGCCGGAAACCGGGCGGCCTTTGGGTTTGCGTGGTTTGGACATTCGCTTCTTCTGCTATTGTTCTTCAGTGTCGCCGTCGAGGTCGCGCTGGACTTCGGGCGAGCGCAGCAATTCATCGATCTTCTTATAGTTGTCGAAGCTCGTATCGTCGCGGAAACGCACCTCCGGCATGTATTTCATCTGCCGAAGCTGCGGGCCGAGACGGCCGCGGATGTATTTTGCGTTGCGGTTCAGCGCATCGATGACTGCGCCGTGATCGGAAATGCCAAGCGGCGTCACGTAGGCTGTCGCGATCTTCAGGTCCGGAGACATGCGGACTTCAGAGATCGAAATGACGGTCTTTTCGATCACGTCATCGCGCACTTCGCCACGCTGGAGAACCTGCGTGATCGCGGCACGCACTTGTTCGCCGACGCGCAGCATGCGTTGCGAAGGTGCCGAGGATGTGGGTTTTGTTGCCATTATTCTCTGCCCAAAAAGGTTCGGGCGCCGGCCTCTGATGATCCGGCGCCCGTCGAAAATACCAGTCTCGCGCCGTCAGAGCGTGCGGGTGATGTGCTCGACGCGGAAGCATTCGATCGTGTCGCCCGCGCGGATGTCTTCGTAATTCTCGAAGGCCATACCGCATTCCTGGCCGGAATGCACTTCCGAGACTTCATCCTTGAAGCGCTTGAGTGTCTTGAGCTTGCCTTCGTGGATGACGACGTTGTCGCGGATGAGGCGGACGCCGACGCCACGCTCGACCTTGCCTTCGGTAACGCGGCAACCCGCGACCTTTCCGACCTTCGTGATGTTGAACACCTCGAGGATCTCGGCATTGCCGAGGAAGGTTTCGCGCCGCTCCGGAGAGAGCAAGCCGGACATCGCTGCCTTAACGTCATCCACGAGATCGTAGATGATGTTGTAGTAACGGATTTCTATGCCCTGACGCTCGGCGAGCGTACGCGCCTGCGCATTCGCACGAACGTTGAAGCCGATGATTGCAGCACCGGATGCTTCCGCAAGGGAGATATCCGACTCGGTGATGCCACCAGCCGCAGAATGCACGATGCGAGCGCGGACTTCGTCCGTTCCCAGCTTGTCGAGCGCACCGGCGATCGCCTCGATCGAGCCCTGCACGTCGCCCTTGACGACCAGCGGGAACTCCTTGACGCCAGCCGTCTGAAGCTGGCTCATCATCTGTTCCAGCGAGCCGCGCTGGCCCGAATGGCGGGCAGCAGCCTTGTCGCGGGCAAGCCGCTGACGGTACTCGGAAATCTCGCGGGCGCGAGCTTCGTTTTCGACAACGGCGAACTTGTCGCCCGCCTGCGGCGTGCCTGAGAGACCCAGAACCTCAACCGGAGTGGCCGGTCCCGCTTCCTTGACATGGTTGCCCTTGTCATCGACGAGGGCACGCACGCGGCCCCAGACATCACCAGCGACGATAATCTGGCCGGGGCGCAGCGTACCCTTCTGAACGAGGACCGTCGCAACGGAACCGCGACCGCGATCAAGCTGAGCTTCGATGACTGTGCCTTCCGCGGTGCGGTCCGGGTTGGCCTTCAGATCTAGGATTTCCGACTGCAGCAGGATCGCCTCAAGCAGCTTGTCGAGGTTGGTGCCGTTCTTCGCCGAAACCTCGACGTCGAGAACCTCACCGCCCATGGACTCGACGAAGACCTCGTGCTGCAGAAGTTCGGTGCGGACCTTCTGGGCATTGGCCGTCGGCTTGTCGACTTTGTTGATCGCAACGATGATCGGAACGCCTGCCGCCTTGGCATGGTTGATCGATTCGATCGTCTGCGGCATCACGCTATCGTCGGCAGCGACGACGAGAACGGCAATATCAGTCGCCTGCGCACCGCGTGCACGCATTGCCGTGAAGGCGGCGTGGCCGGGGGTGTCGATGAAGGTGATCTTCTGACCGTTCTGTTCCACCTGGTAAGCGCCGATATGCTGCGTAATGCCGCCGGCTTCACCGGCAACCACGTTCGCATGGCGGATGGCGTCGAGCAGCGAGGTTTTGCCGTGGTCGACGTGGCCCATGATGGTGACGACCGGCGGACGCGAGACCTGTTCGCCGCCTTCATCCGTCACATTGAAGATGCCGAGTTCGACGTCGGATTCAGAAACACGCTTGACGGTATGACCGAATTCGCCAGCGATGAGTTCTGCCAGATCGGCGTCGATGACGTCGCCTGGCTTCATCATCTGGCCTTCCTTCATCAGGAACTTGATGACGTCGACAGCGCGTTCGGACATGCGCTGCGACAGTTCCTGAATGGTGATGGTTTCCGGCAGAATGACTTCGCGGGAAATCTTCTCGCGCGTTTCCTGCATCTGGCTGCGGCGGAACTTCTCCTGGCGACGACGCATAGCGGAAAGCGAACGGCCGCGCGCATTGCCGTCGTCATCGACATTTGCCGTCGTGATCGTCAGCTTGCCGCGGCGGCGCTCCTCTTCGGTCTTCGGACGCGTCGTCACCGGCTTTGCCGGTTCCGGACGAACGACCCTACCACGGGCAGGAGCCCCACGAGGAGATCCGCGCTCTTCCTCCTCACCTTCCGGACGGCGGCCACGGACTGCGGGTGCAACCCCAGCTGGAGCCGGACGTGCAGAAGTAGGCGCCGAAGTCTCGGGACGGCGCACGGCCGGCGCCGGGCGCGGAGCCTCAGCCTGGACCTCAACTGCTTCGGGCGCAGGAGCCTCCTCGACCGGCGCAGAAGGACGGGCGGCCTCTTCGGCTGCACGTCGGGCTGCTTCGGCTGCTTCCGCTTCGCGGCGGGCGGCGTCTTCGGCTGCACGGCGCTTTTCTTCTTCAGCCCGGCGGACTGCATCTTCTGCATCACGGACCTGGGCCAGCGCTAGCGCGCGCCGTCTGGCGTCCATTTCCTCAGGCGAAAGATGGTTCAGGACAACCGGACGCGGGCGGTCCTGCTGGCGAGGAGCCTGCGAAGCCGGTTGCTGCGGGCGCGGAGGCTGGCCGCCCGGCTGTTGGATGCGAGGTGCAGGCGCCTGCGTTGCCGCCGGAGCGGGTTCTGCCGCGCGGGGCGCTGGAGCCGGCGTGGTCGGGCGATCGTCTTCGGGGCGCATCGGGCGCCGCTTGCGCGTCTCGACAACGACCGCCTTGGTGCGGCCACGGCCCATATCCTGGCGCACGGTGCCCTGGCTTATCCCCGATGGCTTCAGGGTAAGCGTCTTCTTTGCTCCAAGCGTCTTGTCGTCATTGCTATCTGTCATTCGTTCCCGTTCCTTCGGACAGGGAGCGATGACGTCATCAAACCCTATCGTTCAAATACTTTTCGATCAATGATGGGCCGGCCGGTGCCGGTCGCCGCATCATTGTTTTTGCTGGCCAGCGCCGCCTGGTGCCCGGGATTGACCGCCGCTGCGGTACTTTTCGAGCATCTTTGCGCGCTTCACTACACCCTCACCTGCCTGCCCTGCAAGCACTGCGGCATGGATAAAAGCATTCTGGCCCATCACGCCTTCCATTTCGCTCTCCGAGAAGAGCCGGAAAGAAGGTATTTTCTCCTCGGTTTCCATTCCGAGGTGCCAAGCCTTGCGAGCCTGGTCGATTTTTCTCACGCCATCGTCCGCGGCATCCGTCGAATGGAACACGGCGAGTGCTGCTCCGCTTCTGACTGCGGCATCCACTTTCGAGGAGCCGCTGACGAACTGGCCCGCCTTGCGCGCCATGTTCATCATCTGCATCAGCTGCTGTGCGAGCAGCCGGTCGACGGTTTCACCGAGATCGGCTGCTGCCTTCACATCCGCCTTCAATGCGCGGGCGAAAGACTTCTTCGCCACCGCCTTGTCGACCAACGCGCGATCAAGCTTGACCCAGCAGCCGCGTCCCGGAAGCTGACGCTTCAGATCGGCGATCACCGTCCCGTCGGGCGCTGCAACGAAGCGGATCAACTCATCCGGCGATCCGCTTTCACGCGTCACGATGCACATGCGGCTGTTCACGTCATAACCTGCAAGATCATCATCCTCAGGAGAAGCGTGCACCTCCGCGATCATTATGCTTCCTGCTCGGCAGCGTCGGCTTCGACAACTTCAGCGTCCTTCGCAAGATCCTCCTCGGTGATCCAGCCGGCAGCAAGGCGTGCCTGGACGACCATCTGCTCGGCCTCGACACGTGAAACGTCGAACTTCGAGAAGAGGCCTTCGAACTTCTTGGTTTCGCCGTTCTTGCGCTCTGTCCAGCCGACGAGATCGTCCGCCGCGCAGCCCGCGAAATCTTCCAGCGTCTTGATGCCGTCTTCGCCAAGCGCAACCATCATCTGGGCGGTCATACCGTCGATCTGACGCAGTTCGTCGGAAACGCCGAGCGCCTTGCGCTTCTCGTCCATCTCCGCTTCGAGCTTCTCGAGATATTCGCGAGCGCGCTGCTGGATTTCCTGCGCCGTCTCTTCATCGAAGCCGTCGATCGACGAAATTTCGTCGAGGTCGACGTAGGCGAGTTCTTCAACGGCGGCAAAGCCTTCGGAAGCCAGAACCTGGCCGACCATTTCGTCAACGTCGAGCGCATCCATGAAGAGGTTGGTGCGTTCGTTGAATTCCTTCTGACGGCGCTCGGATTCTTCGGCTTCCGTCATGATGTCGATATCCCAGCCGGTCAGCTGCGACGCGAGGCGCACGTTCTGACCGCGACGGCCGATCGCCAGCGAAAGCTGCTCGTCGGGAACCACGACTTCAATGCGTTCTGCATCTTCGTCGAGAACGACCTTGGCGACTTCAGCCGGCTGCAACGCGTTGACGACGAAGGTCGCCGGATCCTGCGACCAGGGAATGATGTCGATCTTTTCGCCCTGAAGCTCGCCAACGACGGCCTGGACGCGCGAACCGCGCATACCGACGCAGGCACCGACCGGATCGATCGAGCTATCGTTCGAGATGACAGCGATCTTGGCACGCGAACCCGGGTCGCGGGCGACCGAGCGGACCTGGATGATGCCGTCGTAGATTTCAGGCACTTCCATGGTGAAGAGCTTGACCATGAACTGCGGATGCGTACGCGACAGGAAAATCTGCGGACCGCGCTGTTCGCGGCGGACGTCATAGACATATGCGCGAACGCGGTCGCCGTAGCGGACGTTTTCGCGCGGGATCATTTCGTCACGGCGGATGATACCTTCGCCACGGCCGAGATCGACGATGACGTTGCCATATTCGACGCGCTTGACGGTACCGTTGACAATTTCGCCGACGCGATCCTTGAATTCGTCGAACTGCCGGTCGCGCTCGGCTTCGCGAACCTTCTGGACGATGACCTGCTTGGCCGACTGGGCGGCAATACGGCCGAAATCCATCGGCGGCAGCGGATCAGCGATGAAGTCGCCAAGCGCTGCGTCGGGGTTGCGGTCGCGGGCCAGCTCCAACGGGATCTGCGTGGAGTAGTCTTCTGCCTTCTCGACGACTTCGAGCAGGCGCTGCAGGCGAATTTCGCCGGTCTTCGGATTGATATCGGCGCGGATGTTCGATTCCGTGCCGTAACGGGAGCGCGCCGCCTTCTGGATCGCATCCGCCATCGCGGCAAGCACGATTTCACGGTCGATGACCTTTTCGCGCGCCACTGCATCTGCGATCTGCAGAAGTTCGAGCCGGTTCGCACTAACTGCCATTGTCTTATCTCTCCGTCTTGGCCTTGCGGGTTCCCGTCCCTGGAGCCGTAGTTGATCGGTTATTCTTCGTCGTCCGCCTCGTTCTGGTTCGCTGCCTGCGCTTTCGCGGCCTTATCGGCGCGCAGCGCATCGCGAATCAGATCGTCGGTCAGAATGAGCTTCGCATCGCTGAGCGCCGTGAAGGGAATGGTGACCTTCTGCTCTTCGCCATCGGCAACCTGGTCACGTTCGAGCGTGAAACCATCCGCGTCCGCTTCGATGATCTTTCCGCGAAAGCGCTTGCGGTTGCCGATCATGATCGACGTTTCGCACTTCACAAGGTGCCCCTGCCAACGGGTGAAATCGGATTTCCGCACCAAAGGACGGTCGATACCGGGCGAAGACACCTCCAGATGATACTCCCGATCGATCGGATCTTCCACATCAAGAACCGGAGAAATGGCCATCGAGACCTCTTCGCAGTCTTCGACGCTCATCGTGCCATTGTGGCGCTCTGCCATGATCTGCAGCGTAGCGCCGTTCTGGTTGAGCATGCGCACGCGGGTCAGGCGGAAGCCCATGCCGACGAGCACGGGTTCGATGATGTCGGCAAGGCGCTGGTCAAGCCCGGTTTCGGTAATCAACCGCGGCTCAAGTTCATTGTCTGCGTTCGTCGGATCCGACAAGCGATGCGCTCCTCGCAATTTTCATGCATTTAGACGATCGCGCTAATAAAAAAGAGCGGGTCCTTGCGGCCCACTCTTCATCGCACGATCAAGAATTTGAGTGGCATATAGGCCTGTTTTTACGAAATTGCAAGCTCTCGACTCAAATGCGCCGCGGAGGCGCAATCGCGCCTAGCCACGGTCGAGCTTCATCATATATTGGAGCCGAGGGAAATTTAGCAAGCGGGAGGAATCGTGCCATCCAATTCATCAACGCTGGCGCCGCTGAAGCATGAAACCTACCGCACAATCTGGTTCGCAAGCCTCGCCTCGAATTTCGGCGGGTTGATCCAGGCGGTAGGGGCCGCGTGGATGATGACGACCCTCACCGCTTCCGAGGACATGGTGGCGCTGGTCCAGACCTCGACAGCGCTTCCCATAATGCTGTTCTCGCTCATCTCGGGCGCGCTCGCCGACAATTTCGACCGGCGGCAGGTGATGCTGACGGCGCAATTCCTCATGCTTGCCGTCTCGACGATCCTCACCGCCTGTGCCCTGCTCGGCTGGATCACGCCCTGGCTGCTCCTGTTCTTCACCTTCCTGATCGGCTGCGGCACGGCACTCAACAACCCCTCCTGGCAGGCCTCCGTCGGCGATATGGTGCCGCGGGCAGACCTGCCGAACGCGGTGACGCTGAACAGTATGGGCTTCAACATGACCCGCAGCGTCGGCCCCGCCATCGGCGGCGTCATTGTCGCGACGGCGGGTGCCGCCGCTGCCTTTATGGTGAATACGCTCAGTTATTTTGCGCTTATCTACGCACTCACGCGCTGGAAGCCATCGCTGCCCGCTTCCAGCCTTCCGCGCGAAAGCCTCGGGAGTGCGATCTCCGCCGGTCTTCGATATGTCTCGATGTCGCCCAACCTTGAAAAGGTACTTATCCGCGGCTTGATCTTCGGCGTGGGCGCGAGCTCGGTGCTCGCGCTCCTGCCGATCGTCGCAATCGATCTCGTCGCCGGCGGGCCACTGACCTACGGCTTCATGCTCGGCTCCTTCGGCATCGGCGCAATCGGCGGCGGGGCGCTCAATGCGCGGCTGCGCGAGATGTTCAGCAGCGAGACCATCATCCGCTACGCCTTTGCCGGTTTTGCCATCAGCATGGTGATTGCCGCGTCGAGCCCGTTTGCCGTGCTCACCTCGGCGGGGCTGCTCGTTTCCGGCGCGTGCTGGGTACTCGCGCTTTCGCTGTTCAACACGATCGTACAGCTTTCGACGCCGCGCTGGGTCGTCGGCCGGGCCCTGTCGCTTTATCAGACGGTCACCTTCGGCGGCATTGCCGGCGGCAGCTGGCTTTGGGGTGTGGCCGCCGATCGCTTCGGCGTTTCGAATGCGCTTTATGGCTCAGCCGCAGTGATGCTGATCGGCATCGTTATCGGCTTTCGCTTCTCGATGCCGGCCTTTGCCTCGCTCAATCTCGACCCGCTCAACCGTTTCATAGAGCCCGCGCTTGGGCTCGACATCACGCCCCGCAGCGGGCCGATCGTCATTCAGGTCGATTATCAGATCGGCGATAGCGACCTGCCCGAATTCCTGAAGCTGATGGGTGAACGGCGGCGCATCCGCATCCGCGACGGCGCACGCAACTGGGCACTGATGCGCGACCTCGAAAATCCCGGCACCTGGACCGAAACCTATCACACGCCGACCTGGGTCGAGTACATCCGCCACAACCAGCGCCGCACGCAGGCCGATGCGGAAAACGCCGATCGCCTTCGCGCCCTCCACCGCGGCATGGCAGCGCCGCATGTTCACCGCATGATTGAGCGGCAGACCATCCCGCCATCCGACGATGTGTTCCACAAGGCGCCGATCGATCTTCACCACTGAGGCAATGCGATGATCCACGCATTCCGAAAAGCCCGCGAAACCGACCTTGTCGACATCATCCGGCTGCTTGCCGACGGCGATATCGGCCAAGGCAGAGAGGTCGTCGCCAATCCCGTCGATGGGCGCTACCAGACAGCCTTTGCCGCAATCGACGCAGATAAAAACCAACTGCTGGCGGTTGCCGTGGATCAAAAGCATCACGTCGTCGGCTGTTTGCAGCTCTCGTTCATTCCCGGACTGTCGCGCACCGGCACGTGGCGCGGGCAGATCGAGAGCGTAAGGATTGCAAGGGAAGCGCGCGGCAGCGGGCTGGGGACCGAATTCATCGAATGGGCGGTAGAGACATGCCGTGCGCGCGGCTGCAAGCTCGTGCAGCTCACCTCGGACAAATCCCGGGCGGATTCCATCCGCTTCTATGAAAAGCTCGGCTTTACTGCGAGCCATGAAGGTCTGAAGCGTAACCTATAGGACGGTTACTTCAGCTTGCCCTTCATCGAAGCATCGGGAAAACAGGTCGGTTGCATACCGTTCTTTTCCTGCCACTGTCCGATCGAACGGCGGGTCTTGTAGCCCGGCAAGCCGTCCGATCCGCCGACGTCGTAGCCTTGGCGCTCCAGTGCTTTTTGCATTGCCGCCACATCGGATCGCAGCATTTTGCCGACATCGCCCCAAGCACCCTGAAAGGCGCCGGAGCCATAAGCGATCCGGTCGGCGAGGTTGCCGATATAGAGCGCATAGAGATCGGAGTTGTTGTATTCCTTGATGATGTAGAAGTTCGGCGTGACGATGAATTCCGGCCCATCCCGCCCCGCCGGCACAAGCATCATACCCGAAGCCTTCATTTCGCCGGATGGAAAGCCCTTGCCGGACTTGCGATTGATGCCGAGCGAAGCCCAGTGCGAAAGCGGCTGTGCGATATCCGGTCCCTCCTGTGCGCAGGAAACCGCCGCCGGGATCGTCACCTCGAAGCCCCAGTCACGATTTCGCTGCCAGCCTTTCTTAACAAGATAGTTGGCTATGGATGCCAGTGTATCCGGTACGGACGTCCAGATATTGCGGTGCCCGTCACCATCGAAGTCGACCGCATATTTCAGATAGCTGGTCGGCATGAATTGCGGCTGGCCGAGCGCTCCCGCCCACGAGCTCCTGAAGCCGGCCGGCGTCACGTCACCGCCATCGAGAATGTGAAGCGCCGCGATCAGCTCGACCCGGAACATTTCCTTGCGAGTCGACATGAAGGCCTTGGTCGCCAGCACCTCGATCGCCGAATTCGGGATCTTCGCCGCGCCGAAGCCCGTCTCACGGCCCCAGATCGCCAGTACGATCGAGCCCGGCACGCCATAGGTCTTTTCGATGCGCTTCAGCGTCGAGGCATATTGCGAGGCAAAACCGCGTCCGGTTGCCGCCAGCTTCTTCAGCCGGTCCTCGTTAAAATACGGACCGGGCGAAGAAAACTCCGCCTGCGTCTGCTTGCGCTCTTTCGCCGGTGGGAATCCGGGAGGCGCAAGATCGGGAAGACTCCAGTTGAGCGCGATGCCCTTGAATGCGGCCTGCAGCGTCTTTTCTGAAATGCCGGCCTTCTTCGCATCAGGGCCAAGATCGCTGATGATCCATTGCTGGAATTGTCTTTCCACCGCCGGCCTGTTCTGGGCAAGCGCAGGAAGAGGGAGGAGAGCGAAAAAACATGCCAAAGCAATGGCCCAACGGCAAATGCTGCCCCACTCCGCCCTGCTGGGCATCTCTCCGACAATGGGGGATGTCGGCAGGAAACGCCCTCGCCGAGCTCCATCTGATCTCCCCCCTCGTAGGGGGGATGTCACAACGTGGTAGAGGGGGGTGTCGTCTCGCATTTTTCCTCCTCAGATCGCAGTCCTTGCCCTCAAGGCGGCAGCCAGTGTCCCTTCGTCGAGGTAGTCGAGTTCACCGCCGACCGGCACGCCATGCGCCAACCGCGTGATCTTCACGTCCAATCCCGTCAGCTGGTCCGTTATATAGTGCGCTGTGGTTTGGCCCTCGACAGTCGCGTTAACGGCGATGATGAGTTCGCGAATACCGCCTTCCCCGATGCGATCGATCAGCCCGCGAATGTTCAGGTCATCCGGCCCGATGCCATCGAGCGGCGAAAGCGTGCCGCCGAGTACATGATATGCTGCGTTCATCGCTGCGGCGCGTTCCAATGCCCAGAGGTCGGAAACGTCCTCAACGACGATGATGACGGAGTGGTCGCGGCGCTCGTCGGTGCAAACGGTGCAGGGATCGACGGTATCGACATTGCCGCAGCGCGAGCAGACCTTCACCTTGTCATAGGCCTCACCCATCGCGGTCGACAACGGTCCGAGCAGTTGGTCCTTCTTCTTGATCAAGTGCAGCGCCGCGCGCCGGGCCGAGCGAGGCCCGAGGCCCGGCACCTTCGCCAGAAGCTGGATGAGTTTTTCGATTTCGGGGCCGGTGACTCGCTTTGTCATGTGCCGTTCTTAGCCCATATGTTGCCAAAACGGAATCGCGGAAAGAGTCGACCATATGATGAAAATACGTGCCGTCTGCACCGCCAATCCCGAGCGGCTGCCCGGCAAGAAATACAAGACGGGTATCTACAAGCAAGCCGTCAACGGCGCCGTGATCATCGACTCCGAAGGTCTCGTCGGCGACGCCATTTGCAACCGCGAGCATCACGGCGGTGTCGATCAGGCCGTCTATCTCGAAGGATCGCTGACACTCGACTGGTGGGCGGGAGAGCTTGGGCGCGCGATCGAGCCCGGCACGTTCGGCGAAAATCTTGTGATCGATGGCCTCGACAACCGCGCAGTTTCAGTTGGCGATCGCTTGATAACGGGCGAGCTCGTTCTCGAGGCGACGTCGGCGCGCATTCCGTGCGCGACCTTCGCCGCCAAGATGGCCGATCCGAAATTCGTGAAGCGCTACACCAAGGCCAGCCGCCCCGGCATTTATTGCCGGGTTATCACTGGTGGGGTGGCGGAGGCCGGAATGCCCGTCGAATACGTGCCTTACGGAGGTCAGAAGGTGACGATGCCCGAGATGCTCGCAACATTCGGCAAGTTGCTCTCCGCCGAGGACCGTGCGCGGTATCTCGCCGCGCCCATCCATTACAAACTGCGCCGCCTTCTGGAAGCGCAGCTCTCGGACTTGCAATGATGGCGGTCATCAGGCTGCCAACCAAGCGCGAGCACGTACGCCCCTACTTGAAGCAATTTTCCGAGATGCCGCAGGTGATTGAGATGCTGCGGCTGACGGCAGAAGACTGCTCCAATCTCTCGCCCGTTGGAACTTGAACCCATTGTCGACAGCATTGCGCGCCAGGGCGCGGTCACGACTTCGCTCGTGCTGCGCGGCGAACCGCCATAGCCGTTGGTCGCGACCTGTTGCGACTGACCTAAAGCCGCTCCTGACCGGATTCGACAGTCCGCTGCTTGTTGCCGAAAGCGATGTTCTGGATTTTCGCCCTGAGGTGACTCAGCGCATCGCGATTGCGACGGCGGCACCGGCCATGGTTCCGGCGCTGGCACGGTTTGCGATCCTGATCGCACGGCGGCTTTTCAGGAAGCCGCGGGCTTTTGCGGCAAGCAGTGCCCAGCTGACGTCGATCAGAATCAGCACAACGAACATGGTCGCGACGAGTTCTGTCCAGCCAACAATCGTCACCGAATGGATATCGATGATCGAAGGCAGCAGGGCGACGTAGAACATCATGATCTTCGGATTGCCGAGCGTCACCGTCATGCCCGCAAAGAAGAGCTTTGCGGCGGATTGCCCTTCAGGCAGCTTTTCCTCGCTCGCATCATACGAGGCGAACCACATCTTCCAGGCGAGATAGAGCAGATAGCAGACACCGAGCCACTTGATGGCGACAAAGGCCAAATGGAAGGTTTCGGCAACGGCGGCAAGGCCAGCCACCGCACAGGTCAGCCAGATCGCTTCGCCAATCCACATGGCGGCGAGGAATGGCAGAACATCACGGGCGCCCTTCGACAATACGCGGGCGACAAGCGCCGCAACGCTCGGCCCCGGCGAACCGGCGGCCATGAAGAGAGCGCCGGCAAAAACAAGGAGACTGGTCAGCGTCATCGGCGCTCTCTTCCCGCGTAGATCGCTGCAAAGCTCAGAACGGCATCTTGAAGCCGGGCGGGATTGGCAGGCCGGCGGTCAGCGCCTTCGTCTTTTCGGCTGCAGCGGCTTCCGCCTTGTCCTTGGCATCCTTGTGGGCGGCAATGATCAGATCCTCGAGGATCTCGACATCGTCTTCCTTGAAGAGCGACGGGTCGATCTTCAGGCTCTTCAGTTCGCCCTTGCCGCTCATGACAACGGTCACGAGACCGCCGCCCGCCTTTCCTTCAGCCTGGAGCTCGGCTATTTCCGCCTGCATCTGCTCCATCTTGGCCTGCATTTCCTTGACTTTGCCCATCATGCCCATGAGGTCGCGCATCGTCTGGTTCCTTCTTCAACTTCAGAATTCTATGTCGTCGCCGGGCAGAATGTCACCCTCTTCGGATTCAGCGACTGCAGGCGGCTTCGCCTCGCCTTCCTCCTCCGGTTCGGGTGCCCTTACCCGGACGTCGATGATCTTTGCGCCCGGAAACTGCGCCAGGATTGCCGCCACATCCGGATCCTGCCGGGCGTCGCTCACCTGCTGCTCCTTGGCCTTGGCTTCTGCCTCGACCATCGTCGGGTCGCCGGCCTCGCGGCTGAGGCTGACGATCCAGTGTATGCCGGTCCATTCCTTCAACTTCACGGCAAGCTCGTTGAGCAGTGTCGCCGGCGCCCCGTCGGTAAGGTTAACGTCGAGACGGCCGGTCTCGATCTTCACGGGCCGCACGAAATTGCGCACGAGTGCTTTCAGCTTCGGGTCGCGCTTTTCCGCAGCGAGATTGACGATATCGGCGATCGAATTGACATGAACGAGCGGCTTGGGCGCTTCCGCTGGCTTCGTCTCGATGCGGCCTGCCGTCTGCGTCAGCTGCGGATCGGGATCGGGTACGGCACGCAACATGGCCGGTCCCCCTGAAGGCTGCGGCCTCGGCGTGCTCTCCGTCGCGCGTACGGCTACCGCCGACTGATATGGTACACGGACACCATTGCCGCTACCGGTACCCGACGGCGTAGGCGAAGGACGCGAACCGCTGCCGTTTTCGGAGAGCTCGGCAAGGCGACGCGCGGCATCTTCGGGCGACGGCAGATGCGCCGCATGCGCCAACCGTATCAGCACCATTTCCGCCGCACCGGCCGTGCGCGAAGAGCTTTCGGTTTCCGGAATGCCCTTCAACAACATCTGCCAGATCCGCGACAGCGTCGTTACCGCAATCCCTTGCGCGAACTCGGAAGCCCTGGTTCGCTCGACTTCGCTGAGCGACGGGTCATTAGCCGCGTCCGGCACATATTTCAGCCGGGTAACGAGATGGGTGAAATCGGCAAGGTCGGTCAACACGACGACGGGATTTGCGCCCGCCTCGTACTGCGCCTGAAATTCGGCAAGCGCTGCAGCGACATCGCCTCTGGCAACATGCTCGAAGAGATCGACGATGCGAGCACGATCGGCAAGGCCCAGCATGCCGCGCACCGCTTCCGCCTGGACTGCGCCGCTACCATGGGCGATTGCCTGGTCAAGCAGCGAAAGGCCGTCACGTGCCGAGCCTTCAGCGGCGCGCGCGATCATCGCCAGCGCATCCGGCTCCGCATCGATGCCTTCCTTCGCTGCGATGGTTGTAAACAAGCCGACCAGATCCGCCGCGCTGATGCGGCGGAGATCGAAGCGCTGGCAGCGCGAGAGAACGGTAATCGGAACCTTGCGGATTTCGGTGGTCGCAAAAATGAACTTCACGTGCTCCGGCGGCTCTTCGAGCGTCTTCAGCAAGCCGTTGAAGGCCTGTGTCGAAAGCATGTGTACTTCGTCGATGATATAAACCTTGTAGCGCGCAGACACCGGCCGATAGCGTACCTGCTCGATGATTTCACGGATATCGTCGATACCGGTATGGGAGGCGGCGTCCATCTCGATCACGTCGACATGGCGGCCTTCCATGATCGCCTGGCAATGCTCGCCCGGCACGCGCAGGTCGATCGTCGGCTTGTCGATCTCGGGCGTCTTGTAATTCAGCGCGCGCGCCAGAATACGGGCTGTCGTCGTCTTGCCGACGCCACGGACGCCGGTCAGCATGTAGGCCTGCGCAATGCGGCCGGTCTCGAAGGCGTTGGTCAGCGTGCGGACCATCGGCTCCTGGCCGACCATGAGGTCCGTGAAATCCTTGGGGCGGTATTTGCGTGCCAGCACCCGGTACCCGGTGCCCGTCGAGGCGGCATCTTGTGACTGTCGCTCGGTGTCGCTCATCGCCCTGCTTATCGCCCGGAACGCCGGGCATTTGGAAGAGAGAAGGGTGGGAGGCTGGCACGATGACCCGTGCCGGGCTCGTTAGGGCTGCTTCCTTCCGGACCTGACCCGGTTGGCGAGTGGCTCGTCCACCACCAACCTCCCGGATGCACATATCGGCAATATCGCCATCAAAAGCAAGCCAAGCTCAAAAAAAACTGCTAATCATAGGAAAAATATGGAGGAATGCCTGTTGGACGATTT
Source organism: Rhizobium sp. 007 (assembly GCF_015353075.1). Lineage (NCBI taxonomy): Bacteria > Pseudomonadati > Pseudomonadota > Alphaproteobacteria > Hyphomicrobiales > Rhizobiaceae > Rhizobium > Rhizobium sp. 007. The sequence goes on along the minus strand of NZ_CP064187.1, from coordinate 4,070,976 downwards.
CATTCTCGACCGTCGGCTGGAGAGCGATAGCGACAGCGTCATGCAGACGGGTCTGTGTGATCTCCGATTATCGAAGGACGCCCGCTGGCCGTGGCTGATCCTGGTGCCACGCAGGGCCAACATGACGGAGATCTTCGAACTCACGCCGCTCGATCAGGTGCTTCTCACCTTCGAAACCGAAATGACCGCGGCTGCGCTGAAGAAGATCACCGGTGCCACAAAAATCAACATCGGGGCCCTTGGCAATATCGTCCGTCAGCTTCATGTTCATGTCATTGCCCGCTTCGAAGGCGATGCCAACTGGCCAGGCCCCGTTTGGAGCTTCGGTAAGGCCGAGCCCTACGAAGCGGGCAAGAGAGATGAATTCATAGCGAAGTTGCGGGAAGCCCTTTCATCATGAACCGTTCGCTTTTCGATTCGGATGTCCCACATCCGGAGCCCAGCAATCTCACCGCCTTTGCCGCAAACGACCTCAACCGCGATTCCGAACATCGCGACGAGCAGTCCGTCGAAAATGCACTGGCGAAGGACGGCACGCATATCTTCGCCTTCGCCAAGGACAAGCTTGTCCTGAAGCATGATGGACAAGTGCTCGATCCGCTGTTTGCCCGCTACGAACTGCAGGAACTGCAGCCACATTGGGACGAGACGATCCTGCTCGGCTACCGCAAGACGGGCGAACCGCGGCTTGCCGTTCCCGTCGGCATTCCCGCCGAGGAACTTGAAAGCCACTACAAGCCCGCCGACGGCCGGACGCTCTACCGCGACCAGCTCGTCGATGACGTTCTGCTTGGCGAATTCGCCCAGGCCGCAAGCCTCATCCGCTGGAACGGCGACAACCGCTTCTGCGGCCGTTGCGGTAGCACGATGGAGATGCGCATCGGCGGCTACAAGCGGGTTTGCACGGCCTGCGAACACATGATCTTCCCGCGCACCGACCCGGTGGTCATCATGCTGACGATCGATGAACAGCGCGACCTTTGCCTGCTCGGCCGCAGCCACCATTTTACGCCGGGCATGTATTCCTGCCTCGCCGGCTTCGTCGAGCCCGGCGAAACGATCGAAAATGCCGTGCGCCGCGAGACGCTGGAAGAATCCGGTATCAAAACCGGCCGGATTCGCTACCACGCGTCGCAGCCCTGGCCGATGCCGCATACGCTGATGATCGGCTGCTATGCCGAGGCGAAATCAACAGAGGTCCACCGCGACGAATCGGAACTGGAAGATTGCCGCTGGTTCACCCGCGAGGAAACACTTGAAATGCTCGAACGCCCCGGCGCCAACGGTCAGGCTTCGCCGCCCAAAGGCGCTATCGCGCACCGCCTGATGCGCGATTGGGTGGAGTGGAAAAAGCAATAGGCTGATGTGATGGCGCGCTCGGAACGCCTTCTGACCCTGCTTCAGACGTTGCGGCGCTACCGACGGCCGGTGAGCGGTGCCGTCCTTGCTACGGAAACAGGCGTCAGCATCCGCACGCTCTATCGCGATATCGCCAGCCTCCAGGGGCAGGGGGCTCTGATCGAAGGCGAACCCGGCATCGGCTACGTCTTGAAGCCCGGCTTCATGCTGCCGCCGATGATGTTTTCGCAGGACGAGATCGAGGCATTGGTCCTCGGTTCGCGCTGGGTCGCCCGCGCCGCCGATCCGCGTCTTGCTGCTGCCGGCGCCGATGCACTGGCGAAGATTGCCGATGTCCTGCCACACGAAATGCGCGATGAAATCGAGACCTCGACGCTTCTCGTTCACCTGCGTCCGCCCGTTGCCGACAAGGCGGATCTTGACGCCATTCGCAAGGCGATCCGCAGCGAACGGATTCTCAAGCTGACCTATTCCGACGAGAGCGGAACCGTCTCCGTCCGCAATATCTGGCCCTTTGCGCTCAGCTACTTCGAGCAGGTCCGCGTCGTGGTGGCGTGGTGCGAACTGCGGCAGGATTACCGTCATTTCCGCACCGACCGGATCGTCGAAATGAGACCCCAAGACGTACGCTATCCGCGCCGCCGCGCAGTGCTTCTCAAGGAGTGGCGGGATCAGCAGGAAATTTCGTCTTAGCCTCGACGCTACTGCCATAAACTGACAGTGGTCAGCGCTATTATCGGGACAATCCCAAACTGGAGGACCGATGATGACGAGCTTGAACCTCACCCGATCGACATGCAGAAATCGCGCGGTCGAGGACACGACTACGCAAGCGAGATACCCCCAATCTCTGATGCTGCGAATGATGCTGAACGCATCGCGCAAGATGGTGCGGAGCCGCTATCCTCAGCTCGATCTCGATGCGATGTCCGATTACATGAAGCGCGATATCGGGTTCATGGACTGGAACCACCCACACCACGAGAGCAACTGAATTCACTAAACCGTCTAACCGACGTAGCGCCGCCGCATCAGCGGCGGCTTTAGCGCTTGCCGTCGTTAGACGCCGGCAAGCGCTGAATCTGCGAAACCTTTTCCAAATACGAGGGACACCGATATGACCAGCCCGAACCTCATCATTCTTTACGTCAAGGATCCTGCCGAAAGTGCGATCTTTTACAAGGATCTGCTCGGCCGCGAACCCGGGGTAGCCGCGCCGAATTTCGTCGCGTTCCCGCTCGACGGCGGCTTCACGCTCGGGCTGTGGCGGCGCAGCACGGTCGAGCCGCAACCTTCCGCGATCGGCAATCGCGGCGAGGTCGCCTTCATGGTGGCTGGCGAAAATGCCGTTGCCAAACAATACGAGGATTGGCGAAAGCGCGGTCTGCCAATTGCTCAGGAGCTGACCGATCTCGATTTCGGCCCGACCTTTGTCGCGCTCGATCCGGACGGCCACCGGTTGCGCGTCTGCGAACCCGACAAGTGAAAGAGCAGGAAGGGCGCCGCCGGCGCCCTTCCTCACTTGTGCAGTTGGCCGCGCATCGGGTGGCCTCTGTAGACCCCGAGAATGCGGACATTCTCTGAAAAGAACCGCAACTCTTCCAAAGCCCGGCGCACATGGGCATCGTTCGGATCGCCTTCGATATCGGCGTAAAACTGCGTCGCCACGAATTTGCCACCCAGCTGATAGCTTTCTAGCTTCGTCATGTTGATGTTGTTCGTCGCGAAACCACCCAGAGCCTTATAGAGCGCGGCCGGGATGTTGCGGACGTTGAAGACGAAGGTCGTGACGATCTTTTCTTCCTTGGAGCTGCGGTTTGCCCATTCCTCGTCGCGCGAGAGCACGACGAAGCGCGTAACATTGCTCTCGGTGTCCTCGACATTTTCGGCAACGATGTCGAGGCTATAGAGTTCGGCGGCAAGACGCGGCGCAAGCGCCGCCATGGTTCGGTCGCCGGTTTCCTTGACGAGCTTCGCGGCACCTGCCGTATCTCCCGCAATCACCGGCTTCCAGCCATTTGCCCGCACGATCTTGCGGCATTGACCCAGCGCGTGGATGTGGCTGTGCACGGTGCGTATTTCGTCCTTCGCGACTCCGGGCAGCACCATCAGCTGAAAACGGATCGGCATGAAGTATTCGGCGATGATGTGCAGCCGCGACTCCGGCAGGAGGTGGTGGATATCGGCGACTCGGCCCGCGATCGTGTTTTCAATCGGGATCATCGCAATATCGGCATCACCGTTGTCGACCGCCATGAAGGCGTCTTCAAATGTCTGGCAAGGCAACGGCTCCATTGTCGGGAACATGTCACGGCAGGCCATGTCGGAGTTCGCGCCGAATTCGCCTTGAAACGAGATTCGATTGGTCTTGATGTTCATGACGATGTCCTTCATGCCTTCCTTGCCGAAAGAATGCGGCGGGCTTTATCGAGATCGGCCGGCGTATCGACCCCAAGCGGAACGGTTTTAACGATCTCCACGTCGATGCGCATGCCGGCTTCGAGCGCGCGAAGCTGCTCCAGGGATTCGCGCTTCTCAAGGGCCGACGGTCCGAGCGAGACGAATTTCTCGAGCGCAGCCCGGCGATATGCATATAGGCCGATATGGTGATAGAGCGGCCCTTGGCCATAAGGTGCTGTCGCGCGGGTGAAATAGAGCGCATGAAGACGCGTTTCGGAGAGCGGAGACCCCACGACCTTGACAACGTTCGGATTGGTCCTCTCTTCCTCATCAGTGATCTCGACGGTGAGCGTCGCGATATCGACGGTCTCCTCTTCCAACGGGCGCAATGCAGCGCGGATCGTTTCGGGATCGATGGTCGGTAGATCGCCCTGGACGTTGACGACGATCCTGGCGCTCGCGTCCGGGTCGACCTTGTGCAAGGCTTCGAAAATGCGATCGGAGCCGGATTGATGATCCTTGCGGGTCATAACGACTTCGAAGCCGGCCTTCGAAACCGCCTCGAAAACCTCCTCGTCGTCGACCGCGATGACGACACGGCCGATCTCCGCTTCCTTCGCTCGCAAAGCGACCTGGACGATCATCGGCAATCCGCAAATATCGGCCAGCGGCTTGCCGGGAAGGCGGGTGGACGCCATGCGGGCGGGGATCAGAACCAGCACGTCATCTAAATTTGAAGCAGTCATCGTTCGGACCTTCTATTCCAGGCGGGAAAGTGTCAAAAAGTCTCACGTACAAGACCATTTAGACAGTTGCAACGAACTGCCAAAAGACATAGGTTCCGCGCGATTTCAAGATGGTGCCTATTCAGGGTCTGCCGACTGCACGGGGAGCATTGCAGATGAATTCTTATGTCAATATGGGCGTTGGGGCGCTGCTCGGAACGATTTTCGTCCTGATGTCAGTCTCGATCGCGTCCGAAGGGATCTTCCACTCCGAAGCGCCGGAGAAGGAAGGTTTCGCCATCGTTGCGGAAGAGGCACCCGCTGCCGGCGGTGGCGAGGCTGCACCTGCAGCAGCTGTGGTTCCGATCGCCAAGCTTCTTGCCAGCGCCGATGCCAAGGCAGGCGAAACGGTATTCAAGAAGTGTCAGTCCTGTCATGACGTGACCAAGGGAGGGCCAAACAAAGTCGGCCCGAACCTCTATGGTCTCGTCGATCGTCCGATCGCTTCGCATGAGGGCTTCGCCTATTCCTCCCCCATGAAGGATTTCTCCAAGGGCGGCAGCGAAAAGTGGACCTTCGATCACCTGAACCACTTCCTGCTGGCACCGAAAAAGCAGATTCCGGGCACGGCCATGGGCTTTGCCGGTCTGCCGAAGGAACAGGACCGCGCGAACGTGATCCTTTACTTGCACACGCTGGCAGACGCACCGGTTCCGTTGCCGGATCCGAACGCGCCTGACACCGTTACGCAGTAATCGTTCAAAGCTTTCCGACGGAATCGAGAGCCCGGCCGACGCCGGGCTTTTTTGTTGCGATCAGGCGCCGAGCAGGTAGGCCCAGAGCGAAACCGAAATGGCGCCGAGTGCTGTCGTGACCGTGATGGTGGAGGCCGCGAGGCTGTGGCCGACGCCGAAACGGTTGGCGATCAGCCAGGCGTTGACGCCGGTGGGAACAGCGGCGATCAGCACCAGCGCCGCGGTCCAACTGCCGGTCAATCCAACCAGATGGCTTGCGGCCCAGACGCAGCATGGAAGCAACACCAGTTTGAAGGCAGATGTGACGCTGGCAATGCCGACATTGCCGGAAACGCCATACTTCTCGAGCGCCATGCCCAGAGATACCAGGGCCACAGGCCCAGCAACGCCCGCCAGTTGGTCGACAATGGACGCCACCGGCAGCGGCATTGGAAGACCTGCAAGGTGAACCGCGGCACCTGCGACAAGACCGATAACGAGCGGATTGCGGACAAGATTGAGACCGATCTGGCGAAAGAGTTTCAGCATGCTGCGTTCGCCTTTGCCCGCAATCTTCCGCTCCGCCCGCTCCATCATGATCGTGCCGATGACCATCATGACCGGCAGATGCACGGCGATGAGGATGGAAAGCGGTACAAGGCCCTCATTGCCGACCGTGCGTTGAACAAGCGGCAGACCGACGAAGATCGTATTGGCAAATGCCGACGAAACGCCGGCAAGCACGCCGATGCGATCATCACGGCCAAAAAAACGGGTCGCTGCGATGTGGCCCGCCGTCCAGGTCACCGCAACGCCGGAGAAATAAGCGATCCAGAGACGAAATGGCGAAGCGCCATGAAAATCCGCTTCGGCAATCGTGCGGAAAAGGAGCAGTGGGACGGCAATCTTGAAAACGAAATCGCTCAAGGCGTCGCCGACATCTGCCTTCATCAGTCCAGTTTTGACGATCAGCCAGCCGATCAGGATCATGATGAAGATGGGAAGGACGTCAAAAATGATGGCTATCATGCGGAGGGATGCCTTGCGCGGGGATATCCTGCTCTAGCAGCAAAACTTCTTCGTTGACAAATGGATTGGCAAAAGAGGCGCGCAACGAACCGGACGGCAGGAACAAAAAAAGCGGGCACTGCCCGCTTTTCCGCATCCGGACTGGCCGGACACCCGGTTCCGGTGCTGCCAGTTCATCCGTGGTCAGCGCCTGCTCCGGTACACAGTCGAAGGGCATCATCCCTTCTCATCCGGCCGCAACCCAAAGGCTGCTCATGCCGGTCTGCTTGTGATCGTGTCTAAAAGCTCAAGGTGACAACGACATGACGGATCGACGGCATTTGCGAAGAAATGGGCAACTGGCGGCGTTTTTTCTTCCAAAGCCCGGAAATTCCGGTAAGACCGGATCCCGGCTATCATCTAATCCGGAACCTTCCCTTTCATGACAAAATTCGATGTTCTGACTGTCGGCAACGCCATCGTCGATATCATCGCGCGCTGCGACGACCAGTTCCTCATTGACAACAATATCACCAAGGCGGCGATGAACCTTATCGACGCCGCCCGCGCCGAACTTCTCTATTCGCGCATGGGGCCGGCGCTCGAAGCTTCAGGCGGCAGCGCCGGCAATACGGCAGCGGGCGTTGCAAGCCTCGGCGGCAGGGCCGCCTATTTCGGTAAGGTAGCGGAGGATCAGCTCGGCGAGATTTTCGCGCACGACATCCGGGCACAGGGCGTACATTACCAGACGAAACCAAAGGGCACGTTCCCACCGACCGCGCGCTCGATGATCTTCGTCACGGATGACGGCGAACGCTCGATGAATACCTATCTCGGCGCCTGCGTCGAACTCGGCCCGGAGGATGTCGAGCCCGAGGTCGTGGCACAAGCCAAGGTGACGTACTTCGAAGGCTATCTCTGGGATCCGCCGCGCGCCAAGGAAGCGATTCGCGAATGCGCCCGCATCGCCCATGAGAACGGCCGCGAAGTCTCCATGACGCTTTCGGACAGCTTCTGCGTCGATCGCTACCGCGCGGAGTTCCTCGACCTCATGCGCTCCGGCACTGTCGACATCGTGTTTGCCAACCGGCAGGAAGTACTCGCGCTCTATGAGACGGACGATTTCGAGGTGGCGCTCAACAAGATCGCCAAGGATTGCAAGATCGCGGCCGTGACGATGAGCGAAAACGGCGCCGTTATGCTGAAGGGCAACGAGCGCTGGTATGTCGATGCGATCCGCATCAAGGAAGTGGTCGATACGACCGGTGCCGGCGACCTCTTCGCTTCAGGCTTCCTCTATGGTTACACGCAGGGACGGACGCTGGAAGATTGCGGCAAGCTTGGCTGCCTTGCAGCTGGGATCGTCATTCAGCAGATCGGACCGCGGCCGATGAAATCGCTTTCCGAAGCCGCCCGCGACGCGCAGCTTATTTGAAAGCTTCGCCCGGGTAAGCGCCCCAGATTTCCGACTGCGCCACCCAGCCTTCGGCGCTGTCGGCTTCGGCATGACACCAATCGCCGTTGCATTCAGCGATATGGATCATCACACCCGGCTCCAGCTTGGCAACCACGGTCGCTGACGACTGCGGCTCACGGCGCATGTTGACATAGACGAACTTGCCCTTGCCCTTCATCCACGGTGCGGCAATCGCCGCGCGCTGACTTGACAGCAGCGATTGGTTGACCCAACCTTCCGTGCCATCCGCATCGCGGATACGGCGCCAGTTGTCGTATTCCTGGATGATTTCGACCGGCAGGCCGGCTTTCAGATACATCCACGACGCGGCATAATCCGTTCCCGGGCCGATGCGCAGATTGACGCGCTTGGACTTCAGCGAGACGAACCGCGGAAGCGGCAGGCCGCTCGGGCCCTTTGCCACCTGCGCATACGCGGGTTCGACGGCTTCCCCCGCAAACATCAGACCAACCGCAAAGACGAGGCAGACCTTCAAATATTTTCCACGCATGGAGATTTCCGTTCGCTCAAGTACGCCAGCAGATCCAGCCTGCTTGCCGCCGGGCTTTGAAATTCACCTAACGCTACCCGCGAGTTTTGTTTGTCTTCGCGTGTGGGTCTGGTAGAAAATGCCCGAGACGGGAAAATTATCCCCCGTCTTGGTTAAAGACCTCTGAACAAGGCATGGCCGGCCGCGATGACATCAAAGAAAAAACCGAAGGTTTACATCACCCGGAAACTGCCGGATGCGGTGGAAACCCGCATGCGGGAACTTTTCGACGCCGAGCTCAATATCGATGATTCGCCACGCTCCGCCGCTGAACTCATCGAGGCCGTAAAGACAGCCGACGTCCTGGTGCCGACGGTGACGGACCGCATCGATGCCGCTCTTATCGAGCAGTCCGGGCCGCAAATGAAGCTGATAGCGAGCTTTTCGAACGGCACCGACCACATCGACGTCGAGGCGGCAGCCCGCAGGGGCATTACCGTCACCAACACGCCGAATGTTCTGACCGAGGACACGGCCGACATGACCATGGCGCTGATCCTCGCCGTGCCCCGGCGCCTCGGCGAAGGTGCACGGGTGCTTACCGACAAGCCCGGCGAATGGGCCGGATGGTCGCCGACCTGGATGCTCGGCCGGCGCATTCACGGCAAGCGCATCGGCATCGTCGGCATGGGCCGGATAGGCACGGCCGTCGCGCGCCGCGCCAAGGCATTCGGCCTGTCGATCCACTATCACAACCGCAAACGGGTGAGCCCGGCGACCGAGGACGAACTAGAGGCGACTTATTGGGAAAGCCTCGACCAGATGCTGGCACGGGTCGACATCGTTTCCATCAATTGCCCTTCGACGCCCGCAACCTTTCACTTGATTTCCGCTCGCCGCCTCGCGCTGCTGCAGCCGACAGCCTATATCGTCAACACGGCGCGCGGTGACGTCGTGGATGAGAGCGCCTTGATCAAATGCCTGAGGGAGGGAAAGATCGCCGGCGCCGGCCTCGACGTTTTCGAAAACGAACCTGCCGTCAACCCGAAGCTTGTCAAACTTGCGAACGAGGGCAAGGTGGTGCTGCTGCCGCACATGAGTTCGGCAACGATCGAAGGCCGCATCGATATGGGCGACAAGGTGATTATCAACATCCGCACCTTCATCGACGGCCACCGACCGCCGAATCGCGTACTGCCCGGCCGCTAAACGGCGAGAACCTTGCGCATTTCGATATAGGTGACCCGATCGAAACCCGGATGAGATTTTTCGGCCGTCTTCGCAAAGCCCCAGGCGGCAAAGACTGAATGGTTGCCGGTCAATTCGATGCGCGTATCGAGCCGCAGCGCAGATAGCAGGCGCTCTCTCGCAGCCGCCTCGGCTACCTGCAGCAACAGCCTGCCGATACTCCTGCCCTGCGCCTCCGGCGCGACCGCGAGTTTGCCGAGATAAAGACATCCCGGCTCAGGCCTCAAGAACATGCAGCCAAGCAAATCCTCGTTTTCAAGCACGACGTAGCCGATCTCGTTTAGGGTCTTCTCGGCAAGCGATTGCGGTGTCAGGCTCAAGGCCGAAGACGGCGGATTGATGCGGCCATTCATATAGGCGAAGGACGAGAGGATTAGTTGCAGCAACTCGTTCCAGCGGTGAAAATTCTCATCGATCCGGACGATGTTCATGAAACGCTCGGCCCTTGCGCGCGGCGGCGCTTGTAACGGACGCTGTCGAAACGGGCAGAAAGCGCATCGTAGAGCAGCAACCGGCCGATAAGCGGTTCGCCGGCGCCGGTAATGAGCTTGATCGCCTCCATCGCCATCAGCGTGCCGATGACACCGGTCAGTGCTCCGATGATGCCGGTTTCGGCGCAGGCGGGAATGAGGCCCTCCGGCGGGATTTCCGGAAAGAGATCGCGATAGGCGGGGTTGAGCGCGCCATCTTCGGCTCGTTCGTAAGGTTTCAACACAGTCAAGGAACCGTCGAAACGGCCGACAGCGCCGCTCACGAGCGGAATTTCCGCTTTCTCAGCGGCATCGGCTGCGGCGTAACGCGTCTCGAAATTGTCCGACGCATCGATCAGCAAATCGAAGCCAGAAAGATGCCGGCGGGCGGACTCCGACGAAAAGCGCTCTTCGAAGCGGATGATGTTCACATGCGGATTCAGCCGGGCGATTGCAAAGGCGGCGCTTTCCGTCTTCAGTTCGCCAATTGTGCCGGAGTCATGGATGACCTGCCGCTGCAGATTGGAGAGCGAAACGCGATCGTCATCGGCAATGCCGAGTGTGCCGATCCCGGCAGCTGCCAGATATTGCAGAACAGGTGCGCCAAGCCCGCCCGCGCCGATTACCAGCACACGCGCGGCCTTCAGTCTCTGCTGACCCGCCCCGCCGATCTCAGGCAACAGAATATGACGCTGATATCTTGCGATTTCTTCCGGGCTCAAAGGTTCCATGGACGCAATGCTATCATGGCCTGAAGGCGCGGGGAAAGCGGCATCCGTCATTCGAAGACCCGGCCCTCGGCAACAGTGAAGAATTGAGCGCGGTCGCCGAGGAGAGAAAACATCGAGCGATCGGTGCCGGTCATGAAGGCCTGGCCGCCAAGCGCATCAATGAGATCGAAGAGCGCGCCGCGGCGGGCCTCGTCGAGATGGGCGGCGATTTCGTCGAGAAGCAGAATCGGCGCATGGCCGGTGAGATTGGCGACGAGCTTGGCATGGGCGAGGATCAGGCCGACAAGCAGCGCCTTCTGTTCGCCCGTCGAGCAACGCTCCGCCTCCATCTGCTTTTCGCGGTGCCGGACCAGCAGATCGGCTCGGTGCGGGCCGTCAAGCGTGCGGCCGGCGGCCGCGTCGCGATAGCGGTTTTCAGCGAGCATCGCGGCATATTCATCCTCCAGGTCTACGGAAGGGCGCGCGAACTGGCCATCCATGAAACCGGAAAGCTCGAGTGTGGCGGAGGGGAAAGGCGAGGTTTCGCGCGTTTCCTCTATCAGGCGGGCAAGCAGGCCGAGCATTTCCTCGCGTGCAAGCGCCATGGCGATGCCGAGGCTTGCCATCTGCTCTTCGATGCCCGAGAGCCAGGCGGGATCGAAACGGCCGTCGTCCAGTAGCTTGTTGCGGCTGCGCATGGCGCGCTCGAAATCGGTGGCGCGGCGACCGTGTGCGGGATCGAGCGACAGCACGAGGCGGTCGAGAAAGCGGCGCCGGTCTGAAGATCCGCCGGCAAAAAGGCCATCCATGGCAGGCGTCAGCCAGAGCACGCGCAGATGATCCGTCAACTCGTCGGCCGTCTTTGCCGGCGTGCCGTTGATGCGCAGCTTGCGGCTGGTATTTTCATCGCTAGCATCAATGCCAGTCCCGATTTCGACCTCACCTTCCATGCCGTCAAGCTCGACGAAGATCGAAAACCCCGCGGAGGCCCCGACCCGCGTGACATCTGCATAGGTGGCACGGCGAAGACCGCGGCCAGGCGAGAGGAAGGAAACCGCCTCCATCAGATTGGTCTTGCCGGCACCGTTATCCCCCGTCAGCACGACATGCCGCCCGTCGAGCACGAGCGAAGCCGCCGCGTAGTTACGGAAGTCGGTCAGCTTCAGACGGGAAAGGGAAACCTTGTGGGGCATCGAATATCCGGATTCGGGGCATTGGGGCAGAGCTATGCCGAACGGCAGTTCATGGCAAGGGTCGGGTATGAGACTAGCCGCTTTAAACTGCGGGGCAGCTGCTAGAATGGTTTGCTTGGGAAACGACAACACGCCGACCAGCACCGAATATTAACGTGAAATCTGGAGATCTTGGTGGAGCTATCGAACCGACGCGCGTGACTGGGTGCGAAGCGGTAACGAACACGAGACGGGGTTGTTTGTCGACAACGGCCGGATCAGGTATGCGGCGCCACAAACTTAAGAGTTCCCGTTGCAGCTCTTTGCTAACCCCTGACGCTCTAGTGTTTCTAAATATTCGGATGCCGTCTTAGGCGGGTTTTTCAAACGAGCTCGACAATGTTGCGCGGCGATTATCACGCCGGCATTGTTCAGGCCAAATTGGTGATGGATGAAATCGTCCGGGTGGAGGACTTCGATATCGTACTGTGAAACGGTCTTCCTAGGAAAGTCTGAGAGATTAAACGTGACTATGGCGTCGCTCGCTGAGACTATCGCCGCTGCCAGGACATGCCGATCGTCTGGGTCCGGAAGCGCAAGCGCAGGCACAAGATCACTATAGCCATCGACCACACTGTCTGGCACCGCTGCGTTCATCAAATCCTTGGTGCGACCGAGTTGCTCAATTGTAAGGTCGTCACGGTTTTTCAGTACGTTTCGTGTCCATTCATCGTGGATCTCATCTGACCACTTTGCTCTGAATTGTCCCGCCGCAGCGAGTTCCATAAGGAAATCTCGCAGCGGCGCGGGATACAAGACGCAAGCATCAAGGATGACTGTGTAACTAGACTTCTTAATAGCCCATCCCCAAATCTTGGGCCTGGCTCGCCAGCTCGTCCATGAGCCGTTTTCTTTCGTCCTCAGCCTTTCGACGGAAACCGTCCAGGTCGCTAAACTTTATTCGGCGATGGCTTCCAACCATATGGAATGGGATTTTCCCCTCTTCCAAAAGTTTGATCAGGTAGGGCCGCGACACATTAAGATGATCTGCCGCCTCCTGAGTTGTCAGCTCAGCATGGACGGGTATCAAAGTTACAGCATTACCCTGAGCCATTTCAGTTAGGAGATGATACAGTAACTCGCTGACAGCCTTGGGAAGCTTTAGGAGCTCCCCGCCATCAACTTGAACTCGAAGTTCAGCACCTTCATGCTTCGCACGTGAAATGTAGCGACTGGCCTCGGCGGCCAATTCAGTATCGTCCGCCGACGGCAGGATTGGGCGTTCTAGCAGTTGCGACATTGGTGACATCCTTTTTTTTATAATTTTTAGGAGGATATAGCAGTGCGAATCAGTATTCGCAATATCCGCAATAACTGCAATATCCGCAACCCGTAAACTTTTTGTGATGATCAATGGTTCCACTCACGAGATTAGGCCCCTGATAGCTGGCGAACAACAACGCGGCTCGGAGAACTACACAAGAAGTCGCTCGTACTTCCCGTTGCTTGCCCACAAATTCGTAGTCGGGTTTTGCTTGGATAATTTGGTGGAGCTAAGCGGGATCGAACCGCTGACCTCTTGCATGCCATGCAAGCGCTCTCCCAGCTGAGCTATAGCCCCATCAGGGTGGTCCGGTATTTTGCCGGTCCTGGGATACTCCGTGGCATATGCCTGGCGGAGTGGCGGCTTCTTACTTGCGGTTTTCGCAGATGGCAAGCCCAAAAAAACGGCCCGGAGACTTTTTGTCGTCCGGGCCGCGCTTTACGATCAGACTTCGTCTTCGTCGCCGGTGACGCCGATGATGTCGCTCATGTCGTCGTCTTCATCGTCTTCGTCGGCTTCGAGGAAGGTATCGTCGTCATCGCCTTCGATTTCGACGTCGTCATCGCCGATATCTGGGATATCATCGCCGGATGCGCCTTCATCAGCGTCTTCCAGCGATACGAGTTCGACTTCGGTGTTTTCGGTATCGACTTCCTGAACCTCATCTTCTTCGGCGATCTCGGCTGCTGCGGCCGAGGTTTCCTGGAAGAACGACAATGGGTAGGACTTTCCGGTATAAGGAGAAACGATCGGGTCCCGGTTCAGATCGTAGAATTTCTTGCCGGTTTCCGGATCGGTACGCTTGGTTCCAAGTTCCGCTTTCGCCACTATAAGCCTCGTGAGAATGGCCGAATGCTAAATTCGGCAAATGCCGTTCAAACCGGCGTTTCATCGGAATTTATAAGCCGGTCCCCATAATCGTTGCGGCCAACGATGTCAAAGCTAAAACTTCGCGCTGCAATCAGTATGGTGAAATGATCGTCAGATGACCGGTAAATAACATTGTGTTAGGTAGCGCCGGAAACGATAAATCATCGAGAAACAGATGTATCAATCACCCCATTTCAGGGAAGATGATCTGGCGACAGAGCACCAGCTGATCCGCGCCCATCCATGGGTCGTCGACGCACCTGAGGATTTTATCCGAGCGCAACTGAAAGGCATCATCGGCGTCGAACTCGAGATTGCGGCGATCGAAGGCAAGTGGAAGGTCAGCCAAAACAGGCCGGTCGCAGGTCGCGAAGGCGTGGCGACAGGCGTCGGCGGGACGACTGGTGAGGCCGAGATGCTGGATCTTGTGAAGCGCTCCGGCAGGCTGGAAGGAAACCATTGAGCAAGACATTTACAATTGCCATCGACGGACCCGCAGCCGCGGGCAAGGGCACCCTTTCGCGGCAGATCGCCGATGAGTACGGCTTTCATCATCTCGATACTGGCCTGACTTATCGAGCGGCTGCGAAGGCGTTGCTCGACGCCGGCCTGCCGCTCGATAACGAGCAGGTCGCCGAAAAGATCGCTCGCGAGGTTGAACTGGCCGACCTCGAACGCGATATACTTTCAAAGCATGAGATCGGCGAAGCCGCCTCAAAGATTGCCGTCATGCCGGCCGTACGCCGGGCGCTGGTGGAGGCGCAGCGGCGGTTTTCGGAAAAGGCTCCGGGAACAGTGCTCGACGGACGTGATATCGGCACCGTCGTCTGCCCGGATGCGCCGGTGAAGCTTTATGTGACGGCTTCCCCGGAGGTGCGCGCCAGGCGCCGCTACGAGGAGATCATCGGCAAGGGAGGAACGGCGGATTTCGATGCGATCTTCGAGGACGTGAAGCGGCGCGACGAGCGCGATATGGGACGGGCCGACAGCCCCTTGAAACCAGCGGAAGAAGCACACTTGCTTGATACGTCGGAAATGAGTATAGAGGCCGCGTTTCAAGCTGCGAAATCGATCATCGACGCAGCATTGAGCCGAAATAACTGAATTCGAGCGATCGTTCCGTGCTTTTGCCGGGAAGCGCTTTATTAAAAGCCTGAAATTCCGTCCAAGCGCCGGATTGCTTCCTTGCAAGGAGGCGGACTGGGTTCAGGCCCGTTTAACACGAACCAACCGGCGCATACGTGGGCCTTGTCAGTATCAAAGGTCACGCAGGAGATTTTATGTCAGTAGCTACTCCCTCTCGCGAGGATTTCGCGGCCCTTCTCGAAGAGTCCTTTGCCAAGAACGATCTGGCTGAAGGCTATGTCACCAAGGGCATCGTCACCGGCATCGAAAAAGATGTCGCCGTTGTCGACGTCGGCCTGAAGGTCGAAGGCCGCATCGCGCTCAAGGAATTCGGCGCGAAAGCCAAGGATGGTTCGCTGAAGGTCGGCGACGAAGTTGAAGTGTATGTCGAGCGTATCGAAAACGCGCTTGGCGAAGCGGTTCTGTCGCGCGAGAAGGCTCGCCGCGAAGAAAGCTGGATCAAGCTTGAAGCAAAGTTCGAAGCCGGCGAGCGCGTCGAAGGCGTAATCTTCAACCAGGTCAAGGGCGGCTTCACGGTCGACCTCGACGGTGCGATCGCCTTCCTGCCGCGTTCTCAGGTCGATATCCGTCCGATCCGCGACGTTTCCCCGCTGATGCACAACCCGCAGCCCTTCGAAATCCTCAAGATGGACAAGCGCCGCGGCAACATCGTGGTTTCGCGCCGTACGGTTCTGGAAGAGTCCCGTGCCGAGCAGCGTTCTGAAATCGTTCAGAACCTCGAAGAAGGCCAGGTTGTTGACGGCGTCGTCAAGAACATCACCGATTACGGTGCATTCGTTGACCTGGGCGGCATCGACGGCCTGCTGCACGTCACCGACATGGCATGGCGCCGTGTGAACCATCCGTCGGAAATCCTGAACATCGGCCAGCAGGTCAAGGTTCAGATCATCCGCATCAACCAGGAAACCCACCGCATCTCGCTTGGCATGAAGCAGCTCGAGAGCGATCCGTGGGATGGCATCCAGGCCAAGTATCCGGAAGGCAAGAAGATTTCCGGTACAGTCACGAACATCACCGACTACGGTGCGTTCGTCGAGCTGGAGCCGGGCATCGAAGGCCTGATCCACATCTCGGAAATGTCCTGGACCAAGAAGAACGTACACCCCGGCAAGATCCTGTCCACGAGCCAGGAAGTCGAAGTCGTCGTCCTCGAAGTCGATCCGTCCAAGCGCCGTATTTCGCTCGGCCTCAAGCAGACGCTGGAAAATCCGTGGGCAGCATTCGCCCGCAATCATCCGGCCGGCACTGAAGTTGAAGGCGAAGTCAAGAACAAGACCGAATTCGGCCTGTTCATCGGTCTCGACGGCGACGTTGACGGCATGGTGCATCTCTCCGACCTCGACTGGAACCGTCCGGGCGAGCAGGTCATCGAAGAGTTCAACAAGGGTGACGTCGTCAAGGCAGTTGTTCTCGACGTCGACGTCGAGAAGGAACGCATCTCGCTCGGCATCAAGCAGCTCGGCAAGGATGCGGTTGGCGAAGCAGCTGCTTCCGGCGACCTGCGCAAGAATGCAGTCGTTTCCTGCGAAGTCATCGCAGTCAACGACGGCGGCATCGAAGTGAAGCTCGTCGACCACGAAGACATCACTTCGTTCATCCGCCGCGCAGACCTCTCGCGTGACCGCGACGAGCAGCGTCCGGAACGCTTCTCGGTTGGCCAGGTTGTTGACGCCCGCGTCACCAACTTCTCCAAGAAGGACCGCAAGATAATGCTGTCCATCAAGGCGCTGGAAATCGCAGAAGAGAAGGAAGCTGTCGCTCAGTTCGGTTCATCCGATAGCGGCGCTTCGCTCGGCGACATCCTTGGCGCGGCTCTGAAGAACCGCGGCGAGTAATCGTCAAGCCTTTGAAATCAAGATCCCGCTGGAGCGATCCGGCGGGTTTTTTGTTTGCTTATTCCCAGCCGGCCATGCGCTGATAGAGTGCGTAAACCGGATCGGCGACGGTATTGCCTGATGCTGTGGCGTCGACCTCGGGCAGATCCTGCGGCGTGACACCTTCCGCTCGTTGCTCGCCTTCAGCCTCTGCGTCCTGATGCTCGCTGCCTGTGTTGGCCTGCTGCTCGCCCTCGGAGCCACTGCCTTCGTAGTCGCGACGATGCATTTCGCCGTCGCGGCGTGGGGCACCGTCCTTGGCGAACTGGTAAGGATGCTGGGCGTATGGCATCCCATCAATTGGCTTCAGCAAACCTGACTTCTGCACGGCCTCTGCAATATCGGCAGGAAGAACCTGCGGCTGCGCGACGATGTCTTTCTGCTGGTGGACAATCTGCGTGGAATCGGCAACCGGTAACCGCGCAGTCACCACTGTCTGCTGCAGCTTCGCAGGGACCGCGGCTTCGGAAATGTCTGCCGGCGCCGGCTCTGCCTCGGCTACCATGTCGCCGGCTGGCCTCTCGGTTGTCCCCGGCACCGCTGCCAAATCGTCCAGGAGTGTTGCCGTTTCCTGCTCGCCGATGATTGCAACGATGAGCTCCGAAGCTTCTTCGGTCATCGAGGCAAGAACACCGGTCCAGACTTTGGGAATAACCGGCTCCGAAGGATCGGAGCGCACCGCCGGGATCTGAGCTTCAACGTCTATTGGCTCGTCGATCAACTTCAGCGTATCCGCCGAAACCGGATCCTCGGCCTGCACGTCAACCGCATCACGGAATTCGAGAGGGTTGTCCTCTGCGCGCGCAGGCTCTTCAAATGCCGCCTCGACGATTTTGACCGGTTGCTCCGCCAATTCGGCAATGAGCACAGCTGGCGCAAGCGGCAACGCACTCTTGGTTGGCATGGAGGCCTGAGTTTCCCGTACGGGCGATTGCTGCGCCTTTGCGATTGGCAGCAGTTTCTCTTCCTGGATTGCGATGTTTGGCCGTGCTTCCGGGCGCAGAGGCGAAGCATCGTTCTGGCGATAGGAGCGAACGACGGCGCGGGCCGCCAGATCACGATCCTTATAACGGATCGTTTCCAGATAGGCGATCACGCGGGCTGCCTCCGGACCGGCCGGATTCTTCAGTGCCTCAGCAATCAACCGCAGCGGCAGAGTATGACCGGCGCCCGCGAGCTGGGTCTCGATCTCGTTGATCCGGGCGGCCGGAAGCTTCTGGATGGCTTCTGCGAGACGCGATGCAAAAGCGAGATTGCTTTCCAATTCCCGGCGCGGCAGCGGCAGCGCGCCGGAGGCGGCATTGATGGCATCGAGCAGCGCGTCGAACATGCGCTCGCGAGCGGCTGCGAGAAGGATATTGAGCTTGCCGGCAATCGCTGAATTGAGGTCTGTGGCTTCGACTGCCTGGACAGGCGTCGGCGCAACGACTGAACGACCGAGCCCGTTGGCAACGATCACCGCAGTTTGGCCGTGGGAGGAAAGGCTTGCATTTGACGCTGCACGAACCGGAGTCAACATGGCATGCTCCTTTTGTCGCAAAGTGACGATGGAAGCAGATCACAAGAGGACCGCGCTCATCCGGCCCCTCGCATTCTCCAGCAGATCCTCCTGTCCGCATGGCGCGTCATCGCACCGTCGAATGCATAAAAATTAGCGATAATCTTACCGAAGTCTCGTTAATGAAACGCTAACGGCCGGGCGGGGATGAAATCCCGCCCGGCCGCCGCAGGCGTGTTTTTGGCCTTAAAGACTTCAGCTATGGGCGAAGATATCCGCTTCTTCCCAGCCGAGCAGATCGAGTTTGGCGCGGGTCGGCAGGAATTCGAAGCAGGCGGTTGCGTGGTCGATGCGGCCGTCGCGGATCAGCCGCTCGGTCAGCTTGTCGCGCAACGCATGCAGATAGAGCACATCGGAGGCGGCATATTCGAGCTGCGCCGGCGACAGGGTCGCCGCTGCCCAATCCGACGACTGCTGCACCTTGGAGATGTCGACGTCGAGCATTTCCTTGAGATTGTCCTTCAGGCCGTGGCGATCCGTATAGGTGCGGCACAGGCGCGATGCGATCTTGGTGCAGAAGACCGGCGCCGTAGTGACGCCGAAGGTGTGGAACAGCACAGCGATATCGAAGCGTCCATAATGGAATATCTTCTGGCGAGCCGGATCGGCGAACATGGCGACGAGGTTGGGCGCTTCCTTCTGTCCGGCGGCAATGCGGATGACATCGGCGGTGCCGTCGCCCGGAGAAAGCTGCACGACGCAGAGCCGGTCGCGGCGCGGCACGAGGCCGAGCGTTTCCGTATCGATCGCGATCGCACCTGTATAACGGGCGGCGTCCGGCTCTGAAATATCGCCTTCGTGGTAACGGATGGTGGCGGCCATGGCTGTCTCTTATCGTTTCAATGTCTCACGTCGCGCTATAGCGCAAAGGCAGCCGTAGCGATACCGCTTTAACGTTCTTCGAGAGTTAGAATGTCGGTGGCGTATTGATCCACAGGAGCACGGTCTCGCCATCGTGACGATTGCGCCAGGAATGATAGCGGCGGCTTTCGAAGTAGAGCGAGTCACCGGGACCGAGATCGAAGAACTGGTCGGAATCCAGAACGAGTTCGAGGCGGCCGGAAAGCACATGCATGAATTCCTCGCCTTCATGCCGGTAGGCGCCTTCGCTGGCAGCCCCCGGTGCCAGCACGAAACGATGGCAATCCATCATCCGTCGGCCTTCGGCCAGCAGTTGCACCGTAACGCCGGGCGTCGTCTGCGGCCAGGTGCGCCATTCGCCGGAACGGATGATTGCGGTAACGTCTTCGCTCTCCTCGCCGGAAAGGCGCGAGACTGTGGTGCCGTAATATTCCGCGAGATCGTGCAGCGTCTTGAAGCTGACGCCCTGCGACGTGCGCTCTAGCGTCGACAGGGTCGAGGAGGTGATGCCCATATCGCTCGCCACCTGCTCCAGCGTCTTGCCCGCCGCATGGCGAAGACTGCGGAGCCTGCGGCCGATGTCGGAAGTGCTGCTGCTCTCGGCGGATTCGGCCGATGGCTCCTCGCTTTCCAGTGCCTCGCGGATCGCCGCCGGATTGAGGCCGCGCTCGACGCGATACCACGAAATCCGCTTCAGACGGGCGACATCCTCGGCGCTGTATTGCCGATGCCCTGTTTCCGAGCGGCCGGGAACGAGCAGGCCCTGGCTTTCCCAGAGGCGCGCCGTGGAGGCGGAAATGCCTGCCAGCCTTGCCGCTTCGGCCACCTTGTAGCGCACCGGACCGTTGTTGTTCATCAAGCAATAAATCCCTGATTCCGTTTTGTTTTAGGCGCTGTGCGCGTCAGAATCTTCTGGCGCGAGCATCCATCAAAAAGCGTGATGTTTGAAGCAAAAAATGCCGCTTGATTTCCTGCAGGAAAAATGTAGGAATTTTCTAAATGCCTTGCAGAAATTATGCAAGATAATTCCTCGACCCTTTCCAGCGCAGGAGCGCGAGCACGATGGACACGATCACCCTTACGGACCGGAAGAATGCCGCAATTTCGCGCGGCGTTGGCATGACCACGCAGATCTATGCCGACCGAGCGGAGAATGCCGAGATCTGGGACAAGGAGGGACGCCGCTACATCGATTTCGCGGCCGGTATCGCAGTGCTCAACACGGGCCACCGCCATCCGCGGGTGATCGCCGCGGTAAAAGATCAACTCGATCACTTCACCCATACCTGCCATCAAGTCGTGCCTTATGAAAGCTACGTGCATCTCGCCGAACGCCTGAACGCGCTGACGCCCGGAAATTTTGCGAAGAAGACGATCTTCGTGACGACGGGCGCCGAGGCCGTCGAAAACGCCGTGAAGATAGCGCGTGCTGCGACCGGCCGCTCCGCCGTCATCGCCTTTGGCGGCGGCTTCCATGGGCGCACCTTCATGGGCATGGCGCTGACCGGCAAGGTCGTGCCCTACAAGGTTGGCTTCGGCGCGATGCCGGGCGATGTTTTCCACGTGCCCTTCCCCGTAGAGATGCATGGCGTGTCCCTTGAACAGTCGCTTGCCGCCCTGAAGAAGCTCTTCGCCGCCGATGTCGATCCGCAGCGCGTGGCCGCTATCATCATCGAGCCGGTTCAGGGCGAAGGCGGTTTCTATCCGGCGCCGGTCGCATTCATGAAGGCGCTACGCGAACTCTGCGACCAGCACGGCATTCTGCTGATTGCCGACGAAGTGCAGACGGGCTTTGCACGCACGGGTAAGATGTTTGCGATGGACCACCATGAGGTCGCGCCCGACCTGATGACCATGGCAAAGAGCCTTGCCGGCGGCTTTCCGCTGGCTGCCGTCACCGGCCGCGCGGAGATCATGGATGCACCTGCCCCTGGCGGTCTCGGCGGCACCTATGGCGGCAACCCGCTCGGCATCGCCGCGGCGCATGCCGTGCTCGACGTCATCAAAGATGAGGATCTCTGCAACCGAGCCAACCAGCTCGGCAGCCGCCTGAAGCAACGGTTGGAATCTCTGCGCGACAAGGTGCCGGAAATCGTCGACATCCGCGGCCCGGGTTTCATGAACGCCGTCGAGTTCAACGACAAGGCGACAAAGCTGCCGAGCGCGGATTTCGCGAATAAGGTCCGCCTGATCGCGCTGGAGAAGGGTCTCATTCTTTTGACCTGCGGCGTGCACGGAAACGTCATTCGCTTCCTTGCCCCGATCACCATCCAGGACAATATCTTCGTCGAAGCGCTCGATATCCTCGAAGCCTCTATCCTTCAAGCAAGTGCGGGCAAGTAACCGCCCTTCGGAGTAAATGACATGTCATTCACGACTGCACTGACCAAGCATGTGCCCTTTTCCTCGCCGTTCCTCCGCGACTTAGGATACATCAACGGCGAATGGACGAGGGGCGAAGCAACGAAAACCTTCGACGTTTTGAACCCGGCCACAGGCGAAGTGCTCGCCTCGCTGCCGGACATGGGTACTGCCGACACCCGCAAAGCCATCGACGCGGCCTATGCGGCGCAACCTGCATGGGCAGCACGTCCTGCAAGGGAGCGTAGCGCTATCCTGCGCAAGTGGTTCGACCTGATGGTTGCCAACGCCGATGAGCTGGCGGCGATCCTGACGGCGGAAATGGGTAAGCCTTTTCCTGAGGCGCGCGGCGAGATCCTTTATGCCGCCGCTTATATCGAATGGTATGCGGAGGAAGCCAAGCGCATCTACGGCGAAACGATCCCTGCTCCTTCCAACGACAAGCGCATGATCGTTATCAAACAGCCGGTCGGAGTCGTCGGCACCATCACGCCTTGGAACTTCCCGGCAGCGATGATCACCCGCAAGATCGCTCCGGCGCTGGCTGTCGGCTGCACGGTTGTTTCGAAACCCGCCGAGCAGACCCCGCTCTCGGCGATCGCGCTTGCGGTTCTTGCCGAACAGGCCGGCATTCCGGCTGGCGTTTTCAACGTCATTGTCGGCGAAGACGGTCCGGCGATCGGCAAGGAACTTTGCAGCAACGACAAAGTGCGCAAGATCAGCTTTACCGGTTCGACGGAAGTCGGCCGCATCCTGATGCGCCAGTGCGCCGACCAGATCAAGAAGGTGAGCCTCGAGCTCGGCGGCAACGCACCCTTCATCGTCTTTGACGATGCCGATCTCGATGCCGCCGTCGAAGGTGCGATCGCCTCCAAATACCGCAATGCCGGCCAGACTTGCGTTTGCGCCAACCGGCTCTACGTCCAGTCAGGCGTCTACGACGCATTTGCGGCCAAGCTGGCATCAAAGGTCGAAGCCATGTCCGTCGGCGACGGCTTCGAGGCAGGCGTCACGATCGGCCCGCTGATCGACGCGCAGGGCCTTGCAAAGGTCGAAGATCACGTCAGCGACGCGCTTTCCAAGGGCGCCAGGGTGCTGACCGGCGGCAAGCGCATCGAAGGCGCCGGCACCTTCTTCACGCCGACCGTATTGACCGGCGTTGCCCGCGGCATGAAGGTAGCACGTGAAGAAACTTTCGGTCCTGTTGCTCCACTCTTCCGCTTCGATACTGTTGAAGAGGTGATTGAACAGGCTAACGACACCGAATTCGGCCTTGCCGCATATTTCTTCGCCGGCGATCTGAAGAAGGTCTGGAAGGTTGCCGAAGCGCTGGAATATGGCATGGTCGGTATCAATACCGGCCTGATGTCCACGGAGACGGCGCCTTTCGGCGGCGTCAAGCAATCCGGACACGGCCGCGAAGGTTCGCGCCATGGCGTCGACGATTATCTCGAAATGAAATACCTCTGCATCGGCAATCTCTGAGCCGAAAGTAAAAGGGCGCCGGCGGCGGCGCCCTTTTACTGCCAGTCAATAGTGCGGCGGACGGGTGATCGCCGGGGCTTCGAGGGTTTGCTCCTCAAGGGACAGAAAGCGTTCCGTCAGCCGGTCGAGCTTGGTGCGCATCTGCTCGACGACCTTCCATTGCTCCGCGAGTTGATCGGAAAGCTCGTCGATCGTCTTTGCCTGATGGGCGACCATTTCCTCAAGTTTGGTGATTCGACCCGTCTCGTCGGACATCGGTTTTCTCCCGGCAATTTCTGCCTTTCCAAAGCGGAAATAAGTCTTTGCGTCAATGCTTTCGAGGCTCGCAAAAAACGATTCCGAAAGTGAACCGTTTAGTTACTAATAGGGCTTGCCGTCCTTGCCCAGGTGGGATAGGCCCTGTCTAATCAGGGAGGAAATCTGATGGATGTAGGAAACGGCTTTCTTCATCCGGACCGGCTCTTTCCGGCCGATCCGGCAACGCGAACCATCGCGCGCGAGCTTTACGAAGCGGTTCGCAATCTGCCGATTGTCAGCCCGCACGGGCACACCGAACCTTCGTGGTTTGCCGAGGACAAGCCTTTCGAGGATGCGGCTTCGCTGCTTGTCATTCCCGATCACTATCTTTTCCGCATGCTGCACAGTGTCGGCGTCAAGCTGGACGATCTCGGCGTGCCGCGGCTCGACGGCAAGCCGGTCGCGGAGGGCCGGGCGATCTGGCGGGCATTTTCTGCACAGCATCACCTTTTCCGCGGTACGCCTTCCAGTCTTTGGGTCGATCATGCGATGTCGGCCGTGCTTGGCTGCGACGAACCGCTGACCCCGGATAATGCCGATAAGCTTTACGACCACATCAACGCACAATTGGCGCTGCCCGAGTTCCGCCCGCGCGCGCTGCACAAGCGTTTCGGTATCGAGACGATTGCGACGACGGAAGGCGCGCTCGACCCGCTGACCCATCACCAGAAGATGGCGGCTGAGGGCTGGATCGGCCGCGTGCGCACCACATACCGGCCGGACAGCGTCACCGATCCGGATGCCGTCGGTTTCCGTGCCAATCTCCTGCAATTCGGCGAAATCACCGGCACCGACATTACCCGGTGGGATGGCATGGTCGATGCGCACCGCAAGCGCCGCGCCTATTTCCGCCAGTTCGGCGCAACGGCCACGGACCACGGCGTGCCGACGGCCTTTACCGCCGATCTACCGCTCGCCGACAAGCAGGCGCTGCTCGACAAAGCCCTGAGAGGTCCTCTTTCTGGGGCAAATGCCGAGCTTTTCCGTGGCCAGATGATGACGGAGATGGCCGGCCTCTCGGCCGAAGACGGCATGGTGATGCAAATTCATGCCGGCTCCCGCCGAAACACCGACAGCGGCCTTTTCCAGACGCGCGGTCCGAACATGGGCGCCGACATTCCGACACGCACGGACTGGGTCGGCGGCTTGAACGCTCTGCTATCGAAATACGGCCATGCGTCCGGTCTCAGGGTTCTGCTCTTCACACTCGACGAGACGACCTATGCCCGCGAACTGGCACCGATGGCCGGGCACTGGGAGTGCCTGATGATCGGCCCGCCCTGGTGGTTCCATGACAGCCCGAACGGCATTCGCCGCTATCTAGACCAGGTCGTTGAAACGGCCGGCTTTGCCAATCTCGCCGGCTTCAACGACGATACGCGGGCACTGCTTTCAATCCCCGCCCGCCACGACGTCTGGCGCCGCGAGGTCTGCCGCTTCCTGGCGCAGCTCGCAGCCGAGCACCGGATTTCAAAGAAGGATGCCGAGATCGTCGCGCGCGAACTTTCCTATGACAATGCGAAGAAGGCATACAAGTTGTGACGGATCGACTGCAAAACCTGACGGGCCTCGCGCCGACGGCAAAACTTCCGGCCTATGACCGAAGCAAGCTGAAAAGCGGCATCCTGCATCTCGGCCCGGGCGCCTTTTTCCGCGCGCATTTTGCACCCTTTACCGATGCGGCACTTGCGGCCGCCGGCGGCGAGTGGGGCATTGAAGTCGCAAGCCTGCGCACCGCCGATGTCGCGGATCACCTGAACGAGCAGAACGGCCTCTATACGATGCTGATCCGCGATACGTCGGGAACGACAGGGCAGGTGATCGGCCCGATCCTGAAGGCGCATGTCGCAACGCGAGACCCGGCAGGGCTGCTTGCCCGCCTGGAAGATCCGGCAATCCGCATCGTCAGCCTGACGGTGACCGAGAAGGCCTATGGTCTGGATACCCTTACCGGCGGCCTCGATCTCAACCATCCCGACATCGCCGCCGATCTTATCCATCCGCAAACGCCGCGCGGCGTTGTCGGCTATCTTGTCGAAGGGCTAGCGCGTCGGCGTAAAAAGGGTATTGCGCCCTTCACGCCGCTAAGTTGCGATAACCTGCCGAGCAACGGCGCAGTCCTCAAGCGCCTGGTTCTCGAATTCGCGAGCCGCGTCGATCCTTCGTTGCACGACTGGATCGAACGGACCGTCCCCTTTCCCTCCACGATGGTGGATCGCATCACCCCGGCCAGTACCGACGTTACCTATGCCGATGCCGAGCGCCTGACGGGGCGGCAGGATCTCGCGGCGATCGAGACCGAACCCTTCACGCAATGGGTGATCGAAGACCATTTCGCCAATGGCCGCCCGGGCTGGGACAAGGCTGGCGTGCTGATGGTCGAGGAGGTCTCGGCCTACGAGAAGATGAAGCTTCGCATGCTGAACGGGGCGCATTCCCTGCTCGCCTATCTTGGATATATAGGTGGTTATGAATACATCCGCGATGTCATGGAAGATGCCGGGTTGGCAGCGCTTGCGCGGCGGCATATGAGCGCGGCAGCTGCGACCCTCGATCCCGTTCCAGGGATCAATCTCGAGCATTATGCGGAAGAACTCATAGCGCGCTTTGCAAATAAGGCGATCGCGCACCGGACCTATCAGATCGCCATGGACGGGACGCAGAAACTGCCGCAACGTCTCCTGGAGCCGGCAACGGAAGCGCTTGCTCATGGCAGCAAGGCGGAGACTTATGCAATCGCAGTCGCCGCCTGGATGCGCTATGCGCTGGGCGCCGACCGGAACGGCAAAAGTTACGAATTGCGTGATCCGAGAGCTGGTGAAATCGCAGATCTCCTTACAGATGTTCCGCGAAACGGCGCTGCGGTAGCAGCGGCGCTTTTCGGCCTGCCTGGGCTATTCCCAGCGGCACTGGCGAAAAACGCCGCCTGGACCGAGGACGTGGCGAACAAGCTGGAGATTCTGATCCAGGATAGCAGGCTGCCGTTGATTTGAGTGGGGGCGCGCCGCGTTACTCCGCCGCCACTGCGCCCAGGTCATTGGGCGCTGAAGGCTCCTTAAGCGGGTGATTCACGGCGAGACGCGCCCTGGCTGGGCTCCTGTCACAAGGACAGGAATGAGCGGAAAGTTGGGCGCTTGCCAAAATCTGGCAGTACAGCCGCATTGCAAACACCTATTAAGCCTTGATGCGCTTCATCTCCGGGTCATAGAGCGGCTTCAGCGACACCGTGCAGGGAATACGCTCCCTCGCAACGTCCAGTTCATAAGTTCCCGACAACATGAAATCCTCGGTCACGCCGTCGGGATTGCGGATATAGCCGTAGCCGATCGGTTTGCCGATCGTGTAGCCGAAGCCGCCGCTGGAAAGCCAGCCGACACGTTTGCCATTCCGATAAATGGTTTCGCGGCCGAGAAGGACGGTCTCCGGATCGTCCGGCACGACGCAAGCGAGCATCTTTTTCACACCGCCTGAAAGCTGGCGCTCGATCGCCTTGCGACCACGGAAGTCGATGTTCTTCTTCGTTTTGACTGCCCAGGCGAGCCCCGCCTCGATCGGTGTATGATCTGGGCCAATATCCGAACCCCAGGCGCGATAGCCCTTCTCCAGACGGCAGCTTTCGATGGCACGGTAGCCGGCATTGACGAGACCGAAACCACTACCGGCAGCCATCAAGGCATCATAGACCGTCGTTGCATATTCGACAGGGACATGGAGTTCATAGCCCAATTCGCCGACATAGGTGATCCGCAAAGCTCTGACGGGGCAGCCGACGATGCCGATGGTCTTTACCCGGCTGAACGGAAAGGCGGCGTTGGACACGTCACTGGTAGTGACTTTCTCAAGGACAGCGCGGGAATTCGGCCCCATCAGGGAAAGAACCGAATGGGCCGATGTCACATCGACAAGCTCGGCCCGCATATCTGCCGGAATATTGCGGGCGATCCAATCGAAATCGTGAGTGGCAAAGCCGGTGCCGGTAACGATGTAGAATTCGTTCTCGGCGATGCGGGCGACGGTGACGTCGCATTCGATGCCGCCCTTGTCGTTCAGCATCTGCGTGTAGGTGAGCGATCCGGCGGGCTTGGCGACATCATTCGAGGCGATCCACGAAAGCGCGGCCTCTGCATCCCTCCCCTTCAGAACAAACTTTGCAAAAGATGTTTGATCGAAGATGACAGCCGCTTCGCGCACGGCCTTGTGCTCGCGGCCGACGGCATCGAACCAGTTCTGACGGCCGTAGGTATAGACGTCCTTCGGCTCCTCGTCGGCAAAGAGATCGGCGAACCAGTTCGGCCGCTCCCAGCCGAGCTTTTCGCCGAAGCAGGCGCCCTGAGCCTTGAGGCGATCGTAAAGCGGCGACTTGCGGCAGGGGCGACCACTCGAATGCTCTTCAAAAGGCCAAGCCATCGTATAATGCTTGCCATAGGCCTCCAGCGTGCGAGTACGCACCCAGTCGGTATCGAAGTGGGGGCGGCCGAAGCGGCGGATGTCGACCGGCCAGAGATCATAAGGCGGCTCACCTTTGGCGACCCACTCGGCGAGCGCCATGCCGGCACCGCCGCCCGAGGCTATGCCGAAAGCGTTGAACCCGGCGCCGACGAAGAAATTCCTCAGCTCCGGCGCTTCGCCGAGAATGAAATTGCCATCCGGCGTGAAACTCTCCGGTCCATTCAGGAGCTGTTTGACCCCCGCCTTCTGCAAGCCTGAAACCCGCTCCAGCGCCTGCTCCATGATCTGCTCGAAGTGATCGAAATTGCTGTCGAGCAGCGTGTAATGGAAACCTTCCGGAATGCCGTTCACCGCCCAGGGGATTGGATTTGGCTCATAGCCGCCCATGACGAGCCCGCCAACTTCTTCCTTGTAGTAGGTGAGGCGATCCGGATCGCGCAGCGTCGGCAGATTGGAAGGCACGCCGAAGGATTCGGTGATGATGTACTGATGCTCGACGGAGACGAGCGGCACGTTGACGCCGAAACGAGCAGCGAAAGCCCGGGTCCACTGACCGGCGCAGACGATGACGCGTTCGCATTCGATGCGGCCTTTTTCGGTGATGACGGCGCGGATCTTTCCTTTGTCGATTTCCAGGTCGAGAACTTCCGTATCCTCGAAGATCGAGATGCCGGACATCCGGGCGCCTTTCGCCAGCGCCTGCGTGATGTCGGAAGGATTCGCCTGGCCGTCGGTCGGCAGATAGGCTGCGCCCACAAGGTCGTCGATCGTCATCAGCGGCCAGAGTTCGAAGGCTTCCTGGGGAGTGAGCAATCGCATGTCGAGGCCGAAAGATTGCGCTGTCGTTGCCTGGCGCTTCACCTCCGTCCAGCGCTCTTCATTGCAGGCAAGCCGCAATCCACCGTTCATTTTCCAGCCGGTGCCGAGACCGGTTTCGGCTTCAAGTTTTTTGTAAAGATCAACGGAATAGCCAAGCAGCTGGGTGATGTTGGCGCTGGTACGCAGCTGACCGACGAGGCCCGCCGCATGGAAGGTGGTGCCGGAGGTGAGCTTCTTGCGCTCGAGCAGCACCGTATCCGTCCAGCCGAGCTTGCCC
Source organism: Rhizobium sp. 007 (assembly GCF_015353075.1). NCBI lineage: Bacteria > Pseudomonadati > Pseudomonadota > Alphaproteobacteria > Hyphomicrobiales > Rhizobiaceae > Rhizobium > Rhizobium sp. 007. Next base: position 4,041,883 of record NZ_CP064187.1, on the reverse strand, counting down.
AAATGATAGGCCGTCGAGCAACCGATGATGCCGCCGCCGATGACCACAGCTTTCGCCGTCTTCGGTAATTCCTTCGCCATATTACTGGTCCTGTTCAAATGCCTTGTAGGCACGCTCGAAGCGCGCGAGGTTTTCGACTGTGTAGGCCGCATAATTAAAATCGATGGTCGAATGGATCTCGGAGACCATGCTCCAAAGCGTTTCGCGGAGCAGAGATGAACATTTCATGGCGCTATAGCGCTGCCAGAGATCCCGCGTCAGCGGCCGGCCGAAATAGGTTTCCAGCATTTGCCGCTCGGCACCTTCCGAAAACTCGTTGTTCGAGGCGAGGCCGCCGAGATCAAAGAGCGGCGTGTTGAAACCTGCGTAGTCCCAATCGATCAACCAGAGACGCTTGCCGTCATCAAGGAAGTTCGCGGCGAGAAGGTCGTTATGGCCGAAGGCGATATCGAAAGGCCCGGCGGTCTGCTCGAGGCGTTCGGCCTTTTCGAGCAGCGCGGGAAGCATCGGCGCATAGTCGCTTTCCGCGGCAATCAGAGTGGCCGCATAGTCGCGGATGACATGGAAGACCCAGAAGATCATCGCCTGGCCACGGAAATGAAGGGCGATGTCATGATGGCAGGCGCGAACCAGTGGCACGATGCGTGCGAGCATTTGCGCATCCTGGATGTCTTCCGCCGTCAGAGCCCGCGCCTCGATGAAATCGAGGACGAGCACGCCGGGCTCATGATGGATGACAGCAGGCGAAAGCCCGGCAGCGTGGGCTGCCTGGCTCGCTGCAAGCTCGTTCTGGCGACTGATATGATGAACCGGGATATCGGCGCCGAGGCGCACGACGCGGCGCGATATGCGATCGGTTACGAGATAGTTCCGGTTGGTAATGCCGCCGGCAATCGGTGCGATTTCGATCGGGCCTTGCCAGATGCCGAGTGCATGAATCCTATCTTCAGGCGTCACGCTTTCCCCCTCGCAACCCACCTGCAAAGGATGGGCCAGAGCAGGCTTGGCTGTCAAGCAGAGCAGGCTTTATATCGTGGCGCCCGAAGCATCGAAAACATGACAGCGGGCGGGGTCGAAGGACGCCGTCACATTCGTGCCGCGCTCAACCTTCTGCTGACCGTCCAGAGCCACCGTCAGGTGCTGGCCGTCCGGCGTCTTCGTATAGAGCATGGTGGCGCCGCCAAGGTTTTCGACCAGGTCGATGTCGACGGTCGCAAGTGCAATGCCGCCATCGGCCACGGACAAGTGTTCCGGACGGATGCCGAAGGTAACCTCCTGATCGGCCGAACCTTTCAAGCGGCGCGGCAGGCGGATTGAATTGCCGCAGACATTGATCGTCGTGTCGCCGTCATTGACGCGCTCGATCTTCGCCTTCAGGAAGTTCATCTTCGGACTGCCGATGAAGCCTGCGACGAAGCGATTTGCCGGATGGTTGTAAAGGTCGAGCGGAGCGCCGACCTGCTCGATGCGGCCCGAATTCAGCACCACGATCTTGTCCGCCATGGTCATGGCTTCGACCTGATCGTGGGTGACATAGATCATCGTGTTGCCGAGATTACGGTGCAGGCGGGAAATTTCGACGCGCATCTGAACACGCAGTTCCGCATCAAGGTTCGACAACGGCTCGTCGAAGAGAAAGATGCGTGGCTCGCGCACGATGGCGCGGCCGATCGCGACACGCTGGCGCTGACCGCCGGACAGGGCCTTCGGCTTGCGCTCCAGAAGCTTCTCGATCTGCAGGATTTCAGCGGCGCGGCGCACCTTCGGTTCGATCTGGGCCTTCTTGTATCCAGCCGTCTCAAGACCAAAGGCGAGGTTCTTGTAGACCGACATATGCGGATAGAGCGCATAGGACTGGAAGACCATGGCGATGCCGCGCTTGGCAGGCGCCACTTCGTTCATGCGCTCGTTGTCGAGCAGCAGGCCGCCGCCTGAAATCTCCTCGAGGCCGGCGATCATGCGCAACAGCGTGGACTTGCCGCAGCCGGACGGACCGACGAAGACCACGAACTCGCCGGGATCGATCGTGAGGTCGATGCCATGGATGACATCCAGCGACCCGTAGCGCTTCTCGACCTTCTGAAGAACGACACTTGTTGCCATCTTCTAAACCCTCTCCTGGTCCGTTATCTCGTTTTTGCACGCCAGTCGGCGTATTTAGGGCTGTCGCGACCGATGGGCAGCTCTATGTCTGCGCCGCTATCGGACGATTGATAGATTGCTGTTACCAGTTCCAGCGCACGCCGCGCATCGGCGCTGGTGACCGGCAGCGGACCATGACCGCTGAGGTAATCATGAAAGCGGGCCATTTGCGTGTTGAACCGCGGCGCAACCGGTCGCCAGTCACCAACCGCAGCGTCGATCCTTGCCTGCACTTCGTCATTTGCGGCGATGATCTGCCACGGCCCCTTGCCCGGCGCGTAGGGATCGTGGTTGCTTTCGAAAGTAACGTTCTCGAAATGCAGCCGCAGCCGGCTGATCTGCTGCTGCGAACCCAGCGTGCAGGAAAGCGAAACGAAGGCGCCGTTCTGCATCTGAAGGCTGACGGAGGCGCAATCTTCCACCTCGATGTTATTGACGCGAGTGGCAACCCTGCCAAAAACGCGGGCGGCCGGACCTGCGAGGTGGAAGAGCATATCGTGCAGGTGCAGCGCATGCGTTACGAGTACGCCGCCGAGTTCAGTCGCCCATTTGCCGCGCCAGGGAACCGCGTAATATTCGGGCTTGCGCAGCCAAAAGGTCTCGACAGCGCCCATGTAGAACTTGCCGGCTATGCCTGCGTCGATGATGTATTTCGCCTTCTGGATGCCATCGCCATAGCGATACTGAAAGATCGGCATCAAAGCGCCCTTGGCACTTTTTTCAGCCTCCACGATCTCATCAACAGCGGCGAGGGAGCCGGTGAGCGGTTTTTCGCAGACGACATGCTTGCCCGCCGCAAGAGCTGCCACGACCTGTTCACGATGAATGCCGGGTGGCGTGCAGATGTCGATGATGTCGATGCCGTCGTCGCCCAGAAGCTCCGTAAAGGAGGTCGTACGCTTCTCAATTCCAAACTCGTCGCCGACGGCTTTCAGGCGCTCCTCATTGAGATCGCAGATGGCTGCGACCCTGAACTTATCCGGATGCGGCAGGTAGCCCTCGACGATGTGAGAACGCCCGATACCGCAGCCGACGATGGCAACAGTCTTGATGCTCATGTCACTTTCCCATCCGCATCAGCGCTTCATGCCGGTCGTGGCGATGCCTTCGATCAGCAGGCGCTGGAAGAAGAGGAAGAAGAAGAAGACGGGCACGAGCGAGAGCGTCGACATGGCGAATAGGCCGCCCCAATCCGATGCACTGGTCGAGTCGACGAAGGTTCGCAGACCGAGCTGGATCGTGTACGTGTTCATGTCATTCAGGTAGATCAGCGGACCGAAGAAATCGTCCCAGGTCCAGATGAAGGAGAAGATTGCGGCTGTCGCCAACACCGGCAGCGATAGCGGCAGCATGATCTTCCAATAGATGCGCCAAGCGCTGCAGCCGTCCATCATCGCGGCCTCATCCAGTTCGCGCGGAATGCCGCGGAAAAACTGCACCATGAGGAAGATGAAGAAGGCGTCGCTTGCCAGGAACTTCGGCACCACCAGCGGCAGGATGGTATTCACCCAGCCGAGGTTCAGGAAGAGCACATATTGCGGGATCAGCGTCACGTGATAGGGGATCATCAGCGTGCCGAGCATGATCGCGAACCAGAAGTTCCGGCCAGCAAAGCGCAGGCGCGCAAAGGCGAAGGCAGCGAGGGAACAGGCAATGACATTGCCGACCACCGTCAGCACCGAGATCACCAGCGAGTTCCAGAAGAACCGACCGAAGCTGACATCGAGGCCGACCCATCCACGAAGATAGGATGAGAAATCAATGGACGATGGAAAAATCGACGTTGACGTGAAGATTTCGTTTTCCGGCCGCACCGAAGCCGAAACCATCCACAGCAACGGATAGAGCATCAGGAGCGAGCCGCCGATCAGCAGGGCATGGACCAGGATCGAGCCCGGCAGGCTACGCTTGTTGACGTCCGAGGGCGGCTGAGGGGCGGTGACAATGGCAGTCATCTCAGTCATCGTAGTGCACCCAGTAACGCGAGGACAGGAACGAGAAGGCGGTGAAGATCGCGATAATGATCACTAGGATCCAGGCAAGCGCCGAGGCATAGCCCATGCGGAAGTTCCCGAAGGCTTCCTGGTAGAGATAAAGCGTATAGAACAGCGTCGAATTGATCGGGCCGCCGGTGCCGCCGGAGATGATGAAGGCGGGCGTGAAGGCCTTGAAGGCGTCGATCGTCTGCACGACGGCGTTGAAGAAGATGACCGGCGTCAGAAGCGGCAGCGTGATCTTGTAGAACTGCCGGAACTTCGAGGCGCCGTCGAGACTGGCGGCTTCGTACATGTCCTGCGGGATCTGACGCAGACCGGCAAGGAAGATGATCATCGGCGAGCCGAACTGCCAGACGCTGAGCGCAACCAGCGTATAGATTGAATAGTTCGGATGCGAAATCCAGCTCGGTCCCTGAATACCAAATTGTGCAAGTGCCGCATTGACCAAGCCGTCACCGGCAAAAAGCTGGCGCCAGAGGACGGCGATCGCCACGCTCGCGCCGAGCAGCGAGGGCAGATAGAAGATAGCACGATAGATTGGTAAGCCTTTGATGCCCCGGTTCAACGCCAGCGCAACCATCAGCGCAAAAGCAAGCTTGAAGGGCACGGCCAACATCACGTAGGTCAGTGTGACCGACATCGCCGAGGCGAATTTCGGATCGGCAGTGGCGATGCGCACGTAGTTTGCCGCGCCCACCCAGCCCGGCGACCTCAACATGTCGAAGTCGGTGAAGGATAGGTAGAGCGACATCAGGGCAGGTCCGAACGTCAGCCCGAAGAAACCCAGAAGCCAGGGCAGCAGGAAGAGATAGCCTGGAGCATTGGCATTCCACAGCCGCCTGAACCGGCTGTCGGCCACCGCCCCCCGATACCGTTCTACCGTCGCCGCCTCTGCAGGCATCGTGCGCATCGCATTATTCATATGGATCAGCCCCGCGCGAGAATGCGCGTAAGTTCGTCCACGAGCTGCTTGGCGCCGTCTGCCGCTGTCAACTGCCCGAAGCCGACCTGCTCAGAGATGTTTCGAAGCGTGAGCTCGCCCTCACCGGCACCCGCAGGCGGCGGTGGCGGCAACTTGCCGGCGAGATCGCCGAGGCCGGAGACGTATTCCAGCGGCACTTTGCCGACAGCGTCGAGCTTGGCTGCCACGACCTCACGCATCGCTGCCGATTCCGGAATGCCGCGTTCAACACCCAGCGCCAGCGCGGCATCCGGGTTCGTGACGAAGAAGTTCACGTAATCGACTGCCTGATCGACCACTTTCGACTGAGCTGAAACCGAGAAGAACATCGAAGGCTTGCGGTAGTGGCCGCCCTTCGAGTCCTTTGTCACTCGCATGTGGTTTGCCAGAGTGAGCTTGTCCTTGTTCATCTGCTGATATGCCACGAATTGGTTCGAGTGCGCGAAACCAGCGGCAGACTTGCCAAGGGTCAGCGTATTGGTCTCGATGTCGTTCTTGTCCAAAGCCTGAATGTCAGGCGGAACGCATGCACCGCTTTCACGGAACTTGTTCCACATATCAAACCATTCGGATGCCTCTTCGACGCCAAAGCCAATCTTCGCATCAGCAGTATAAAGCGCCTTTCCGCGTTGGCGGAGGTAGTTTTCGAAAAGCGGCTCCCCACCACTGCCATCGGCCATTCCGAACATGCCTTTACGCTTGCCGGCCTTGGTCAGTTCGGCTGCCATCTTGCCAAACTCTTCCCAGGTCGTTGCCTTTGTCGGAAGATCGATGCCCGCTTCCTCGAACGCGGTCTTGCTCAGCATGGTTGCCGCCGAATTCGCACCCAGACTCACGCCATAAAGATGTCCATCGACGCTGCCGCCCTCGATCTGCGCCTTGTCAAAGTCACCTAGATTGAGCTTCGACGGCATGTAGGAATCGAGAGGCGCAAGTGCGCCGCGGCGTGCATACTCGACGATATAACGGTAATCCATCTGGATAACATCGGGGGCATTCTTGCCAGCGACCTGCGTCGCGAGGCGAGGCCAGTAATCACCCCAACCGAGATACTCGCCGGTTATCGACGTACCCGGATTCTTCGCTTTGTAGAGTTCCGATACCTTGTTGGTGCGGTCTGCACGTGGCTGGGATCCCCACCACAGCAGGCGCAGGCGTGTATCCTGCGCAAAGGCACTGGAACCCAGTGCCGAAAGCGAGAGAAGCGTTGCCCCGCCCGCCATGAAGTTACGTCTGCTTACGCGTAGTGTCATCTGTTTTTCCTCCTCCCTTGGGGAGCGCCTCCACACGCTCCTTGCTGGTTTCTCTTGCAACAAATAACTAATTGGTTACAAGCTATGGGCAAGCATCGGGCCTGTCAAGCGGTGATAATTTCGCGAGGTTCTCCTCCCGGATTGTCGCTTTTACAATCTCGCACCGAAGCCTTATGAGCGCAACAGAGCGTCTGGGGAGATGAGCGGATGGATAATAGCGGCGAGACCGGGGAAAAGAAAAAAGCCAAGCGGGTGGCCGGCGAACGCGTATTGCAACGCGACCCCGAAAGAACCAAGGCCGCGATCCTGGAAGCAGCTACCCGCGAATTTGCCGAAAACGGCATGGGCGGGGCGCGCGTCGACGCAATTGCCGAGCGGGCCGGCACCAATAAGCGCATGCTCTATCACTATTTTGGCGACAAGGAGCAGCTCTACCTACGTGTGCTGGAGGAGGCTTATGTCGGCATCCGTACAGCGGAGCGTGCCCTGCATATCGGCGACCGCAGCCCGGAAGAAGGAATTGGCGAACTTGCTCTCTTCACCTGGCGCTATTTCCTCAAGCATCCGGAGTTTTTAAGCCTTCTCGGTACGGAAAACCTGCACCGCGCCCGCTGGCTTCGCCAATCCGTCCGGCTCAAGGAATTGCATTCTCACCTGATCGGTGAGCTTGCGCGGGTGCTCGAGCGTGGCAAGAAGGAAGGCGTCTTCATCGAGAACGCCGATCCCCTTCACGTCTATCTGACGATCGCGTCGCTCGGATACTTCTACCTTTCGAACCAACATACGCTTTCGACGATCTTCGGGCGCGAACTGATTGAGCCCTCAAATCTCGACAGTTGGGAACAGCATATCGTCCACGTGACCCTCGCCTCGATCAAGCGCTGAAAATTCAAAATTTGAATTGACTATTGACAGCCCCGCTTCCGATCTGCCATCAAGTAACCGTTTAGTTACTGGCTTGGGAGGGCCGGGCAACGCCCGCTCCCGCCGTTCGATAATTTGGCAGGGAGAAATGAGATGGCTCGTCTGGGGATCATTTTGCACGGCGTTACAGGCCGCATGGGCTACAATCAGCACCTAGTGCGATCGATCCTGGCCATCCGCGACCAGGGCGGTTTGTTTTTGAAATCCGGCGAGCGGCTGGAGATCGACCCCATCATCGTCGGCCGCAACCGCGACAAGATGGAAGAGCTGGCGAAGAAGCACAGCATCAAGCGCTGGTCGACAGATCTGGACGGAGCGCTCGCCAACCCGGACGATCAGATTTTCTTCGATGCCGGAACGACCTTGATGCGCGCCGAGCTGCTTTCCAAGGCACTCGATGCCGGCAAGCACGTCTATTGCGAAAAGCCGATCTCCGACGACCTGCAAGTGGCCGTCGACCTTGCAAGGAAAGCGCGAGCCTCCGGCCTCAAGCACGGCGTCGTGCAGGACAAGCTCTTCCTGCCGGGTCTTCGCAAGTTGGCGCTGCTGCGCGATTCCGGTTTCTTCGGCAAGATTCTCTCGGTGCGCGGCGAGTTCGGCTATTGGGTTTTCGAGGGCGATTGGGGCGTTCCGGCGCAGCGGCCGTCCTGGAACTACCGCAAGGGCGATGGCGGCGGCATTATCCTCGACATGCTCTGCCACTGGCGCTACGTGCTCGACAATCTTTTCGGCGAGGTGAAAGCGGTTTCCTGCCTCGGCGCAACGCATATCGGCAGCCGCGTCGACGAGCAGGGCAAGGCCTACGACTGCGATACGGATGATGCCGCTTATGCTACCTTCGAGCTTGAAGGCGGCGTGATTGCGCAGATCAATTCGTCCTGGGCCGTGCGCGTGCGCCGCGACGATCTCGTGACCTTCCAGGTGGACGGCACGCACGGTTCTGCCGTCGCCGGTCTTACGAAATGCTGGACGCAGCATCGCGTCAATACGCCGAAGCCGGTGTGGAATCCGGACCAGCCGCAAACGATCGACTTCTACCAGACCTGGGACGAGGTGCCGGATACGCAGGCATTTGACAACGGTTTTAAGGTGCAGTGGGAAATGTTCCTGCGCCATGTCGCCGAAGACGCCCCATGGCCCTACGGCCTAGAGGCGGGCGCCAAGGGCGTCCAGCTTGCGGAGTTGGGCCTCAAATCTTGGGCCGAGCGCCGCTGGCTCGACGTTCCGGCATTGGAGTTCTGATATGCAGACGATCAATCTTCCCCTCGACGGCAGGATCGCCCCCTATACGCTGACCGGAACGCCAATCGAGCTCAAGAAGCGTGACGCGAAAGACTTTCCGCGCGTGGTCTTTGCCGCTGCCCATGTCGTCGCCGACCCGCTGGCGGACAACAATCCATGGCTGACGCCTGCCATCGATTGGGAACGGACCCTCGCCTTCCGCCACCGCCTTTGGGACCTCGGCCTCGGCGTTGCCGAAGCGATGGACACGGCGCAGCGCGGTATGGGACTTGGCTGGCCGGAAGCGCGCGATCTCATTCGCCGAGCGCTTGCCGAAGCACGCACTCGCAAGGATGCGCTGATCGCCTGCGGCGCCGGTACCGATCATCTGGCTCCCGGTCCCGACGTGACGATCGACACGATCATCAGGGCCTACGAAGAACAGATCGAAGCCGTCGAGGCAGAGGGCGGGCGCATCATCCTAATGGCAAGCCGCGCGCTTGCGGCCGCTGCGAGAGGGCCGGACGATTACATCCGCGTCTATGACCGCATCCTGCGTCAGGTGAAAGAACCGGTCGTCATCCACTGGCTGGGCGAGATGTTCGACCCGGCGCTGGAAGGCTATTGGGGTAATCCGGATCACATCAAGGCCATGTCCACCTGCCTGCAAGTGATCGAAGCCAATGCCGCAAAGATCGACGGCATTAAGGTTTCCCTGCTTTCCAAGGAGAAGGAAATCGCAATGCGTCGGCAACTGCCGAAGGGCGTGCGCATGTATACCGGCGACGACTTCAACTATGCGGAACTGATAGCCGGCGACGAAGAGGGGCACTCCGACGCCTTGCTCGGCATATTCGATGCGATTGCTCCGGCCGCCTCCGCCGCTATGGAAGCACTGGGCCGCAAGAGCAACCGCGAGTTCTTCGACTTGCTCGATCCGACCGTTCCGCTTTCACGTCACATCTTCAAGGCACCGACGCGCTTCTACAAGACCGGCGTCGTCTTCCTTGCCTATCTCAACGGCCTGCAGGACCACTTCACGATGATCGGCGGGCAGCAGAGCACGCGTTCACTGACGCATCTCGCGGAGCTTTTCCGGCTGGCGGACAAGGCGCGCGTTCTTGCCGATCCCGATATGGCGGTCAACCACATGAAGCGGGTGCTCGCCGTTCATGGCGTTTACTGACGCCGATCGGGAGCGGGAGGAATTCATATGCAGATCGAAGGACTTTCGATCAATCTTGCGACGATCCGTGAACAATGCGGATTTGGCGAAGCCGTCGATATCTGCCTGAAGCACGGCATCACCAGGATCGCACCCTGGCGGGAGCAGGTCGCGAAAGTTGGGCTCGCCGAGGCCGTTCGCATCGTCAAATCGAACGGATTGAAGCTGACCGGCCTTTGTCGCGGCGGTTTCTTTCCGGCGGAAAACGAGGCGGAATGGCAGAGGAACCTCGACGACAACAGGCGCGCAATCGATGAGGCTGCCGCGCTCGGCGCCGATTGCCTCGTGCTCGTCGTCGGCGGGCTGCCGGGCAGTTCCAAGGACATCGACGCAGCGCGCCAGATGGTGTTCGACGGTATCGCTGCGGTATCGCCGCATGCAGAAGCCGCCGGCATGCCGTTGGCAATCGAACCCCTGCATCCGATGTATGCGGCGGACCGAGCCTGCGTGAACACGCTCGCCCACGCGCTCGATATGTGTGAGCAGCTGGGCGAAAACGTCGGCGTCGCAATCGACGCCTACCATGTCTGGTGGGATCCGGATCTCGCCAACCAGATCGCGCGCGCCGGCCAGATGAAGCGTATCTTCGCACATCATATCTGCGACTGGCTGGTACCGACAAAAGACATGCTAACCGACCGCGGCATGATGGGCGATGGCGTGATCGATCTCAAAGGCATCCGGCGCATGATCGAGAAGGCAGGCTTCTTCGGCGCGCAGGAGGTCGAAATCTTTTCGGCAGAGAATTGGTGGAAACGGCCAGCGGACGAGGTCATCGCGACCTGCGTCGAGCGATACCATAGCTGCTGCCAAGCATAGTTCGATACATTTCAGCACGCATGAGGAGGATCATTCGATGGAGAAACGCCGTTTTGCACTGATCGGGACAGGAAATCGCGGAACCACCATGTGGGGCAAAGAACTGCTCGCCGGTTGGCGCGAACATGTCGATCTCGTCGCGATCGTCGAAAAGAACTCTCTTCGCGGCGAGCGCGCCCGCACGATGATCGGCAGCAATGCGCCGATCTACGAGGATATCGATGCGATGCTGGCCGAGGTCAAACCGGACCTTGTCATCGTCTGCACGCCGGATCACACGCATGATGCGATCGTCGTGCGGGCGCTGGAGGCCGGGATCGACGTCATCACCGAGAAACCGATGACGACCGCAGTCGACAAGATTCGCCGGATCATCGACGCCGAGAAGCGTACCGGCAGGCGCGTCGACGTGTCCTTCAACTACCGCTATGCGCCGACCGCAGCCAAAATCAAGGAACTGCTCAATTCCGGCGAGATCGGCCGCGTCAGTTCGGTCGATTTCCACTGGTATCTGAACACGAAACACGGCGCCGACTATTTCCGCCGCTGGCACGCCTATACCGAAAATTCCGGCAGCCTCTTCGTCCACAAGGCAACGCACCATTTCGATCTGCTGAACTGGTATCTCGACAGCGATCCCGAAGCCGTGACGTCCTTCGCCGACCTACAGAATTACGGCCGCAAGGGTCCCTTCCGCGGCCCACGCTGCAAGCTCTGTCCGCACACGCATGAATGCGACTACTATCTCGATCTGGAGGCAGATCCCTTCCTGGATACACTCTACGAGGAACCGTCGAAGATCGACGGATATTTTCGCGACGGCTGCGTCTTCCGCGAGGATATCGACATTCCGGACACGATGGTCGTCAGCATCCGCTATCGAAACAACGTGCATGTCTCCTATTCGCTGAACACCTTCCAGCCGATCGAAGGCCACCATCTGGCATTCAACGGCACCAAAGGCCGAATCGAAATCCGCCAGCATGAAGCCCAACCCTGGGAGGTGAAGAAAGAGGATGAGATCCTGCTGATCCGGAATTTCCCCAATGGGAAGGAGGCGGTCGAGCGTATCATCGTGCCGCATTCCTCCGGCGGCCACTACGGCGGGGACGACCGGATGCGCAATATGATCTTCAAGCCGGACATGCAGGACAGGCTTCATCAGCGTGCGGGAACGCGTGCCGGGGCCATGTCGGTGCTTTGCGGCATTGCAGCGCTTCAGAGCTCCCGCACCGGCAAGGTCGTCAATCTCGCCGATCTGATGCCCGAGCTTGCCAATGACGACTCACCGAATTCCCGCAGGGTTGAATAGGCTCAGGCCATCTTTTCGAGATCCGCGAGGGTGACGCCGTAACGAAGCGGCTCGCCCTTTAAGAAACGTTCGATCTCGTCCACCGCCATTTCGCCGAGGCGCATGCGCTCCAGTCCGACGGCGCCTGCAATATGGGGCGTCAGGAACAGATTCGGCAGATCGTAAAAGGCCGATGAAGGCTCGGGGATTTCCGGGTCGGTGACATCGATGATGGCATCGATGCGGCCGGTTGCAAGCGTCGCCAGCAGCGCAGCTTCATCGATGATTGCGCCCCTAGCCGTGTTGATGAGCGTTGCGCCGTCCTTCATCAAAGCCAGCCTGTCCGCATCGATCATATGTTGCGTGGAAGGCAGGGACGGCGCGTGAAGCGAAATGATGTCGGAAACCCTCATGAGCGTATCCAGATCGACCTTCTCTGCTCCAACCCCCTGGGCTTCAGCCATGCTAATCGTCGGATCGAAAAGGACAAGCTGGTAGTCAAACGGCTCCAGCAACTCGATGACGCGACGGCCGATCCGCGATGCACCAATGATGCCGACTGTGCGCCGGTAGTTGCCGATCGCCAAACGCTGCATCGGATGGGTGCGGTCACGGTTGCGGTCTGCCACGTAACGGTCGCGGAAGCGGAAAACCTGTTTGCCGGCAAAGAGAATGGCTGCGAGCGTAAACTCCGCGACCGGTGTGGCATTGGCTTCCGCGGCATGGCTGACCGCAATCCCGGCCCTGAAAATCTCTTCACCGATAATGCCTTTGACGGTGCCCGCCGCATGAGCGACAATCTTCAAACGCCTCGCTGCGGCAAGCACCTCACCGCCCACCTGCGGCGCCCCCCAGCCTGTAATGAGGATTTCCGTCTCCGGGAGCACGCGCCGGGCGCGCTCATCAGAGAAATTCTGCAGCGGCTCGCGGTCGAGCAAGCGGCCGATGACTTCAAGGCGTTGAAGCAACTCATCCGACACGACATGTTCCGTGCGCTCCGGATGCATGGCAAGCGCGATGCCGGGACGGCTCATGGCATCTGTCCCGGCGCGACAATGGCGCTGACCGTCACGCCGCGTTCCTTCACCTGCTGTTCCAAAGCTCCGATGTCCGGAACAACAGGGCGCTTCACCCAAACCCCGGAAACAGCTTGCGGATCATTGACTGCGAGCACTGCCGTGATCAGCACGGTCTCACCTGCGGGGATCTCGCCGCGCAACTGCGGCACCAATGTCTTTGCAACAATGAGGTTCGTATTCGGCAAGGCCTTCTGCGCAAGGCCGGTGCGCGTCACGGTCGAGCCAAGATCGGCGATGCCGGAAAAGTCACTCTCGCCGATGACATGCGCGGTACCTGCTTCTGCCGAAAGCGTATCAAGATCGAAATCCCGTTTGGCGATCGCGAAGCCGCCTTCGGACGTCTGCAGCGCACGTGGCGTATTGATCCTGTGAACGCGAATATGCCAGGGCGCTGCCGGTACGAGCCATGTTTCGACCGAGACATCCTTGAACGGCGACCACTTCGAATAAAGCACGTTGCCGGCAATCTTGGCTTCCGCATTCGTCTCGCGAACTCGGTAATGCAATCCATCGTCGCTGAAAGCCAGCGCCGAATCAAAAGCGCCGCCGGCGAAATTTCGCTCGTCGGCCTCAACACTGAATCCGTAGCGCGCTGAATATGCGAATTTTGCGTATTTTTCCGTTCCAAACCGCATCTGCAAATTTTCCTGGCCGGAAGAAAGCGCCACGACATCGCCGCCCGCCCGTATCATGACCATGCCCGGATGGCGCTGCGGGGAGACGGCGACCGCTTCCGGCGCCGTCTCCTTTGACGTCCAGAACGGATGATCTGCTGGAATTGCGAGCGGCAAGAAGGCCTTGAAAGCCCAATAGGGCGAGCCTGCAGAATTATAACTCTCCGACATCAGCAGATTGGGATAGCCGAAACCGATTGTAAGGATGCCGTCTCGGTTCGTCATCGGCTTGTCCCTCCACCAGCGCAGATGCTGGAGGCAAAGATGCTTGACTTCACCCCAGGGCAAAGCTTCGAGGTCGGCGAAGGCAAGCGCCGACCAGAAACCTGCGCAGGCGAAACGGTATGTCAGGCTGCGGCCGAAGGGGATCGTCGCACCATCGGCTGCAAACCAGTTCTTGAAATCCTTCGCAAAGAGCACTGCCCGTTCGCGGTATCGCTTGGCATAGTCATCATCGACAAGCTTCGAATAAATCAGGCCGTAAAAGTGCATCGCGAAGGGAATGTAGTGATCGATACGGCGGACATTGCCGTCGCGATACCAGCCATCGCCGATATAGAAGCCCTCCAGCTCTTCCAGATATTGCCTAGTGAGGCTGCGATCGAAATCCGCGCCCAATCGGTCAAGCGCGATATCGACGAAAATGCGGAAGAACTTCCAGTTGTTGTCGGCGTAGTCAAACTGGCGTGCGTGTTTGAGATAAGCGATGACGTTGTTCCGGGAATGCCCATCGAGTGGCTCCCAGATCTTTTCCGGGACAAGCGCCAGCGCAAAACCGAGCGCGGCAAGCTCCACCATGCGCTGGTCGCGGCCGTTGACCGTGCCCCAATATTCCGGATGCTGCGGATCGGCGCCATTAGCGAGACCTTCGGCGAAACGTTCCCAATGCTCGAACCGGCCGTTTCCCGCACCCAAAGGAGCAAGACCCCACAGAGGCCGGGCGAAGCCTTCCAGATCGGCCGCGGCACGATCGAAATGCGCGCCGGCGCCATCCAGCCGCACGCGGGCATTGCCCTTCGAAAAATAGGGCAGCAGTGGATCGAAGAGATCGAGAAGCGCGCGGCCCATGTCCTCGCGGGTTTCGAGCGGGTTGCCTGCAAGCGGATTGGCGCTGGCCGGATCATAGGTCATCGGAATCACTCATGAGGTTGCAACATCAGATACGGTGCCCCCGGCAACGGGGATGACCCCGTGGCATACATGACGGGCGGGGGCCGCCCGGTCGCGGAAACGCGACATCATCAGACCGATCGCCTCCCGCCCAAGCGCCGCACGATCGACGCGCATGGTGGAAAGCGGCGGATTGGTCATCAATGCGCAGGGCAGATCGTCGAAACCGACGATCGCGAAGTCTTCCGGCACCCGAAGGCCAGCTTCCGTGACGGCTTCCAAGACACCGACTGCGATAAAATCGTTCATGCAGAAGGCGGCAGTGAACCCGGCGTTCTCCGCAAGAATCGCCGCCGTCAGCTCATGCGCCTCGCGGCTGGCACTGCCATGAAACGTCATCGGCACAAGCCGGCCTTCGGCATCCGGGATCGAGGTTATCGCCGCCTCGAAACCGCGAACACGCTCGCGGATCGTATTGCGGTGGGAACCGGTCAGATGGAGGATGCGGCGGTGACCGGCCTTCAGCAGCCGCTGGGCAGCCTGAAAGGCGCCGAAAAAATTGGAAGGCGAAACACCGTCGAGGCGGAGCTGAGGATCCGTCCCGTTGACGAGGACAACCGGAACCTTCTCGTCGTCGATCCAGCCGCGCAAAGCCCCACTCGGATCGATGCCGACGAGAAAGAGACCCTCGGCACGCGCCGACTTCAAATAGTCTCGAATGACCTCGGGCGTCGCGCGGTCTTCCCGGATGAGGCGAACCTCAAACGACATGCCGTGCTCGGCTGCCGCCGTACGCAGACCCTCGACGATTGACTCGTAGAAAACGCTCAGTCCGCCCGTGACCCCATCGCTGGCAATCAGCGCAAGTCCGCCCGGAACCGCTTCCGGAGCAGACCTCACCTGGTATCCATGCTCTGCCGCCACCCTCAGAATATGCTCGCGCACGCTCTCGCTTATGCCTGGCTCATTGGCAAGCACGCGTGAAACCGTCGAAACGGAGACGCCTGCCAAGGCTGCGATGTCGGCCTGACGCGGCCGTCTGGGTTTGATTTCGTTCATAACTCAAACATATGCAAATCATGCAAATTTGCAACGAGAATATAATCTGTTGCAAACCGAAATTATTTGCGTACTCTACCCGTGACATGCTCGAGAACCGTTGGAGGACGGCACGGGCAGGCGACAAAGGAGGATCATCATGCAGATCAATCGACGTTCATTTCTGATGGGCTCGGCCGGTGTGGCTACGGGCCTCGCATTCGGCGCGGGTAGTGCCATCCCGGCATTTGCCGAAGACGCGCAACTGCGTGCGATGTGGTGGGGTTCTAACGACCGCGCCAAGCGTACGCTGGAGGTTGCAAAGCTCTATCAGACCAAGACGCCGGGCGTCACGATCGTCGGCGAGTCGCTCAGCGGCGACGGCTATTGGACGAAGCTCGCGACGCAGATGGCTGGCCGCGCGATCGCCGATGTGTTCCAGCTCGAGCCCAGCACGATCTCCGATTACTCAAAGCGCGGCGCCTGCATGCCGCTCGACGAGTTCGTTCCCTCGGCTCTCAAGGTCGACACCTTCGGCAAGGATATGCTGAAGCTGACGACCGTCGACAGCAAGCTCTATGGCATCGGCCTCGGCCTTAACTCCTTTGCGCTCTTTTTCGATCAGACCATCTTTGAAAAAGCTGGACTTCCCTTGCCGACGCCGGACCTCACTTGGGACGAATATGCCAAACTGGCCGTCGAGCTTACAAAAGCTGGCGGCAAGGACAATTACTGGGGCGGCCCTTACGGCGCGCGCTATGCCTATGTCTTCGATGCCTGGCTGCGCCAGCGCGGCAAGAGCCTTTACGCCAATGGCAGCCTGGGCTTCGACGTCGAGGATGCCAAGGAGTGGTACAGCTTCTGGGAGGACCTGCGCAAAAAGGGTGGCACGGTCGCGGCGGATGTACAGACGCTCGACCAGAACACCATCGACACCAACTGCCTGGCGCTTGGCAAATCGGCGATCGGCATGGCTTATTCAAACCAGCTCGTCGGCTATCAGCTGATCTCGAAGAATAAACTGGCGATCACCATGCTGCCGCGCGAAAGGAAGGGTGGTCCCTCCGGCCATTACTACCGTCCCGCGCTTATCTGGAGCATCGGAGCGACGACGAAGAACGGCGAAGCGGCGGCCAAGTTCATCGACTTCTTCGTCAACGACATCGACGCCGGCAAGATCCTCGGAGTGGAACGGGGCGTACCAATGTCGGCGACCGTCCGCGAGGCGATCCTGCCGAACCTTAACCCGACGGAGCAGGATACCGTCAAGTACGTCAACCTTCTTAAGGATCAGGTCGGCGATTACCCGGCACCTGCCCCGCTTGGCGCGACGGAATTCGACCAGCGCGTCCTTCGGCCCCTCGCTGACGAGCTCGCGTTCGAACGCACGACGCCCGCCGATGCCGCCGCTCGCCTGGTGGAACAAGGCAAGGCAACGATCAGAAGCTGAATCCAGGTTTCTCCTCCCGCAAGGCCCGCCGTCGTGAACTGACCCCTGACCGTTGATGTCCAACTTTCAGGGGTCAGTTCAGCGTGGCGGGCCTCTTGAATGAGCGTTGGTTGCGGGGCGTGAAGCCAAGAGACTTATAACCTCCGGCCCCGCCGATAGGCGGCGCGCGCCGAGGCGGAGGGCGACCGCAAACGGGTTCCCCGAACGCTAGGAATGTGCGGGTTTCCGCTCCCCCAGATTCTCTCTCCCTACCCGGAACCACGCCACATAGAGCGCCGGAAGGAAAAGAAGCGTCAGTGCGGTACCGACGACAATGCCCCCCATCATGGCGTAGGCCATGGGACCCCAGAAGACTTCCCGGGAGATTGGAATGAGCGCCAGGGTCGCGGCCGCCGCAGTCAGCATGATCGGACGCATCCGGTGCTCCGTCGCCTCGACGACGGCGCGCCATGGGGGCACGCCTTCGCTCCGAAGCTGTTCGATCTGCACGACCAGGATGACAGAGTTCCGGATCAGGATCCCTATCAGCGCAAGCACGCCAAGAATTGCGACGAATCCCATGGGCGCGTTACTGAAGAGCAGTGCTATAACCACACCGATGAGTGCCGTCGGAGCCACTGCGAACACCAGGAACAACCTGCTGAAGCTTTGCAACTGGATCATGAGGATCGTCGCCATGGCAAACAACATCAGCGGCGCGACCGCAGCGATCGGTCCTTGCGCCTTCGCGCTTTCCTCGACGGAACCGCCGTTGGCGATGCTGTAGCCGGCTGGAAGACCTTTGCGGAACGCATCGACTTTGGGCTGCAGTTCGGTGACGATAGTCGCCGGCTGTGTCGGCCCGACGACGGCAGCCTTGATGGTGATTGTCGGCGTGCGGGTGCGACGCCAGATCGTCGGCTGCTCCAGCTCGTAGCGGAAATTGGCAACTGCAGAGAGCGGTACCGATTTGCCGTTTGAGCCAGGCAGCTGAAGGTTCTGCAGCGTCTCGATGGAGCCGCGCTCCGAGGTTTGGGCCCTGCCGATCACATCTATGAGATAGATGTTGTCCCTGATCTGCGTGGCCGACGATCCCTCCACGATCCCGTTAAGGGTTGTTGCAATGTCTTGCGACGAGACGCCCAGTTGCCGCGCCTTGTCCTGCAGAACATCGACCTTCACGACGCGCGACGGTTCATTCCAGTCAAAGGTCATGTTGGAGAGCAGCGGATGCTGGCCGACGATGCCCGCAAATTGCTGGGCGATATCGCGAACCTTCTGGATATCCGGCCCGCTGATGCGATATTGGACAGGCTTGCCGACCGGAGGCCCGATGTCCAGAAGCTTTACGAACGCATCGGTCCCCGGGAAGGTTTTCGTCAGATAGTCCTGCAGTTCGCTCTTGACCTTGTCGCGAACATCAAGCCCCTTGGTCACGATGACGGTCTGCCCGAACGACACGTCGGGCGTCTGAACATCGAAGGACAGGATGAAGCGGGGAGCACCTTGTCCGACATAACTCGTCCAGTGCTCTATATCCTTATTGTTCGCGAGCATCTCCTGCTCGAACTTGGCCATCTGCCTGTTCGTCTCGAAGATCGAACTGTTGTGCGGCAAGTTCCAATCGACGATCAGTTCGGCCCTGTCCGAGGAAGGGAAGAACTGCTGTTGCACAAGGCTCATTCCACCGACGGAGAGCGCGAAGGCAACGACTGTCGCGCCGATGGTGATCCAGCGCCACCGCATGGAAAGGTTCAAAAGCCACGAAAAAGCTCTCGCCAGCCGGCCTTTCTGATCATGATGCGACTTCATCGTCTTCGGAAGGATGCTCACGCCCAAAAGTGGCGTGAACAACACTGCGACGATCCATGAGACCAGGAGCGAGACAGCAATCACCACGAAAAGCGTGAAGGTGAATTCGCCCGCGGCACTGTTATTCAAGCCGATGGGAATGAAGCCGGCGACCGTTACAAGCGTGCCCGTGAGCATCGGGAAGGCCGTAGACGTGTAGACATGTGTTGCTGCTTTTTTCAGATCGTCTCCTGCCTCGAGCCGGGCGACCATCATCTCGACGGCAATCATCGCATCGTCGACGAGAAGGCCAAGCGCAATGATCAGCGCGCCGAGCGAAATACGCTGCAGCGAAATGCCCGAATAGGCCATGACGAGGAACGTGATCGCCAGAACGAGCGGGATCGAGATTGCGACAACCAGGCCCGCGCGAACGCCTAAGCTGATGAAACTGATCGCAAGGACGATGACGACCGCTTCGAACAGAGCGCGCGTGAAGCCCGAGACAGCTTCGTCGACGACGTGAGGCTGATCGGAAACGCGCTGGACATCCACGCCGATCGGCAGATCGGTCACGATGCGATCCATCTGCTGGTCGAGCGCCTTGCCGAATTCCAGCAGATTTGCCCCGGTCTTCATGCCGATGGCGAGACCGATCGCGGGCTGACCGTTATATCTGAACAGCGACGACGGAGGATCGACATAGCCGCGTTTGATCGTGGCAACATCGGTCAGCGGAAAGAACCGGTCATTGACACGCAGATTGATCGACTTGAGGCTTTCCTCCGATGTAAACTGACCGCCGACGCGCAAGGCGATACGCTCGGGGCCGGCGTCAACGAAACCCGACTGAGTGACGGCGTTCTGCGCCTGCAGCGTCTCGATAACCGATTGCTGGTCGATACCAAGGGCCGCAATCTTTCGGGTCGAAAATTCAAGGTAGATCGCTTCGTCTTGCGCACCGATAATGTCCACCTTGCCGACATTGGGAACGGTCAAGACTTTTGCGCGGGCGTCCTCGACAAGGTCGCGAAGCTGGCGCTGCGTGAGCCCGTCGCTGGTGAAGGCGTAGATATTGCCGAAGACGTCGCCGAAGCGGTCGTTGAAAAACGGCCCCACGACGCCGCTCGGAAAATCTCCCTTGATATCGTCGATCATGTTGCGGACGCGCACCCAGGTTGGGTTGACATCCCGGGCCTTGGTGGTCGGCAATAGCTCCACGAAAATCGTTGTCCGTCCGGCAACCGTCTCGCTGCGCGTGTAGTCAAGCGACTCCAGCTCTTCGAGCTTCTTCTCGATACGGTCGGTAACCTGCTTGGTTACTTCCTCGGCGGATGCACCAGGCCATTGCGCCTGGATGATCATGGTCTTGATGGTGAAGTCCGGGTCTTCTTCACGGCCCAGACCGATGTAGGAAAACGCGCCGGCAAGAATGAAGACGATCATGAAATACCAGACGAGCGAACGGTGCTCGAGCGCCCAGTCGGAAAGATTGAATTTTTTCACGGGTTTTCCCCTTGATCCACCCTGACAGCCTGGCCGTCAGTAAGCTTGTGAACACCAGCAACGACGACGCGTTCGCCCGGATTGACGCCTTCAGCGATGCGAATGTTGCCTCCTTCCGCAACGTCTCCGTCCATCTTGATCGCCCGAATGGAGACCTTGCCGGCCGTCGTATCGACGACCCAGACGTTCGGTTTCCCATCCTTCATCAGCACCGAGGACGATGGGAGCAGGATCAGTGGCTGGGCGGCAATGGTCGCAGTTGCCGTCACGACCGCGCCCAGGCGAAACGCCGCCGGCGGGTTGACGAGCGTTATCTTCGTGCGGCGTGTACGGGTCGTCGTCTCGGCTTCGGGTGCAATTTCTCTAACGACACCGCTCGCGCGAATGGTTGGATCTAGCTGGAGGGAGACCTCGAAGGGTGATCCCACCTTGAGGCCGTCGAAGCTCGCATCCGGTATATCAATGACCGCATCCCGCTGATCGGGACGGGCAATGGTGGCCATGCTCTGGCCTGCGGCGACAACCTGGCCCACTTCCGCAGAGGTGGCCGTCACAACGCCATCGAACTCTGCGCGAAGCTGCGCATAGCTCAATTGTTCTTCGGCCTTGTCCAGATTGGCCTGCCCTTTTGCAACGGCAGCAACGGCACTCCGCCGCCCCAGTTGAGCCTCCTCGAAAGCGGCCTCGCTTCCAGACCTTGTTTCGGTCAGACTCCGTTGCCGCTCTTCCGTGGAGACAGCATTTGTCAGCTGTGCCTGCGCATTTGAGAGCTCGGACTGCGCGCTTCTGAGCGCAAGCTCTAGCGCCAGCGGATCAATGGCGGCAACGACGTCACCCTTCTTGACGATGTCGCCGACGCTGACCTTGCGGGCTATCACCCGTCCGAGGACGCGAAATCCAAGTTCGGTCTCGATCTTGGCCTCGACTGTGCCTGGCAGGCTCAGGGACGACGCCGCTGTTGATCTGGCGACAACGGAAAGAACGGGGCGGGGCGGTTCCTCACGCGCTTCATCCTGCCTCTGGCAAGACGACAGCAGCAATGGCCCAAGGAGCAGCAGCCCGGGTGTTACACGGATACTCATTTCGCGGCTTCCTTGTCATATGAGACGACCTCGTTGGGCCGTAGGAATTTGGTACCATCGGATACGACGATTTCACCTGGAGACACGCCCGTGCGCACGGCGAACCGGCCGGTCCCATAGCTGGAAACATCAACCGGCCGGATGGACACGCTGGAGGACGACGGGTCCACGACCCAAACGGCAGGCTGGCCACCCTTCGAGGCCATTGCCGACCATGGCAGTTCGATTGTGTCCTGTGTGATGGAACGGAAGGAGCCGACGACTGGAGCGCCAAGCGACATGTCCGGCGCCCCTTCGAGACCCACTTTCACCCTGATCGTTCCGGTCGATGGGTCGATGGTTGGCGAGATCTCGCGTACAGCCGCATCTACTTTCCGGGATGGAGTCGAAAGCAGGCCAACCGTAACTTTGTCCTCAAGCTTTCGTCCGAGATAGAGGGATTCAAAGACGTTGAAGACCGCGTCACGCGGTCCTTCATGGGCAAGCGTGAATATCCGTTGCGCAGCCTGCGCGACCTGGCCGATCTCGGCGTTTCGCGCCGTGATCACGCCGTCGGCATCGGCGCGCAGCTCCGTATAAGAGAAAGCGTCTCGCGCCGTGTCGAGCTGGGCTTGCGCCGATTTCAGGCTTCCTTGGGCCGTCAGCAGCGCCTCCTGGGCTTGGTCAAGCGCGGCACGGGTCGTGACCTGAGCCTTAAAGAGATTCTGCTGCCGACCGAAGGCCAGCTGGGCTTGCGTCTGCTGGGCTTGAGCTGACTGCAGGTTCGCTGTGGCGACATCCAGATCGGCCTTCTGTTCCTCAGCGTCGATGCGCGCAAGCACCTGCCCTGCCTCTACGAACGCGCCGACATCGACAAGGCGCTCGACGATCCGTCCGCTGACCCTGAAGGACAGGTCGCTCTGCACACGGGCGCTTACCTCGCCGGTGATGAAGTTGATTTCGCCGACAGGTGCAGTCTTCACGACGACAGTCTCCACCCTCTTGGGCTTCACCTCATTCGTGGCCTGCTTTTCGCATGACGAAAGCGCGACTGCGCCTATGGCCAGCAAGGCGGCGACAAGGATAGTTCTCATGAATTGACCTCTTGCATCCGTTCGCGCGATCGATATAATTGACTGACTCATTAGTCAATAGAAGTTGCGGGAAAATTGCCTGATGCCGAGCCACGGAATGACAAGGACCGCTCAAAGGTGAGACATGCCTGATACGAAGAAACTGACGCGTGCGGAGCAGAAAGCGCGCCGTCCTGCACAGATTCTCGATGCGGCCTTTGAGGAGTTCGTGGAACGCGGCTACGTGGCGACACGCGTTGAAGACATCGCTGACAGGGTCGGAGTAACGAAGGGGACGATTTACGTTTACTTCGACTCCAAGGAGCAGCTTTTTGAAGCAATGATCAGGCACATCTCCGTGCCGTTTGAAGATCTGCTGGCTAGTGCCCATGAGCTAAGCGGAACATGTTCGGAGCGGCTCGAGGGCGTTATAGCGATGCTCTACGATCGCATTGTCGAGAACCGCAGATTGAGGGAACTGATGAGGTTCGTCATCGCGGAAGGATCACGGTTTCCCCAAGTCGTCGATCGGCACCACGAAGAGTTCATCGACCCACTCAACGCTTATTTGCAATCCCTCATCGATGAGGGTGTAAAACACGGGGAGTTCCGGCCGGCGCCAGCGGCATTCGCCGACGCGGTAGTGGCTCCTGCCATCGCCATGCTGATTTTCAAGCTCATCTTCAATGATCGAAGAGCGCTGGATAAGACGACGTACCTGGAAGCGCATGTCGATCTCATTTTGCATGGTCTAATGGCTTGACCGCTTCATTCGCCCAGAACTAAGCGCCAACTCAGGGCTGCTGCTGCGTCTTATCCCATAAATGCACGGTCGTTGAATATCCAGCTCTTGGCGGTTGTCGCCGCTGAGGTCCACGTCTCGAAGACGATTGCAGCGTGAAGTCCGTACGTTTTCTTTCGTTGGTTGAAGTTCATTATGCGGAGGGAATCTCGCGCCGGTAAGCTTCTCGGACACCTTCCAGAGCCGTGCTGCGACGTCGCGGCAATAAGGGTCGGCAACGCGGGCTTTCGTGTGTTCGGAACCAGCCGTCGCGCTGTCGCCGAAAGGACCGACGGCGTTACCATGCTGACTTGTGACGTGACTGATGACGTGTCCGTGGCGAAACTGGTCGAAGAAGTTTTGGCCGAGACCGGGCGAATCGACCTGCTTGTCAACAATGCCGGCATTTGCCCGCTCGGCGGCGCGGAGGAGTCCTCGACTGACCAGGCTCCGAAGAGGCGTTATGCGGCGGGGAAGATGGCGCGCCAGTTTCCTGCGGTTCGTCCCCGAATCCGCATTCGACAAAAGCCTGCGGAAGCAGAACGCGTTGGCGCAGTAGCGTCCACATCGATAAAGATTAGTTCGCCCGACATGCTGATGATCTGAACCGGCTTCAGGATGTACGGCGGTTTTATCAGAATGCCTGCGGCCATCGCTGCTGCGCGTGCATGACGGTAATAATCTCAATATCCCGGCCCACGCGGTAGGGAATAATATAAGGAATATCGGCCAACACCACTTCACGGGTCCCCTTGATGCGACCCGGTCGCCCACTTGCCGGTAATTCCGCGAGCATATCCACGGCCGTCACAATCCTCGCGACGACGCGCGCCGCCGCATCGGGATTGTCCTGCTCGATATGAGCGCCGATTTTATCAAGCCGACGCAACGCCCTCAGCGTCCAACGAATGCGCTTGCCACTCATGATTGACGGGCGGACTTGACGTACTTTCCGATGACTCTCGCTACATCTTCATCGCTGGCGAATTCAACCCGATCGGCCTCAGCCAACCCGGCTTCGATCTCGGCAAGCTGCCACTCCTGCTGTTCAACGAAAGCCTCAATGGCTTCAGCAGCCATGTAGGAGCGGGAGCGATCCAGCTTTTCGGCAAGCTGATCCAGCTTGCTTGCGGTTTCATCTTTCACACGCACGGTAAACGCCGCAGTCATGGCACCCAACTTTCCTTGGTTCACTTTGATTATTGGTGAACCAACGTGGTTCGTCAAGGTTCTGCTCAAATCCGGCATGGACTTGCACCAGCCGATGCCGCGCTTGCCGCGCACTTCGATTTCAAAGATGCGCTGACGCGACTCCGGTACAGGCGAGCGCATTGCGATTGCAGCGATGTCGAGAATATCACCGAGGGGTTCGTCGGGGTTTCGAAATGTGTAAGGCGCGTCCGAGGCGTCTCAGATCGGTGGATGTTTGCCCGATCCGACAGAACGCCAGCAACGGTCCACCGCAGGGCCTCGACTTAACGGGCGCGCAGTTCGCCGGTATCCGCGAGTACGCCGCCGCCCCAACCGAACGGCGCGCCGCCGAGCCGCTCGATCAGTAGGTCGGCCATCGGGCGCGTGACGCCCATTGCCGTTCGGAAAGGGATGAATGGCGACCAACCGGTGATGCAGCCTCACGGCAATTTCATCCGGCGGATAGGTTTCGTGCTCGACCCAATAGCGCACATCGTCGAAAAGCGTCGCGATGTCGGGCTGGATGCGATAAGCGTCGACCCCGATATTCCGCGCCATCGTGCGGCAAGTCCCCGCCCATTTCCACACATCGCCGAACATGCGCTTGTGCAGCGTCAGGGCGAAGTCGATGCTGAGGACGTCCTGTGGCTTCGCCCGCGCCGCCCACGCCGCTCCTGCCCCACGATATTCTCCTGCTCGGCCTCATTGAGAACCGCGATACGGGATCCAGCTTTGCAGAAGTCTTTCGCGTTCCCCAGGCTCAAGCGGCGTTGCGTCTTCTGGCTTTGCAAAGAGGTCGCTCACGGGGAAAGCAATGGTCATGTGACGCGCCCCGCATCCGCATCGTTTGAGAAACGTTGCTGCACGTCGGCTGCTGAGTGAACGCAGCGTTCCATCGAGAACCCCTCACTTGCGATTGCGACATTTCAGGAGAAGGCGCCGGCGGTCATCCGCTGGCGGCGGATCAAACAGGCCTCCTCCCTTCCGCTAGTCTGCGCCGTCTTTTTTTGCCCGCTCGATGAATTTCCCGGCGACCGCTTTGCCAAGTGCGGCACCGGCCCGGTTGTCCATTTCATAGTGGATGCCGGCCCAGATGCGGGAATCGCCCGCCTCCTTGCCGACCGTGCGGATGAACTCCGCCCGGTCGGGGAACAGGTAGGCCAGCACCTCGCATCGGGCAGTCGACAACGCGGAGTGGTTCGACGGATAACTGGGATGGGCGGGCACTGCGAACAGGGGAGTGATGCTCGGATCAAGCATGTTGGGTCGCAGGTACCAATAAGCGTATTTCCCGTCGTTGCTTGCAATGTAGGCGTCGTAGTAGACCGTTGCGAGCATCGCGTAAGCCCGTGCGGCGCGCGGCGGGTTCGAATCCGTCTTGTCCTCGAACATCCACTTGCTGGCATAGTCATACCAGTCGACGAACAGGCCGGATGGGCTTTGCCAGTAGAACGCCTTGTAGTTGTTGGGGAATTTTCGCTCAAACCGCCGGACTGCCTCCGTCTCGGCCTTCACGGCCGCAGACTTGCAGTCGGGCGGAGTCGGTGGCCTGAATTCATCGGCTGCCTCGAGCAGAATCGGCTTCCAGTTTGGCATGTTTGCATTGGCGGGTTTGGCTCCGACCCACATGCACGGCCCGGTCGGCACCGTGCCGGTCCAGACGGCATCGGAGCCGTCGGCCTTTGCCAGCGCAATCACTTGCTCTGCCACGCGTCGCCCCAGTGCCAGGCCGGCGGAAGAGTCGCTTGGGAACTGGACACCGGCAAGGACACGCGACTGTGCGGCTTCTTCGGCCATCGCCTGGAACGACGACGCCTCGTCCGGAAAGAAATAGGCAAGAACGGTCGCGGCGGCGGCGGCGGCGGCCGCGTGTTCAGATGGATAAGCGGGACTCCGAGGCGTAGGCAGCGCAGTCGGCAGTGTCGTATCCACCTCGCTCGGGCGGGGGCGATTGTAGAAGTATTTCGACTCCCAAGCCGCGACGGTGGCGTCGTAGACCGCCATCGTCAAATAGGTGTAGACGCGATGCGCATTGGGGATCGTCTGGTTTGCGAGAAGACGGTGGTTGACCAGTTCGATCCATCGATAGCCCGGCGAGCCGGCGTCCCAGAACGTGATCTTGGCGGCGACCTGCGCATCGTTCTTTACGACAAGTTCGCGGACCTGCTCCAACTCGGTTGCGGAAGTATCCGGTGGGGGCGGGACTCGGAAGTCTTTGCCCGACGTGATTACCCACGTCTTCCACGTTCCAGCGTTTGGCTCTATCTGATCCGATTGGGCGAAAGCGAAGTTCCCTGACAAAAGGATTAGCGCGCAGGCCCTGCTAAAGCCGCTAAGCATGTTCGACCCCCATAGTTGATCCCCGGCCCAAAGACCGAAGGTTTTCTGTTTTGACGGCCATTCCATTTTCTATATTAGCAAACTCTAATTATAACGCGAAGGGCTGCGAAGTGAAAAGATCAAAAATGAGCGCAGGTCGCGGTAATGAAAAGTCAGGTCCGAAGACCGCTGTCTTCCTGATTTGCACCCGCAGGGTCGCTGTGACGACGCTCAGCAGTAAATCCTTCGCCAAAGTCGGACGGATATCCCGGTCTCGACCATCCTGCCCCCTTCGACAACTCTGTTCAAATGCCGCTCGATTAGGGCTTCTGAAGCGACTCAGACACCATCGATCGCTTCAGAAAGGGAAAATATTCATAGGGACTAAACAACGTGAAAAGCCATCGGCGGCCCCTTCCCGCGTACCGATCGAATGGGTCGCCCGGAACAATCTGATTGCTCCCAGCGAATGGAAAGTCCTTTCCAGCCATGACTACTTCCCTTCGATCTAAAGAGACTGACGTAGATTTAGCGAAGTGAGGATGGTCGCCACGTTTCGAACTAAGGCCGAGGTCGGCTTGGCCGCCGCTCATAAAGCCCCTTGAGGCTTCTTGGCGTCTGACCGCTTACCACCCGAAGCGGCCGTTCCAACTACAAATTGAAGTGACCGGACGGGGCCAACTCCGGTGGCGACTGCGCGGCCATGCGATCGGCTTCGGCATAGGACTGGCGATGGGATGGGCGACGGTCGGCCGAATTGGTTATGAAGAGCGCTGACTACACTGCGATCGGCCATGTCGTGAACCTAGCGTCGCGATTGTGTTCATCCGCCGACGATCGGCAAATCCTCGTCGACAACGCCGTGGCGCAATCCGTGCGTGGCAAAATTTCAATGGTCGCTCTCGGTGCGCGGCAGCTCAAAGGTTTCGACGAGCAAATATCTGCTTACGAGCTCGGAGCGAGAAGCGGAAGGCCGAATGCCGTGCACGAACCGAATGAGGGATCGAAAGGTTAGGTGGGTCGTTAGAGGAAGGTTTGCGCCAAAAGCGGAAATTATTTCCGATTCAACGCCGTCTTTCTATCCTCCCAGGTGCTGATCCTGGGCAGGATTTAAACCTGCGGCCCTATGAGCCGAAATTCTATTTCTCTGCGCTGGCCGCTTTTTCATCCAGTGCAGCCAAGTCCTCCATGAGGCGTACCGGCAGGTCCATTCGCTCATGCAGAATGCTCATCACACCAAGGTCGCCATTGTTCAACTCCCGGAAGAATACAAGATGGCGCTCGTAGCGGCTAAAATAGGCTTCGCGGTTGATGTCAGCGGGAACCGCAAGCTTCTGCGGGAGCTTTCGCCATATCGCCCTGTTGTCACACAACCGCTGCAAGTGAGTATGTAAGCCGGTGATATAAGTCACCGCCTGCTTCTCGCCCCAGTTCTCAACGGTATCCCGCCAAATCTTGTCCTGAGCGGCATCCGCTCGGAGGAAAAAGCGATACGCGACCATACTAGCGGCGCTGGTTTCGGCGGATTACATCCTCGGCCTTAACGGTGACGAATTGGCTATCGTCCGCGCGCATGGCGGGGGCTAGTTCCTTTTGCAAGGCTTCCCATGCCTCATCGCGGTTCCTCAAATCCTGCCGGATCAAGGCGCGAATATACTCGCTGGCATTTTCATAGAGACCATCCTCGCCAATCTGCTGCTGAATATGGGCCTGCAATTGCCCGCCCACCTTCACATGAATGCTTCCCGATGCCATCGGCATATCCTTTCGTTCTTCTTCTATTGTGGGGAGCGTAGCATATATTGTCAATATTCATCACCCCGGGAGCGCGCAGCATGAACCCGCAAGCTGGCAGTCCCCCCGACCGTTCCGGACGCGTGGCCCTGCCGGTACGGCGGGTTATTCGGGTGCGGCGATGCGTATCGGACGTGTTCCGATCGGAGCACCGGTCGTGCGGTCGATCGTGACAGGATCAATCTCCGTTCCAGTCTCGACGTCAAAGAACCGGGTTACACCGTTTTTGTTGCAGTGCTTTCGCCCCCACGCGCCGATCGAAAACAGAACCGGCAGGAAGTCCCGACCGGCTTCCGTCAGCACATATTCGTCCCGTGGCGGCCGCTCCGAGTAGCGCCGTTTCTCCAGCAGCCCCTCGTCGGTAAGCGCGGAAAGCCGACGGGTTAAAATTGTCGGAGCGATGCCAAGGCTTTTCCGAAACTCATCACAGCGGGTGAGCCTAGCATGGGCGTCCCGCAGTATCAGCATACTCCATGCGTCCCCTACTAACGCGAGGCTACGGGCGATCAGGCATGGCTGGTCCGAAAGATTCTGCATGTTAATATCAATTTGATAGTGATTTACTATCAAATTGATAGTAACATCGTTTGCATCGATGTTCCACGACAAAAATGAAAGCTGAGACAGATGAGTAAGACAGAACGCGGCGTCGCCTCACGGGCGCATCATCGGGCATTGGAATGGCGGCCGCACGAGCGTTGCGGCGCAATGGCTACCGGGTGTTCGGAACCAGCCGGAAGCCGATGGCCAACACCGACGATGGTGTGACAATGCTGGTTTGCGACGTCACCGACGACGGGTCTGTGCAGAAGGTCGTCGATGATGTCGTGAGCCGTGCGGGACGGATTGATCTTCTCGTCAACAATGCCGGAATTGGACTGCTCGGAGGTGCTGAGGAGTCCTCTGCCGCGCAAGCAAAAACTCTGTTCGACGTGAATGTCTTCGGCGTCATGCGTTTAACAAATGCAATACTACCGATCATGAGACGCCAACGGAAAGGCAGGATCATCAACATGAGCTCCATTCTCGGGCTCATTCCTGCCCCCTTCAACGCCCTCTATGCATCGACCAAGCACGCGATTGAGGGTTATTCGGAATCGCTCGACCACGAAGTGCGATCGCAAGGCATTCGCGTCGTACTGGTGGAACCTGGCGTCACCCGCACATCGTTCGAGGAAAATCTCACGCGCGCGGATCAACCGCTTGCCGTGTACGATAGCGTTCGTGCTGACGCTGAGAAGCTGATGCGAGAGATTGTCGAGACGGGAGACGCACCCGAGATCGTCGCCGACATGGTGGTCAAGTCGGCCAACGCAGCGTCGCCGAAGAGGCGTTACACCGCAGGAAAGGCTGCGGGGCTGGTCCGTTTCCTACGCCGCTTCATGCCCGAGTCTTTCGTCGACAAAAATCTTCGGAAATTCAACAGGCTCCCCGCCTAACCCCCAATTGCCGCCACCTTAGGAAAAGAAAGAAAGTTAGTACTCATGAAGGCATTCTTAGTTGACCGCTATACAAAAGGTGGGGCTCTACGGCTCGGTGATAGTCCGGAGCCGGAACTGCGCGACAACGATGTCATGGTGGAAATTCATGCCGCCGGGGTGAACCCCTTGGATAACAAGATCAGGGACGGCGAGTTTAAGCTCATCCTGCCCTACCGCCTTCCACTGGTGCTCGGCAACGAGTTAGCGGGCGTCGTGGTCCGGGTCGGGGCCAAAGTCCGGCAGTTTAAGCCCGGTGACGAGGTCTATGCACGTCCGGCCCAAGATCGCATCGGGACATTTGCAGAATATGTCGCCATCGACGAGGCCGATCTAGCACTGAAGCCGAAGAACCTCACGATGGAAGAGGCAGCATCGCTGCCGCTCGTCGCCCTGACCGCCTGGCAGGTGGCTTGTCGAACGGGCGAACCTCAAGAAGGGACAGAAGGTTCTGATCCATGCCGGCTCGGGTGGCGTGGGAACGATTGCCATCCAGCTTGCCAAGTATCTCGGTGCGACCGTGGCAACGACGACGAGCACAGCTAATGTCGATCTCGTTAGAAGCCTCGGAGCGGATGTCGTCATCGACTATAAGAAGGATAACTTCGAGAAAGTGGTGCAGGGCTATGACGTCGTGCTGAACAGTCTCGAGAAGGGCACGCTGGAGAAATCCCTTGCTGTCCTGAAGCCGGGTGGAAAGCTGATCTCGATTTCCGGTCCTCCCGATCCGGACTTCGCGAGGCAGAACGGCTCTGGTTGGCTGCTTCAACAGGTCATGCGCCTGCTGAGTTTCAGCATCAGGAAAAAATCGAAACGCCAAGGCATCACTTATTCGTTTCTCTTTATGACAGCGAACGGTGGGCAGCTCGGAAAGATCACATCCCTGATCGAGGCGGGTGACATACGCCCCGTGATGGACCGGGTCTTCCCGTTCGAGAGGGCCAATGAGGCGCTCAACTATGTCGAAACGGGTCGTGCGAAAGGGAAGGTCGTCGTCGCGGTGAAGTGACGTCTGGGCCAATTGGCGCTCACTCCGGCGTCTCTAACGAAAAACCGGCCTGAGCCTGGACTCTCGTGGCCCGATAGGAGGGTTAAACCCTCATGAGCGGCCGCCAATCGGGCGCTTCGAACCGGCAAGCGGTTCGTCTGGACACCCCTTTGGGTGTCTCTACGGGGCGGTGCCGCCGCCCTATCCCCCATCCACTCGCGGTTTGTCCGGCGGGGCTTGCGCGCGTTGATGACGGAAGCGTCCAATGTGGTCTTGATATGCGCCGCGTTACGGATTCCGACGTGAAGCCGGCCACAATTCCGATTTGAGGCCGGCCATCGTTCCAATCAAAGACCGGCCGGTTTTCGGCACTGAACATTCCCCCTGGGTCAGCAACTTTGTCATCAAATGCACCACGACAAATGTGGAGATTTTGATGCCGGCAAAGAAAAGGCTAACCATCAGACAGTTGCGACAAGACGAAACCCAATCCAAACATCAACCAGACGAGGGTGGTGGGGATTTGTGCTAGCCGTGTGTCAGTGGATTTGAACGCAAAAAGGGCTCCGAGTTTCCTCGGAGCCCTTTGATATTAGTCGTAAGCTTTGGTTGCGGGGCCCGAAGCCACGTAGACCGGTATGTCAGCGAGCAGATTCGCGTGTCAGCAAATGGAGGTTGCCACCTAGGTCGGAAACGACAAGCCGCCGCTCGTCCCAGACGAGCACGGACACGGGTCGGGTCAGGCCGTCGAGAATGATCTTGCGGTCGGGTGTGAGTTTATTGAGTTTGAGCAATCGCCCGCTACCCTTCCGGAAACCTTCTTTCTGGTTGTAAGTACCGTGTTCGAGGACAAGCATCTCGCCATAATTGTCGAAGGCTATACCCACGGGTGCATTGAGTCCTTTCACGTCAAGCTGCGGCTTTGGGGCATCGCCGGCCGCGGGAATCGAAACGATCTTTCCAGCACCGGCAAGGAAGGGAAAGCCGCCGAACAGCGCGATATAGAGGCGACCGTTGCGAAGGGCGATGCCAGTCGGCACCGCGTCGACTTCGTAGCTGTTGCCTTCCGCGAATTCCGTTGGCGAAAGGCTGCGCAGCGCCGCGGCCGCCTCCCCCATGCGGCGGAATGCCATCAGCGTGCTTTTCCGGCCGTCCGCCTGCACGCGTTCGACACTATTTCGAGCAGAGTCGATCACGTAGTAGATTCCGCCCGCCACGATGAAATCGAACGGATTCCAGAAATCGCTGCTGATGACGCGGGCCTGACCGGCGGCGTCGATCGCCACGAGAGCGTGGTCGAGCGGACCCTCGTCAGAATTGACCGGCGTCCATCCCTGGGCAACGACAAGAACATCGCCGACGCGGACCACACGATAGGGACCGGTCGGGTCGCCGATCACGTCGAGCCCATGAGGAAATACGGGACCGAATGCGACAAGCTTGCCGTCCGTCCCGCGCCGGTAGAGCCGGCCGCTCGCGAGATCGCTGACAAGCAAGCCACCGCCATCGCGGGACACACCTGCGAAGGCGGCGCCCGGCGTGTTAAAGGTCTCGAGCGTGTAGCCAGGCGCAACTGTCGGCTCGGCGCCGGCACCGGCTACCAGGAACAGAAGACTAGAGACGATAATCAAGGCGTGGAACGAACGCATCGGAAGCCACCATTGGCTGAGAACCGGAATTCCGGATCATAGGCGAGGCGATAGGTCGTCGTAAGGTGGTTTGGATCGCTATTCCAGGAGCCGCCGCGAAGCACTCGGTACAGCCCGGCGCTCCTTTCCGCGGTCCCACCTTCATACGGCGCGTAAAGATCGCGGGTCCACTCCCAGACATTGCCGATAAGATTGAGGACGCCTTCGCTGCTTGCGCCGTCAGCGAAGGCGTCCGCCGGCGCGGTCATCGGATACCCGTCGCGCGCGTCGCCAGAGCAGCAGGCATCCGCTCCGGAATTTGCGCGTGCATCGTCCGGCAGGGCCCCGCCCCAAGGAAACGCGTCGCCCTTCGCGCCTCGCGCGCCCCTCTCGTATTGCTGCTCCGACGGCAGAGCCAACCCGTAATGACGGCAAAAGGCATCGGCGTCTCCCCAACTCACCCCGACAACCGGCCTGTCGTCTAGCCCCAGGACCGGGTGACCTGCGTAGAAGGCCGGGCGGTGATCGGTAGCATTGACGAAGCGTTCATATTGCCGATTCGTGATCTCGGTACGATTGATTGCAAACGCCCGCCCGTGCAGCACGCGGCGCGGGCGTTCGTTCTCGGGGCCGTCGTCACGGCCAAAGACAAACGCGCCGGCAGGAATTTCGATCAGCGGATTTCCTGCGATAGGGGCGACATCGGTGGCCTCCGCACGGAATGCAAGGGCAATGACCATAGCTGCCGTCCAAACGCTAGAAGTCAACACGATCTTCAGTCTCGCCATTGAACAGAAACACGCGATCCGTCGCAACCTTGACGCCGATCTGCTGGTCGATCTGACCACTAAAATTCTTGTCGGCACGCAAGGTCATGGGCTGGCCACCCAAGCGCAAACTGACAAGCGTGTTTTCACCGGTGAGTTCCACCGAATAGATCGGCGCAACCAGATTGACGTCCGTATCCCCGACTTCGGTCGCGTGGATGTCCTCCGGGCGGACACCGAGGACGGCGCGGGGGACATCTGCCCGGCCGATACCCGACACCCTGAGACCGGCACTAACGAACACACCATTCCTCACTTCTCCCCGAATGAGGTTCATCGGCGGCGAGCCTATAAATCCGGCAACGAAGAGGGTGCGCGGATCATTGTAGATCTCCCGCGGCGTCCCAAGCTGCTCGATCACGCCCTTGTTCATCACGGCCACGCGGTGGGCAAGGGTCATCGCTTCTATCTGGTCGTGAGTGACGTAGATCGTCGTGACCTGCAGCTCATGTTGAAGATGCTTCAACTCGGCGCGCATCTGCGTGCGAAGCTTGGCATCAAGATTGGACAGTGGCTCGTCCATGAGAAAGACGCGCGGCGTGCGAACGATGGCGCGGGCGAGAGCTACGCGCTGGCGCTGGCCGCCGGAAAGTTCCCTGGGCAGGCGCGACAACATCGTGTCGAGTTCCACACGCCGTGCGACCTCGGCTATCCGTCGCTTGCATTCAGCGGGTGGCACTTTACGGATCTTCAGGGGGTAGCCGATATTGTCCTCGACGGTGAGGTGCGGATACAAAGCATATGACTGAAAGACCATTGCGACATCGCGATACTTGGGCAGGACGCCGTTGATGCGGTCCGCATCGATGTAGATGTCGCCGAACGTCGCTTCCTCGAGACCTGCGACCATTCGCATGGTCGTTGTCTTGCCGCAACCCGAAGGTCCGAGCAGAACGAGAAACTCTTTGTCCTTGATTTCGAGGTTGAAATTCGTCACGGCGACGAATTCGCCGAACTTCTTGCAGACATTTTTGAATGTGACGGACGCCATAGGCCTCAACCTTTGACGGCGCCCAGGGACAACCCCCGGACAAGATGCTTCTGGACGATGAAGGCGAAGATAACGATTGGCACGCATGCCATGAAACCAGCCGCGCTGATTTCGCCCCAATAGGTGTTGTACTGCGTTACGCGCCCGGCAATGCCGATCGGCAGTGTCTGCGACTGCTCGGTGAGCGTAATAATGAGGGAAAGCAGAAACTCGTTCCACGAGATGATCAGGCAGAAGATCGCGGTGGCCGCAAGCCCGGGCCGGGCAAGAGGTAACGCCACGTGCAGGAATGCGCCCCACCGCGTGTCGCCGTCAACGATTGCCGCCTCCTCCAGCTCAACCGGAAGATCCTGGAAATAGCTCTTCATCATCCATGTCGCGAAGGGCAGATTGAAGGCGGTGTAGGCGATAATAAGAGCCGACTTCGTGTTGAGCATGTCGAAATAGTTGAAGAACAGGTAAAGGGGAATGATGCTCACAATGGGCGGCATCATGCGCGTCGACAGGATCCAGAACGAAATCTGCTTCCGCCACTGCCAGGGATAGCTGAACCGTGCCAAGGCATAGCCTGACATCGTCCCGAAGGTCACTGAAATGACGGTCGTTCCTACGGCGACGAGAAAGCTGTTCAGGGCATAGCGCAGGAACGGACGCTGGATAAACGCTTCGTCGTAGTGTTTCAGCGTCGGGTTTCGAGGCAGCCACTCCGGCGGCACTGCGAAAATGTCGATATCAAACTTGAAAGAGTTCGTCGCGATCCAATAGATGGGAAAAAGTGTGACGATCAGTGCGACAAGAATCGTCAGATAGGCGCACAGGCGGATGAGCACCTCTCTGGTGCGGCTGCGTGCGTGTATGGTCTTTGCCCTCGTCATGGTCAGTCCGCCAATCGCATGCGTTTCATAAACCAAGTGCTCAGAACGATCGTCATAAACAGCACGAAAAGTGAGATCGCCGCCGCGTAGCCGGGATCGGCGAAGCGGTAGGCGACCTGATAGATATAAAGGCTCAAGACCTTGGTCCGGTCAGCCGGGCCTCCTCCCGTCAGAATGAAGACCAGATCGAAAAGACGCAGTGCATCCATGACGCGCAGGAGTAAGGCAATGGCGATAACCGGCTTGAGAAATGGCAGGGTCAGGTCCCGGAATTGCTGCCAAGACGAGGCGCCGTCGAGTGCGGCGGCCTCGTAAGGCTCGACTGGCAAGCTGGCCAACCCCGCCAACATCAGAAGAAATATGAACGGTGTCCATTGCCAGACATCGGCGACAATGATCGAGAACATCGCGAGGTTCGCGTCGCCCGCCCATGCCTGCAAGGGGAGACCAAGGCGGAACATGATTTCGTTCAGGACGCCGAACTGAGGCTCGTAGATGAGCTTCCACGTGATCGCGACCGCGATTGGCGGCAGCATCATGGGGATCATCAGGACGGTCTTCAGAAAGGTCAGCTTGCGGATAAATTTATCGAGGAGAAGCGCCAGGCCGAGACCAAGGAGGAACTCGGCCGTCACCGCCGCGACTGTAAATACGGCGGTGTTCCGGAGCGCGACGTGAAATTGCGTGTCGGAAAACAGCCGCACGAAATTGCCGGCAGCGACAAACTTCCAGGGTATATCGGGATTCGGGCTTATTTTGTGAACCGCCGCGTAGAACATGTAGACGCTGGGAAAGATCGTCAGCCCCAGCAGTATAAGCACCGTCGGTGCGAGCATGAGGATGCGCAAATGCCGCTCTGCCCACCGCTCCAGTCCGCCACCAGATCGAAGCGGCTCGGCCAATGCCCCGCTTTCCGACTTGAACATTGACCTCTCCCGCAAAACCCTGCCTCGGGGCGCCTGAATTGTCGGATTTCAAGCTCACTGGGCGCGATTGCCGGCGCTGCAAGGGAGCGGCGTCCGAGAACCCCGCTCCGAATGGCCGTTGCCTAGTAAATGTTCGTAATCCGTGAGACCGCCTCCTGGGCGTTCTTCAAAGCCTCTTCCGGCGTGATCGTGCCCGCCACCGCCTTGGAAAGCTCGATGCCGAAGGCATTCTCGATCTCTGGCCACTTCGGGTGACGCGGGCGGGGAGTCGAAGCCTGGATCGCCTCCATCAACACGGGATAGTGCCGGAACTTCTCTTGCGAGGTCAGTTCCGGGTCGGTGAAGACCGAGGTCCGGACAGGCGGATTGCCGCGTTGGGCAGAAACCTTCATCTGTTCGGACGAAGTCGCCCAGATCATGAAATCGAAAGCTTCCTGCTTGTTTTTGGAAGCCGACATGATGCCCATAGTCCAGTGGCCAATTTCCGAACTGCCCGGTTTCGTTCCGGCAGGAATGGGGCTGTAAGAGATCTTGCCGACCATCTTTGATTGGGTTGGATCTTCAAAGGTCGCAACCCAGTTCGGCCAGTTGATCGATGAAGCGGCAGCGCCGGCAGCGAGCGCCGTGCCGACCTCGTTGGCGTTGTAGCTCTCTACCCCTTTCGGCGAGACATCGCGCAACGCCATGAATGTCTTCATGGCGGCGGCCCCTTCCGGGGTATCGATCGTTACCTTAGTCCGGTCGGCATTGAACATATCTGCGCCATAAGACCAGAAGATCGGCATGAAATCGGCAACCACCGCATTTCCCTGACCGCCTCGGAAAACATAGCCGAAATAACGGCCACCTCCGCTTTCAGTCAGCTTCTTGCTCGCCTTCAGCACGTCATCCCAGGTCTTCGGGGCATCGACGCCGGCTTCCTTGTACTTGGCAGCGTCATAGAAAAACATCTGCGCATTTCCAACATAAGGCAGGCACACATAGGGTCCCGTGTTGTAGGGATTGCGGCAGACGGCTAGCGACTTCGAAAGAAAATCGCTGTCCGGCCCCTCCATTCCGGCCGTCTTGAAAAATGCCGTCAGATCCTCAAGATGCCCGTTCTCGGCGAAAAAGGGAATCCACGGGTCGTCCATGAGGATAATATCGAAGACGCCCGACTTCGTGGCACCGGCATTGGCGCCTTGCTCGAACTCGTTGGCATAGGGCGCCTGGACAGCCTCAACCTTCGTGCCCTTCATCTTCGCGTAGTCCTGGGCAGCGGCCCTTAGACCGTCGCCCTCACTGCCCGATGGCACGAGGATCGTGATGTCAGCCCATGCGGCTCCGTTGATCGCGAGTACGGACGTCGCAATAGCCAAGGTGAAAAACAATTTGCGAAGCATTGTACACCTCCCATTCCGAGCTGTTATCCAGAGGCTTCCATCGTAGAGGCCCCACCCCTTTCCGGCATAGCGGCGACGCTGCCTCGACAGCCATGCGAACCACTCTGCAACAAGCCGAAACGCCGTCAGGCATCTCCTCCTCAAGCCAAGGCCAATATTACCACATCGGTTAGAGAGGTTATATTAGCATTTTATGGAATTCGTCCTGGCAATCATGGAAGTTCAGGAGGTTTTCCGACTTTAGACCGCTTCCGAACTTCGAGGCCGCTCGAAATCCTTGCGTCCCCGCGCCGAGAGCCGTCCTGCCCTGAAAGGCGAGCGCTATCGCCACGTTGCTAACGACACGGATGGCAGGCAGCACCGTCGACATGATTTTGAGAAACTCACACGTCGTCAAACTTGTAGAGACTGCAGTACTCAATGATGGGTGTTCGTGGCGACCTGTTTCAGAAGGTGGTCGCCAAGACGCCGGATCACCAGCCGGCAACGCTGGAAATGCACGGACATATCGCCAGTGTCATAGCCGCCATGGACGCGGCAACCGCGATGGAGAAGCGCTTTCAAGCCGAAAAGCACAACGACTATCTGGAGAAGCTGGCTGCCGGTAAGCTCGACACGGAGGCCAAACAAGAAGAACTCCTCCAAAGCTATCTGGAGGAGTTCGATCAGAAACAACTTGCCTGGCAAAGTTTGCAAGTTTGTTTGGTTGCGGGGGCCTGATGGCCCGGAGACTTGTAAATTTTCACCCTATGGCAATCTAGCCGCAGGCCTCCACGGTTTTCTGTGTTTGAAGCAAATACTCCCGGCGTTAACGCAGACGGTGCGAATGTTTTTTAAACAAGCTCATTGGCCTGGGCCTCGCAGGCCGTGATCTGGTTGGCGTGACGATCAAATTCTTCGTGGCCCATTGCTAAAATGCCATCAGATTTATTCACCTGGTATTTTACCGAAGCCCTTAAAGATAGCGACCACTGCAATAGCTCCGTTAACCGATGACTCTGCAATTTCGTTGTCGCCAGGCCGTAATCGCCCCGCATATCAAGAAGGCAACGCTCCGCGCCCTCGCCTCTGCGACTGGAGCGACCGTGGTCGTTTGGGCACTGAGCCTGCTTGTTCCCGAACCTCCATTTTGGGTGGAATTGACAGCCGTGGCGTTAATATCGGCTGCTGTCACATTTCGGTTTCAATTGGCAATCTGTCTGCGCAACGAAGCGCTTCGTGATACCCAAAAAGGACTTCAGTACGCGCTCCGTCATGATCCCGTCACGGGTACATTGCGCGCCAGCGAATTTGCGAACTCAGTCGAGCAAGCGATAGACCGCAGGCGCGTGAGCAGCGCGGAAAACCCGGATGGCGTTATGCTCGTTCTCAATGTCGGTAATTTCGATGAGATCGGTCGTCGCTATGGTCCGCAATGGGCCGATACGCTGCTTCAATCGATTGTTCGGATCGTACATTCTTCCCTGCGCTATGGTGATCTCGTCGCCCGCCTTGCCTCCGACGAACTCGGCATCTATTTGCCCGGCACAACAACGGAAAATGCCAGCGACATCTGCGAGCGCATCCGCGCGCGGGTGCAGGAAACCACGTTCACAGCCGGACAAGAGCGCCAGATATCGGTGACGGTGCGGCTTGGCGGTACCAGGGTCGAGGACCAGGCCGACTTTCAGGCACTCCGCGAGGCTGCTAACCGCGCCGCCCTCACGGAGGAAGAAGCTGGCCCACCCCTATTCCGGGAGCTGTTCTCGTGAACGAGAGGCTTTAGGGTCTGCCGCGAATAATCGGGCTTTACGGTCTTTAGACCAGAGCTGCCTCCGGCGGACGTCGTCTTGTCCTTAACAGGGACGGGGAATGCAACAAGTTGTGAATCCGCCGACCGTCCGTCACCGTTTCCCATCGCGGCCGCGCGGACCTCGGCTACGGGAACCGACAGATTTGACCCGTCATCTCGCTACCCCGCCGCTATTCGCTTCGGTGGCCGCAACGCCGGCCGGGCTCAAGGCGCCGCAACGCCAGACGCTGTAGACCGGTTGGGTGTCCCAGTCATAGTAGAAGGCCGCTTTCAGCCTTCCCTTCTCCATCAGCTCCGCGAAGCTGCGGCGCACGGCACGGACCGCCACTTCCCGCTCGCGATCATCGACCGGGCAGGAAAGCGCGGTGTTGGCAATGCCCCATTCACTCACCCAGCACGGCTTGCCTTCCCCTTCAGGCCGGCAAAAGTCGAGAAGCGTCGTCACATAGCGTGCAAGCGCCGCGTCATGTTTGCGTCCCGGGTAGACATGAATGCCGTAGCCATCGACCAGCGCATCGATCCCCCGCTTCCGCAGGAGTGAAATGAACTCGCCGGGTTCGAGCCGTTCCATGCCGCGGCGGTCGGCCTCGCCAGTGCCGACGTCGGAAAGTCCAGCCGAAATCAGAAGCGCGTCGCGGCCATAGACCGTCGCCCCCAATTCTTCCCGGGTGATGCGGAGGGCGCCGACATATGCGTCGAGCCCGCGTTCGAAGGCCGAGCGATTTGCGACTTCCGAAACGTTGCGCGGCGTCTGCCGCCCTGGTTTTTCATAGACGACGAGGTCGCCGTTGTAAGCGCTGTAGTTTATTTCATTTCCGGGCTCGACGGCGTCGATGCGAATGCCCATTTCGTCAATGCGGCGAAGCGCCGAGCGCAACTGCGCTCGGTAGAGATCGAGATCGAGATCCGAAAGCCGCTGAACATCCCAGATGCGGCCGAAACCGGTGCGAGAACGCGCCTCCGCGGGATAATAATCCTTGTTGCCGAGTTGGATCTCGAGGAGGATTTTCAACCCCCGCCGATCCGCCATTTCGAGCGCTTCGATGCTCTTGTCCACCGGTCTCGACAGCGAAAGCCGGACATGGGTGATACCGCTTGCCGCGATTTCATTCAGTACGCGCTCCTGATCGCCGCGGGAAAGCCAGGCTAGGTTTACGCGGTTGATTCCGATACGATCGGAGAGCACTTCGTCAGCGCCCGCCGGCAGCGCCGGGGCAAAGGCCCAGAGCACTGCCAGCGCGCAAGCAAGGCGCGCTCGCGTTTGCGCCACCACCCTCATCCGCTCAAAGTCCGATCTGCCCCAGAGCATTGCGGAAATTCGCCTCGCAAGCGGAATACCGGTCGATCACGGCCTGCGTGTCGATCTTGCCGAGGAAGTTGGCGAGATAGGCGCGCTTGTCCGCCTCCCTGTTCCAGGTGGCTGCCTCGATATAGGGGAAGCCGATGAATTCCAGCATCTCCCGCATGCGGTCATCGACCGCGATCATGAGGGCAGGCGTGCCGGCCTGCATGCCGATGATGCAGCCGTGGAAGCGGCGGCCGAAGCAGAGATCGCGCGCGGACATCGCCCCGCGCCACTGGTTGGTATCGAAATAGACCAGCAGCTCGTATTTCCGCTGCCATTTCTCTGAATGCTTGTACTCCGTCCCTCCCGTGATGCGCCCGCTCGCGCGATCATAGACGATGTCATTATCGTCACCTGTCAGGGAGAGGCTGTAGGCAACCACTTCGTCCTGGACGACATAGCTTGCCACGCTGTCGGGCTTGAGCAGCGCATGAGCATCGACGATCGTATCGGCAACGCTACCGAGATAGCCGCCGAAGACGATCCTCTGGGCCTCCGCCAGTCCCGGATTGGCAAGTGCCGAAAGCGAACGCTTCATGTCGTTCGGCGAGAAGTAGAGCGACGGGCAGCCCGTCGGCTTGACGAACTTCATCCCCTGCTCCCTGAGGAATTCGGCGGTGAAGTAGCCACGCGTGAGGAAGAAACTTTCCTTGTTCCTCAGCACCTCCAGGAACTTGATCGTGCCGGCCGGCAGCTGATCCTTGAGGCCTTCCTTGCGCTGGATGCCGATGCCCATCACCACAATCGGCATCTTCAGCTTCGCGAAGATTTCCGCTTCGAGATCGGCGGAATAGCCAGGACGCAGCAGATTAGCGGAGGCGAAGACGCACAAATCGAATTCGCGGTTCACACGCTCGTAGAGCTCGTTCGAGTCCCGATTGTTGGCGAGATGCCAGAACGGCAGATAGGTGACGTCATGACCGCGCAGGCTCTCAGCCGCTC
The DNA here is from genome assembly GCF_015353075.1 of Rhizobium sp. 007. Lineage (NCBI taxonomy): Bacteria > Pseudomonadati > Pseudomonadota > Alphaproteobacteria > Hyphomicrobiales > Rhizobiaceae > Rhizobium > Rhizobium sp. 007. Next base: position 4,000,030 of record NZ_CP064187.1, on the reverse strand, counting down.
CTTCGCCGATCAGATAGTTGCCGGTGTTGGCGATCCTCCTGACCTGCGAGATCAGGTCCTTCCTGGTCCTGGTTTCGTCGAAATAGGGCCGATGGATGACGGTCGTGCCTGAAACGTCCGCAATCGTCCGCTGCAAATAGGATGGAATGCCCGTAAGCAAGATACGCATAACTGTCCTCTGAACCGAAAGGTGATGGCCCTCAGGCCGCTATAGACCGATGCCGATTTCACGAAGCGTGGTGCGGAAGGCGCGCTCGCGGTCGGAATACCGGTCGACAAGTTCGTTCGTGTTGAGCTTTGCCAGATGATTGGCCACGAACTCGGCGCGGTTCTCCGCCTTGTCGATCTCCGTGACGTCAACGGCCGGCAGGCCGGTGAAGCCCAGCATCTCGCGCATGCGGTCGTCCACCGCCACCATCAGGCTCGGCACGGCCGCCTGCATGGCGATGATCGAGCCGTGGAAACGACGACCGAAATTGAAGTCCATCGACGAGGCCCAGGCGCGCCACTGGTTGGTGTCGAAAAAGGTGCGAACCTCGAACCGCTGATTCTCCCGCTCTTTGCCGGGATAGGCTAGATCGCCGATCATCCGGCCCGATGCGGAATCATAGACGCGTCCCTCGTCATTAGGCTCCACGTTCATATCGAAGTGGAGAAACTCGTCCTGCACCACGTATTGAGGCACGGCGTCCCGCGGGGCCAGCGCGTTCGCATCAAGGATCGCATCCTGATCGCCACCGAGATAGCCTGAAAAGATTGTCCGCGCCTTGCCGACGTTTACGCTCGACAGCTTCCTCATGGACCGGCGCATGTTGTCCGGCATGAAATAGACGGAAGGGCAACCGGTCGGGCGCACGAAGGAGAAGCCCTGGTCCTTCAGGAAGCCGGCGGACTCGTAGCCGCGTGTCAGGAAGTAGTGCTCACGCTCCTTTAGGACGGCCAGAAGCCGCTTCGTTCCCTCCGGAAGATTGTTCTCAAGGTCCTTGCGGTTCTGCAGGCCGATGCCCAGCATGACGATCGGCATATTGAGTCGGCTTAGGACATCCGCCTCTGCGTCCGCGGATAGTCCCTTGCGCAAGAGGTTTGCGCAGGTGAAGACGCAGATGTCGAAGTTGGCGTTAAACTCGTCGAATCCATTGCCGTTCTTGCTCAAATTGTAGAGATGCCAGAACGGAACTTGCTTCGCATGTGGCGCGAGCGCATGCAGGGCGCCCTCACCGATGAGGTAGTTCCCTGTATTGCTGATGTTGCGCAGCTCCTGCAGAAACTCCTCCTTCGTTTCCGGCTGCTTCTGCCGCTCCGCATAGGAGACGGACAGGCCGTGGGCGCCGTTGGCAAGGCGCGTGTAGTGACCGGGAATACCCGTCACTAGAATTCGCGGACGCATTCGACTAGACCTTTCTGTTTCAAAGAAGCGGCGCGGCAATCAGCCAATTGCCGCGACCACGGGATTTGCCGCCGCCTGCTCGCGAAAGACCGCAGCGCGGGACAGTGACGAATTCTTCACGGACCGATCGCTCCAAGAGATAAAATCCGAGAAAGACGAAGCCCACGACCGGCGTGCGGCGGTCCTGATGCAGCCCTCCATGAGCGGCGCGAGCCTCTCGCGATTGCGCGCGACCTCTTCGATGATCCGCGCCATCTCCCTCACCACCTGAGGATCGGAAGGCGCGTTGATGAGTATGCCGTCCTCGCCGTCGGAAATGAGTTCGTCCACCGCGCCGACCGCGGTCGCGACGGGCACGCAGCCGAGTTGCTGCGCCTCGGCGATCATCAGCGGCGCGCCCTCCCATCGTGAGGGCATGACGAGAACGTCGGCCCAGCCCAGCGCCTTGATCAGATCCTTGCTCGCAAAGACGGGCGAGCGCACGTCGACGCCCAGGTCCTTCAGCCGTTCGCTCCAGGAGACCCTGGAATCGGCGAGGATTTCCCCTCCGATGGCCCGGGCTTCGAAATTGACGTTGGAGGCCCGCAGTTCCGCGAGCGCTGCCGCCAGCCGGTCGATACCCTTCTGCTGATCGAACCGGCCCATGTAAAGAAGCCGCAAGCGGTCATCCCTGCGCTCGATCCGCCTGACGGCCAGAACCTCCGCCAGGGCCTTGGGCGGTACCGAGAAGCTCGCTCCGTTCGCGACGGCGAAGACTTTCTCGTGGGGGACGCCGTAGCTGTGCAGATAGATCTTGAGCTGTTCGGAGCAGGTTAGGAAGGCGTCGTAGCAATGCTCATGGGCAATCGCTGCGAAGGGCTGACCGGCAGGCCTCTTGAAGGCCGTGTTGTCCACGACGTGAAGATAGCAGGCCGTGCGCGTGCCTTCGGAGCGCAGTCGCGCGATGAGGGGATGGACGGCCATCACGTGGTTGTTGATGACCAGGTCGAAGCCGGAAAGCTGTCCCTTCAGCGCCTCCCAGTCGACCGAATGCCCCTCATCGATGAAATCCTGTCCCAGGAAGGAGCCCGACCCTCCCCAGGCCGGAATTCCCGCGTCCCAGAAGTGAATGTAGTCGAAGCTGGAATCGAATTCATCGATCACATCCATCCGGGACGTGCCGAGCACGAATAGATGAGTTTCGTAATCCGCCGCCTTCAATTCCCGGGCGGCTGCATAGACGACCTTTTCGGCTCCGCCGAACGAGGCATTCGGCACGAGCAGCGCCACGGTCCGCTTGCCCTCGCTATGGCCGAGCGGCAGGACTGGTGATCCTCCGACTTCCTTGCGCAGCGCCTTGTAGAGATCAGTGTAAGGCACGAGCCGGGCGGGACGCCAGGTCCACCGCCTGCCCGCCGTCTCGCGCAGGGGGCTCATGGCAATTGCGTTGACGCAATTGATCATCACCTGCTGAGGCGTGATGAGAGAGCGGCGCGGGAGGCTTCTTGGAAACGGGAAGTGCACTTTCAGAACGGTCGATGTCGGCCATACCTGCTGGCCTCCGATCGAGGCGAACCAGTCCACAGCATTGTTCTGGACCACCTCCTGGACGAGCCGGATCGAAAGGAAAACGAGATCGGCGGGGCCGATTTTTTGCCCGCCCGCCCCATGAACGATCGGCTCGATCTTGCGCTGGGCGGCATCGTTGGCGAGTTGGACGAAGACGACGTTGCTGTTCTCGCTCAGGCGCTCAAGATGGGCAAGCACGTTCGGCAGCATGCGCGAACGCCGCAGAAGGTCGAGCGCCGCGCCGCTTCCGGCGACCAGGAAAGGCGGGAAATGTTCATTGTCGGGCTCGCCGATATTGCCCCAGAACGCCGGTATGATGTCGTCGAGGCGAAGCATCATCGGTGGCTTGGTAGGATCAGTGAAGAAGGAGATCGCCGTATCTTCCGTTCGCGCAAACAGGTAGCGCGGGCACTCCTCATGCTCGAAATCCACCAGCATCGGCCGCTGGAACAGCGGCCTGTGGCGCTTGCGCAGGAAGCTTACCGACGTGGCGCGGTCTCGATTGGCCTCCTTGAAGCGGCTCTCCGCCCTCAGCCTGTATTCGAAGACCGTGTCATGGCAGGGCGTGCCGACGAAACCATGCTCGATGCAGGACAGCCAGAACTCCCAATCCTCGAAGCCGTTCTGCCTGTCGTCGTTGAAGCGGACGCCTTGCTGAAAAACATCGATCGAGATCATCGATCCCGTATCGCAGATGTTGTCGGTGATGCAGTGGACCAGTCGTGAATAGCGGTTGCCGTAGTGAGCGCGCCAGCTTACCGAAAATGTGTCGATATTCGTGTAGACCCACCCGCAGCCACTGGAGAGGAGGTGCCGGTAAAGCGTCTCGATGGTGCCGGGAAGGACGCGATTGTCGGCGTCGAGGAAATAGACAGCCTTCGTCTCTGGAAAGCGCTCGAGGACGAAGTTGATGGCGCGATTGCGCGCGCCACCCGGACCGGCGTTTTGGCCGAACACGACATGGACGGAAGGATGGGCCGCGGCGTAGAGCAACAGTTGATCGAACGTCTCGTGCCGTGGATCGCCGTCGACCGAGACGACAATGACGATCCGGCAGCTGCTAACATTCGAGGCAAATACCGACTCGATCGCCTCCAGAGCAAGTGCCGCGTGACCGTAAAGGGGCATGGCCACGGCGATCAGGTCCGTTGGCTCCCTGTTACTGGACATCGGCGGCCTCCTTAAATTGTTTGACCAACCTGAAGCCGGACACCTTGAGCCAGGAGAAATCGACCGAATCCGTGACTGCGCGGCTGAGAATCATCAGGTCCATCGGGCCGCGTGCCGGCTCGTCCAGCTGGATGTTGATGTTGACGACCTCACTGGAGCTGACTTCACGCCATCCGCTGAAGAATGCCGACGGCTTGGCCGCGCCCTTTCGCGCAAGCTCGGCCACTTCGGAACGCGCATTTGAATTCGCCGGTGCGATCAGGAAGCTGACCGCCGCGGGCTGACCTTCCGGATGATCGATAAAGGCGCTCGCCGAGAAGGATATCGTTCCGGGCTCGACGGCGCGACTGACCGCGCCTGCCGATATGCCACTCGGCAACGGGTGGCAGACAACAGCATGCTCATGCTCGAGGAAGCGCACCGTCTGGAATTCCGGGACGATCGGCGTGACCGAAACGTCCGCGATCTGGCTCAACGTACCGACCGCCAGGCGATAATCGACAGTGTACTGGCCTTCGAGCAGGCTGCTGGGCGCAATCATGTTGGGTGTTCTGGCGGGCTTTACTCCCGGCAGTCCCGTAAACACTTTGAACGCCAGCGGGCGCAGGTCGAGATCCGGATGCGGGAGTTCCGACCGCGCCGAATAGCGCTCGCCGGCGATCGGATAGCCGAGAGAAAGGCCGACGGTCTCCGGTCCAGTCGCGGAGATCCGTAGCCGAAGCGTGCGCGCAGCCCCTCCGCAGGCCCGGGGCAGCGAGAAGAAATTCCAGTTCGGCACGAGTTGCGCATAGGGTACGGTCCACTCGGCGACTCCTTCGCCGCTCTCGAGGTAGCTCAATACGACGACAAGCTCTCCGGTGATCCTGGGCACCGAGTGCAGGTGAAGGGCAAACCCTGCCACGCCAAGGCTGGATATTGGCAGCAGTTGCTCGACGAAGGCGGCGGCAAGCAATTGCCCGATCCCCTCGTCCTTTGGATCGGCGTAGGGATCATGGGAGAAAACTTCAGAAACCGGCTCCCAGTTTCGCGCCTGAAACGCATCTTCGAGCGCCCGGTAGTTTTCCAGCAACGTCTCGCGTTCCCGGCGCAGGATCGCAAGTTCCGAGGTGATTGAGGCGCTATACCGGGCAAGCCGGCCGACGCCGCCCTCGGTCAGCGCCCGCAGAAGCGGAAAACTGTCCGACTTATTTACGGGATCAAGCCGCTGCATGGGAACCGCGGGGACAGTTCCCAGTGGTCCAAGCAGCGCCAGACGCTCCCGCAAATCCGCCTCGCCCTCTTCGGAAAAGGCGACGGCGATCAATGGAAAAGCATTCTCCAATGTCGCTGGAGGATGGCCATCAACATCGAGGTAAACAACCAGATGCTCGATATCGCTCCCTTCGAAGCATGATCGATCCCGGTCCGATGCCGCTATTAGCTTTCTCGTCACCAGTCGTTTCCCAATGCCGGAAGACGTCAATTCTTGCACGCGCGGCCTCTGAAGAATTATCTCGGAACAAAAAGCAAAGACGCCGAATAATCAGATATTTAATCAAATCATCCCGCGCCATATATAGGGAGCCTAACAACTAAGATTGCAGTGCACAATAATAAAAATTAGCCATCGTAAAGAAAAATATTTCATATATACTTTAAAAATCAAAGTAATAATCATGAATTCATCTCTGCATTGCGGCGAAGTAACTTTCCAGTCAGTTTCTCAAGAAGATACTGTTGGCGATCGAGGCAGTCCGTGAGTCGAAAACGCCTCTCCACCGTCCGGCGCGCCGCGGCACGCATCCCAAAATGCCGTTCGGGACTCTTCAGGGCGCCGAGAATGGCCTCAGCGAGTGCGTCCGTATCAAAGAACGGCACCAACAGGCCGTTCCGGCCGGAGCGTATAACCTCCTGGACGGGCGCGGTGTCCGATCCGATGACCAGGGCGCCGCACGCCATCGCCTCCAACATCGACCACGACAAAACGAACGGATAGGTCAGGTAGAGGTGCGCGGCCGAGATCTGGAAAAGCTGCCGCAAAACCGAATGCGGCACCGCGCCGGGAAAGAGGATATTCTCCCGCGGTATATCAAGGGATTTGAGGAGATGATCCTTCCACGCCCCGCCGCCGGGCGGCGGCACACCATAGCTTACGCCATCCCCTCCGACGAAAACGAACAAAGCATCGGGGCGTTGGCGCACAACCTTGGCGGCAGCCTCCAAGACCTGTGGAAATCCGCGATACGGCTCAAGGTCGCGCGCGACAAAGGTGACAATGGGAGAACGACCGGCGCTGAGCACACGCCCGTCCGAAAGCGTGACCGAAGTTGATGGGTCCGGTCGAAACCGCGCCGTATCGATCCCCTCGTGGCATACCGAAATGCGCCCGCGGGCGTCGGCGGGGTACAGACTTCTCTGCCAATGGGTGGGGCTTATGCCGGCCTCGATGGCCTCAAGGGATAGGAGCTGCGCGATGTTGCGCAGCCGCAGCCTCTTGCGCGTCTCCAGATCGGGCTGATCGTCGGGGGAAAACCCGATGTCCGCCCCTTCCGATCGGTAAAAGAACTCGCAATACCCCAATGCGGGCACCCGCGGCAGCACGTCCTTGAAGAACATCATGCTTCCCCAACCGATATGGCCAACGACAACGTCGGGTACCAGCCCTTGCCGCGCCATGGCGTCGAGCGTTTCGGCAACGCGATGGCCGATTCGCGCATGGTGATCGGGAGTGCCCATGTGTCGGGCCATATGCGGATCTGCGCGCGGGCCCGATTCCGCTCGATGTCGAACGACGCGAACGGATGGGATCTTCTGGTCTATGGTCTCGGTGATGAGGCTAACCTCATTTCCCGCCTGCGCGAGCTGAGCGGCCAAGGCAGCGAACTGACCGAAACCCCGACGATGAACAAACGCCACGTGCATCGCCTTTAGCCCGCCCCTGCCAGGTGCACGGCATCACTCACCGCTTAGACGCCGTACCGTGAAGCGCTGCCCCAGGCCAGTTCGAGCTGGTGCAGCGTCTGGAAAGCCGTCTCAAGCATCCGCTGGTCCTGGTCGCCACGATTCACCGCGCGCTCATAAGCCATCGCCGCGTCGCGGAGATTTGCCCTGAGCTGGCGTCCCTTCTCTGTCAATTTGATGCGCGCCGACCGCTTGTCGCGCTGGGAGGCAACGCGATCGATGTAGTCGCCATCGCCAAGCTGCTTCAGATAATAGGAAACGTTGGAGCCGACATAATGCCCACGATCCAGAAGCTCGGCGACCGACAGTTCCGAATCGCCGATTGCCAGCAGAATCATCGCCTGCGCCGGCCCGATATCGTCTACACGAAGCTTGGTCAGCTCCGCACGGATCAGGCCCGAGAAGCGCCGGCTTGCCCGCTCCATGAGGCGAGCGAGCTCGAAATACGTAACCTGCTGGAGGTCCCCAAGCTCGGCACCCTGAGGAAGCCGGGGGTCTGTTTGTGCTGTCTGGCTTATTCGAAGACTCGGATCGTCATTCAGTTCTGCCAGCAAACTGAACACATCATTTTCTTTCATTCGACTCTCCGTTTCAAGATAATACTTCAAAATTTGAAGTAATATTCAAATATGCTCATCACCGACGATCACCATGAGCTTGCACAAGCTCGCTGTTATGTGCCAGATTGGTCGACGCAATACTATCCTTAGGCTCAGTTACAACCAAATCTGTCCTCCAACAGATGGATCTAACGTTAACTCGAGGCAAATTTTCATGCATGAAGTTCAAAATGAGACACGAAGCAAGGGGCAAACCGGGGAAGGCCAAAAACAAGACAGCCCAAGGTTGCTGGTTATTCAAGCAAAGCGTGTATTTTTGTTTGGGTTGCTTTATGCAGCTGCACTGAGCGTGTGTCTGAACATATTACAACTGACGATGCCTCTGTTCATGCTACAAGTCCATGACCGGGTACTCAACAGTCAGAGCATGGACACACTTGCAATGCTCACCATCTTGGCCGTCGGCGCCCTTGTGGTGCTCGGTGTTCTGGAATTCATCCGTGCCCTCTCGTTCCAAGCCATCGGAGGCGCGCTCGTGCGTCGGCTGAACATGCCCGTCCTGGCGGCCGCCGTTCAGGCTTCTATCGATCAGGGCCTGACGCGCGCGACCCAGTCGCTTCGGGACATCGCAGAATTGCGAAGCTTCCTGACCTCGTCAGCGGTCAGTGCGCCCCTAGACGCTGCCTGGTCACCGATTTTCCTCGGCGCCCTTTTCCTTTTGCATCCGCTTTTTGGTCTTATCGGAGCAGTCTCCGCCGCACTGCTCATTTGCGGCGGACTGGTCACGGACATGTTGACGCACCAACTCACCAAGGAAGCGAATCAAACAAATATCGAGGCCGTGTCCAGGATTGGCGCTTCGCTGCGACATGCCGAGGCCATCGAGGCGATGGGCATGCTGCCAGCTCTGGCGAATCGTTGGCGCTCCCTTCAACTGCAGGCTCTCAGCGCCTTTGAAACGAGTGGGTGCAGGAGCAAGGCGATGTCGTCCATCACCCGCAGCCTGCGCTATTCCATCCAGATCATGACGCTGGCAGCCGGAGCCTATCTGGTGCTGGAGCAGGAAATCACGCCCGGCGCCATGATGGCATCGAGCATTCTTGTCGGGCGCCTACTGATCCCCTTCGATTCGATCATCGAGAATTGGCGGCAATGGGTGCTGGCGATCGCTGGCTGGCGTCGCCTCGAGGCCCTTCTCAAGGCGGATCTTGCAATCCGCCAAACGATGCCCACGCCACATTCGTCGGGCGACATCGTGGTCGATAAGCTCGTCTACGCAGCTCCGGGGCTGGATGTGCCCATCATCAAGGGCATTTCTTTCTCCCTCTCTCCGGGCGAGGTTCTTGGCGTGATCGGTCCCTCCGCTGCCGGCAAATCGACACTCGCGCGGCTGCTGGTCGGCATCTTGCGCCCCACGTCCGGCGGCGTCTTCCTCGACGGCAACAACACCTATCTCTGGGAGCGTGGCTCGTTCGGTCAGGTGGTCGGATATCTGCCGCAATCCGTCTCGCTTTTGGAAGGCACCATTCGAGAAAACATTGGGCGAATGGCCGACAGCGATCCCTACAAGGTGCTGGAGGCGGCGCGATTGGCCGACATCCACGAAATGATCGGACGCCTGCCACTCGGTTACGACACACCCGTCGGCGACGGACATCTGACCCTTTCGGGAGGGCAGCGGCAGCGCATAGCGTTGGCGCGCTGCCTCTACAACCAGCCTCGCCTCATCGTGCTCGACGAGCCGAACGCAAACCTGGACTCGATCGGCGAGCGGGCCCTTATCCGCGCGATCCAGCGTGCGCGCGACGACGGCGCCATCGTTATCATAATCGCTCACAGGCCAGCCATCATGCAGGTCGCCGACAAGCTGCTCGTGCTCGAAAACGGCCGCATCACACAGTTCGGACCGCGAACGGCCGTGGTTACAACCACGATGCCGGGCGAACCACACCGCGAGGTAGCCGCAATATGACTGAAAAGAGCCCCCTTGCGGTCCGCTCCGATCTCTCCGAACGTCGCCTCCAGCGGCATCAGCCGGCATCGCGGGATGTTGGCTACTCGAACTTGGAATTCGACCGGTTTGATAGCCGTTCGCCGCTTCGTCGTCTTGTCGTTGCGGGGCTCGCCACGATCCTTGTGTCCTTCGGGGGATTTTTTGCCTGGGCCTTTTCGGTCGAGCTCAGCAGCGCGACGGTCGCCAACGGCACGGTCATCGTCGATTCGAAGCGAAAGACTATCAGCCATTTCGAAGGCGGCGTGATGAGTCTACTGCTCGTTCAGGAGGGCGACAAAGTTTCCGCCGGGCAGCCCCTAATCGCGTTGGAGGATACGCGCGCCCGTTCCAGCCTGCAGTCGCTCCAAATCCGACGCATTGGCCTAATCGCGAAACTGGCGCGATTGAAAGCCGAGCAAACTGACATGCCGCAAATCAGCTTTCCACGCGATTTGGGTGACAGCCGGGACGATACGGTCGATGACGCCGTCAGGGCGGAGACGATATTTTTCGAAAAGCGGCGCGAGACCAAGGTCGGACGCGTCGAGGTCCAGCAAAAGACCATCGAGGAGCATATCGAACAAGCAACGTCGCTCGGCATCCAGATCCAGGCGACCGACCAGCAAATCGATCTCATGAAAGAGCACCGGACGGCGACGGAAACGTTGGCGAAAAAAGGCGCGGCACCGCGCACGCAACTCATCGAGATCGACTCCAAGCTAAGTGAGCTTGCGAGGGAACGGGGCGAACTCGTCGGCAACAAGGCCCAGGCAGAAAAAGCCGCAGCAGGCGCACAGCTTGCGCTGACCGGGATCGAAAGTGACTTTCAGTCGACGATTGCCGGCGAAATCACCACGGCACGCATCGATCTGGCGGACGTCGAAGAGCAGATCATCGCTTCGAAGGACGTGCTGCGGCGCCTTGAGATTCGCTCTCCGCAGGATGGCATCATCAGCAACATCTTGCTGCGCACCCCTGGCAGCGCGGTCACGCCCGGCCAGCCGTTGCTCGAGATCGTTCCGGAAAATGAGCCACTGCTGGTCGAAATGCGCGTCAATCCTCGCGACATCGACAGCATTTCCGTGGGCTCGCATACGCAAGTCCGGCTGACAGCCTATAATCAACGCTCCCGCCTGCCGATGGAAGGCACCATTACATATGTCGCCGCGGACCAGTCGGTAGATGAAAAGTCAAACAGTGCGTTTTTCGTCGCGCGCGCCAAACTCGATCCGGCATCGCTCAAAGCAAACCCGGATGTCCACCTTTATCCCGGCATGCCCGCGGAGGTTCTGATCATCCACGAGTCACGCCGTGCGATCGACTACCTCACTTCTCCCGTCCTCGAGAGCTTCAATCGCGCGTTCAGGGAAGACTAGATTTCCAGGAAATTGAAATGCTGCACAGCAGAAATTGTTTCAAATTTTGAAGTTATTTCAAAGTAAAATATTTTCATACTACTTTATGATCCCGGATATTATCGAAACAATGTGCCAATAATATTCAATTTGGGAAATATATTTCTCAAGACAAGACATTTTAGATTCAAGATATGTTGCACTTCGGTTTTTTGCAGTGCACATTTCAAGCGCGAAATCGTCGCACCCTGCGCCGAGACGCATGAATATCAATCCGAAGAGGAGAGGCAGATGGCCACATTGGAAGGCGGAGCATACGACGATGCGCTGTTCGGCTCCCGCTTTAACGACTTCATTCGCGCCCATGGGGGCGCTGATTTCGTGAGCGGCGGCAACGGGCACGACCTCGTGTTCGGTGATGACGGTGACGACCTGCTGTTCGGCGGAAAGGGAAACGATTCCCTGTTCGGCGGCGAGGACAGCGACTTGTTGAACGGTGAAAACGGGAATGACAACCTCGTCGGCGGCTGGGGTGATGATCTTCTGTACGGTGACAAGGGCAACGACACCCTGCTCGGCGGCCAGGGAAGCGACCTCCTGTCCGGCGGCAAGGGCGCCGATATACTTTATGGCGGCGATGGTGCCGACATCATTGATGGCGGTGCTGGCAACGACGTCCTGGCAGGCGCTGCTGGCCACGACATCTTCGTCTTCGACGGCGGCGGCGGGAATGACGTCATCCTCGACTTTAACGCTGGCGAGGATCTGCTGCAGATCTCGAAGGGCATCAATGGCCTCGACGTGTCTTCGCCCGAAGACCTGGCCTCGCGTGTCACGCAGGTAGGGGGCAATGTCGTCGTGGATCTCGGCCATGGCGATACGCTCACATTGGTAAATGTCGATGCCGACGACGTCCATGCCAATCCCGAGAACTACTTCACCGTTCACTGAATATGACTTCTGTGCGCCCTGCCTCCTCCCGTGGGGCGCGCAACTCCGATCCAGAGGATAGCGTGTGACGTTCGACGAATCGATAGACGCCACTGGCGTTTTCAGAAACGCAAAGATCTTTCGGCTCGGCGCGGAGCTGGCCGTCCTTATCTGGGATCTCCCCCCGTCCCTTCCCGCCACCACAAAGTGCCTGTTGTCCATGGACCAGTCGCCGATACCGCTCGTCAGCATGATGCTGCCTCTTGGCAACGGAAGACAACGAATGTTCTGGGCGATGAGACCGGAAAAGCAGCCGGTGAGTGTCGGCATTTGCACGGAACACGGCAGCACCGCCGAAACCATCGTGATGCATCCGGCGCGCACGCTCGTGCCCCTCGATGTGGAGGCACTGTTCGCGGATCTCGCGCCGGATGCCCGCATCAAGTTCGTCAACAACCTGCTGACCGTGTGGCGAAGCGCCTTCCGCATCGCCAGCGACCATCTTTTCAACATGGTGGTCGAAGACGCCCTTCACGCGCTCGTGCCCGAACCGCAGGCCGCCAGCATCGTCTGCCAAATTGCGCAGGGACGCCATCTGATTGAGACGGCTATCAATCCGGATCTTGGCGACATCACAGCGATCTATGCGATCGGCGCAGCTTCGATTACACGCATGGCCGTAAGACTTGTTCGCGGACGCAACGCGACAAACGGCCTGCAATCGTGCCATTTCATCGCAGAGGCGCCTTCCCCTCCGTTTCTCATCGTCCTCCTGAGCAAGAACGGCGTCGCCATTCGCCAGCTTGCTGACGGCAAGCCTCGCCATCCCAACCTTCAGAGTTGGTGGGGCAAAAACCCCGAGGCGGTGGAACTGCGCGAAATGATTGTTCGTCGACTCGCCACGTTGCCGGAAAGCGGCGCCGCCACGGCGATCGACCTTCAGGTTCGCGCACCACTGGCAACAAGTCGGATTGCCAAGTCATCGATGCATCCGTCCGGTGAGGTCGATCTCGCTCTGGCGCTTGACGACGGTCTGCTGGCCGGCGGCTGGTTCCACGCGCCGTCATCCGCGTCCGCCGGCATCGACTACGTCAAAGAGGACGGCACGGCCGTGCCGCTCGACGGCAACAGCTACGAATTTCCGGCATGGGCGCAAGGGAAGGATGAGAAGAGTAAGACCGATGTGACCGGTTTCGTTGCCTGGGTCCCTCTGTCGGAATCCCCCGGGCCGCTCCTGCAACCGCGATTTCAGATGCGCCTTGCCTCGGGAACGGTCAGGCCGCTGATACCGACGCCACAGCCTTTCGAGCCCGCGACACAACGAAACCATGTCCTGCGCGCCGTGCCGCCTCAGCATGCGGTCGACGGTGCCTTCCGCACGATTCTTGCCCCTGCCCTGCAGGACATAGAACGACGATTGGGCAAGACCATAGAGGTCGACAGCACAAAGGACTACAGCTTGCCCAAAAGCGCACCCCTCGTTTCCATTGTCGTGCCCCTCTACCGGGTTCTCGATTTCCTGCGCTTCCAACTGTCGGGGATGGCCACGGATCCATGGCTAGCAGCCAACACGGAGGTCATCTATGTCCTCGATTCACCGGAAATCCGGGATCAGACGGAGCACCTGCTCGGCGGCCTGCACCTTCTGCACGGGCTGCCGATGAAGTTGGTCGTTATGAATCGCAACGCCGGCTATGCGCGTGCTTGCAATGCCGGCGCACGTTTTGCACGCGGCGCCATACTGGTCATGCTCAATTCAGATGTCGTGCCTTTCGCGCCAGGCTGGCTTCAGGTGTTGTCGCGAGCGCTATTGAAAAGCAACGAGCTGGGTGCCGTCGGCCCGAAACTGATCTACGAAGACGGATCGCTGCAGCACGCTGGACTGTACTTCGGCCGCGACCAGCGCGGGATCTGGCTGAACCACCATTTCCACAAGGGCATGCCTGGCGACTACATGCCTGCGCAACATGCCCGCGACGTTCCCGGCGTTACCGGCGCTTGCCTCGTGACCCGCAGAGACACTTACGAGCGCGTTGGCGGGTACACCGAGGACTACGTGATCGGCGACTACGAGGACAGCGACCTGTGCCTCAAGATCCGTCGCCTCGGGCTCCAGATTGCCTATGAGCCGGCAGCGTGCCTGTATCATTTCGAGCGTCGCTCGATTCGCCGCAGCCAGGACTACATGCGCGGCGTTGCAAGCCAATACAATTCATGGCTGCATACGCAGCGCTGGGAGGAGGATATCGCCGAACTGATGGCGAACCTGTTCGATAGGGACGAGCGACCCACCGCGGCGGGTGTGAGAATCCGGAAGAGGAACGCAGCGTGACTCATGCGGCACTCCTGCACCCCACCAAGCCGGCCCGGCTAATAGATGAAGACCGTGTTCGCTGGCTAATCGAATCTGTTCGGGGCAATCGTTTTCTGCCGCAACCGGAATCCACCAACGTCTTCGTGGGAGACGGGGATTTTCGCGCGATAGGAGCGGAGTTTCTCGGTTACTTCATTCGCATCGGCGGCCTGCGCGAAGACAGCCGCGTTCTCGACATCGGGTGCGGCATCGGCCGGATGGCCGTGCCGCTTACCCAATATCTCGATCCGCAAACGAGCCGCTACGATGGTGTCGATCCAGTCGAGAGCGGTATTGGCTGGTGCCAGCGAACGATTGCGCCTGCCTACCCCAATTTCGCCTTCCGGCAACTGGACATCGCTCACGAGCTGTACAATCCGAACGGCAAGATCAGCGGGATGGCCTTGACGCTTCCGTTTCCGGATCGGCATTTCGACTTCGTCATCATGACGTCCGTGGTCACTCATCTGCCGCCCGCGGAGGTCCTTGTCTACCTCGCCGAGGTCCGCAGGATCCTGTCACCCGGCGGGCGCCTGTTCATGACCGCCTTCGTGGTCGACCGGATCGCGGCGGCAAACGAACACGGGCGACGCGATCCGCGTCTCCCCTTCCGCCGCTATGGCGAAAGCCCATGCTGGTTCGTACCCAACCAGCCACCGCTTGCCGCAGTCGGTTTCGAAGACGGCTTTCTGGACAAGGCGCTCGAACGGGCCGGCCTTTCCGTCGCCCTGAAATCGCTTGGCCATTGGCGCGGCACCAACGCAGGCCACCATCAGGACTTCATCGTGGCGAAGCGCCGGGGAAATGGTCGATGAGCAAGCGCATTCTGGTGGCAGCCCACAACCATCCGTCCCTTCACCCGGGTGGAACGGAGATATTTGCTCACGACTTGTTTCGCGCCTACCAGCGCGAGGGGCACGAAGCCCTGTTTCTCGGTGCCACGAACCAAATCCACCGCGAAGCCAGACCGGGCACGAGCTTTCAGAGCATCGGCTCGGCGGGAGATGAGGTCCTGCTTTGGTCCGGACACTTCGATCGCTTCTTCATGAGTCAGATCGACCTTTATGGTGTTGTGCCGGACATAGCGGAGTTGCTGCGCGATTTCCGGCCAGATGTGGTTCACCTCCATCACCTGCTGCTGCTTGGCGCCGAGTTCCCTCACATCGTCCGCCGCACCTTACCCCACTGCCAGATCGTCATGACGCTCCATGACTACTACCCCATTTGCCACCATGAAGGCCTGATGGTACGCACCGGCAGCAAGGAGCTTTGTCACCAATCCAGCCCGGACCGCTGCCATGGCTGTTTCAAGGACATTCCGCTCGATCGCTTTGCCTTGCGCGAACGCCACCTGAAGGCCCTGCTGAGCACGGTTGACCACTTCTTCTCGCCAAGCGCTTTTTTACGGGAGCGCTTCGTGCGGTGGGGACTGGACGAAGATGCGATTAGCGTCATTCCCAATGGTATCCCCACCCGAAATGCCGGCGCGCGAAGGGAGCTGCTCCAGGGCGGGAAGCCGGTCTTCGGATATTTCGGAAATCTCAACCCCTGGAAGGGGGTGACCGTATTGCTCGACGCTGCGCGCCAGCTTCTGGCCGATGGCCTTGATTTCGAACTCCGCGTCCATGGCGGAGCGCCCTTCCAGAGCGAGGCCTTCGTCGATGAGATCAATCGGCGCTTTACCGAAACGTCAGAATCGGTGCAGTCCCGAGGCCCCTATCGACGCGAAGATATTGGCGATCTGGTGGCCGCGGTCGATTGCACCATAGTTCCTTCCGTCTGGTGGGAGAACGCGCCGCTTGTCATTCAGGAAGCCCAGGCTCAAGGCCGTCCGGTCATCGCCAGCAACATCGGGGGAATGGCTGAAATGATCGAGCATGGCGTCAACGGCCTGACTGTTCCACCCAACGATGCCCGAGCGCTCGCCGTGGCGATGCGGAACATAGCGGAAGAGCCGAACCTGCTGCGCCAGCTCTCCGAAAACGCCCGCAAGCCCGACGACATCGACACGACCGCCCGCCGCTACCTCAAGTGGATGGACACGGCACAGGTTCAGGCACAGGAGAGCTTATGATTAGTCCCGCTGAACGACCGGATGCCGCATCCGAACAGGACAACGCTAAGCCGATGAACGGCCGGGTGGATGCCGTTGACATGGGCCGGATCTTCGGCTGGGCATTCGACCCGATGGCGCCGGATCAACGGCTGACCATTCGTGTCCTCCTCGATGGCAAGGTGATTGCCGAGGCTGTTGCCGACCGCAATCGTCCCGACCTGCGGCGCAACGGTATCGGCGACGGCAAACACGCATTTGAAATCGCGCTGCCCGATCCCGTCCAGTCTCGGGTGAACGATATTGTCGTCATGGCGCGAAATGGAAGCGGTTCCGAGCAGGCCCTGCGCGTTCCCCAGCCAAACGAGCAGGCGGCCGAGGCTCTTATCGCCGCACCCCTGGCGAAAGTGCTCGATAAGCTCGATTTGCTGATGGCGGCGCAGCGGCAGTTGCAGGTCTCACAGCGCTCGCTGCAGCGCACACCGGAAATCGATGCCGACAAGACCGAGACCGCCGGCCTCACCGATGTCAGTAACGCCGTCGAAAGCCTCAAGGTGGATATCAGCCAACGGCTGAATGATCTCGATGTCCATCTGATGCGGCTGGATGGGGTTGTGGCAGGAATGGAGAAGAACCTGAATACGTTGCGGAAGCGTGCGAACGGCGAAGTCAAGCCCCTGCTGCTGCTGCTGTTCATTCTCGTGGGATTTGCCGCGGGCGCCAGCCTTACGCTGGTAGCCAGAATCTGATCCAGGGAGGGTAAAGCGTGCTGGTTAGAGAACAATCCCCCGCTGTCATTAGTCCCTCGGCAGGCGGGCATGGGGCGAGCAGGGCGATGCGCTCTGGAAGGGTTATCGGCTGCCGCGTCGACGAGACAACCTTGCTGATCATCGGCCTCGGCCGTGTCACGGCCGGCGACGTGGTGGTCGGCCTCGGTGAGGATCAAGCAGTCACGCCAAGCTTGTTTGTCTCGGAATGGCGATTGGCCGCATCCTCACCGCGGGCCAAGCACGGCTTCGCGGCGCTCCTTCCGGCTGTGGGCACGGACCTGACCATGACCACGATCCGGTTCGGAGAGGAGGAGACGGGCGCACGCTACATCTTTGCGCCCCGGCTTGCCTCCGCGGAGGAAGCAGCCGCGCTTGTGGTTGAGTCTGCGGGATCTCAGTCAGCCGCGGTCCTCGACCGGCTCGTGGACGCTCTGATGGTCGGCAATGTCAGCCGCCGCAGACTTCTGACCATAACCGCGCTTTTGCAGTCAGCCCACGCCAGCGATGGGTTTATCGAGTTGATTGGTGAGAGCCATGATGGCGCGACGTTCCTGCAGGGCTGGAGCCGCGGCATGGCGCCGGGGCCTTGCCGGGTGTCCGTGGTGGGCAATGTGACACCGGTGGTCGCGGAGTGCGGTATCGCCATCTTTCCTCGCCCGGACGCTCCCGATGGCGCCTCTGGTTTTGTCGGCCTTCTCGAGGCCAGCCAGGCTGCCCTCGCTCTCGACATCGAAGGTCTGGTTTTTCGGGGGCGCGCCGGTTGGAGGTATGTTGCGGTCCACCCCCGAAAGCGCATCGCCGGCCCGCTGGAAACGCCCGAACATATCCGGTCGATTCTGCTGCGGACCCATGGCGCGCCGGACGTGCTCCTGTCCCTGCGAGCAGCCGCCAACAGCTTTGAGGGCAAAGAAACCGTCTCCAGCCTGCCGTATCCCGTCCGGATGGGAATAGACAGCACATTTGAGGCCGATGGAGGAAACCTCCTCGTCTCCGGCTGGCTTTATGACCCCGACGGCCACGTCGCAACGGTAAGACTGCGTCGATGCGATGCCGCGGCTCGCCTCGACGAACGCTGGACGCGTTTTGATCGCCCCGATGTCACGGACAGTTTCGACGACCAGCAGCACTTCACACCGAGCCTTTGGAGCGAACAGCGCGCGCATGGCTTCATCGCCCACGCCCAATTGCCGAACGAAGATCCTGGTGCGCCCCTCTACTTCGAACTAACGCTGCACGATTCGCGCCGTGCGTTTCTGCCAGTGAAACCAACGCGGGTTTCTGCGCGCTTGGCGGCATTGCGCCAGATCGGCTCCATCGATCCCGCAAACTGTGCGCTGCCGGCGATAGTCGATTCACAAATTGTCCCGTTCCTCGGACAATCCGAAAGGTTAACGCCGGTTATCGAGACAATCCTCGATGCCGGCTCCTTCGATGAGGAAAACAGCCCGCCAATCGTCATTGGCGCCGGGGAGGGCGAGGAGGACATTTCCCCGCTGCTGGCCTTGCTTGCGCTCGATCCGGAGACGCGGCACACGCCGATCATGATCGCCATGCCCGCGGAGCGCTTTCGCAGGCAGGCTGCTCGCCTCAGGGAACTCGCACGGTTCTATAGCCTTTCGGCCAGGCTGGTATCGGTGAAGGGAACAGGCGACGTCCACGACATGCTGGAAGCCGGCACGCAAGCACTCTCCTGTGAAACGGTCGTGTCGCTCTCCGCTTCACTGATCCCGCGCGGGACAGGCTGGTATGGCAAGCTCTTGGCCACGGCCGCGATGCTCAAAGGAAGCGTCGTCTCGCCCGTCCTGGTTTACGAGGACCATTCCATTCGCTGGGCGGGAAGCTGGATCGATGACGGCAACTGCGACGAACCGGTCGTGGGCCGCTATACGGGATATCCTCTCAAAGCGGTTGCCGACATGAAGCTGACCCGTATCGCGGCGGCCTCGCTCGAGTGCTGCGTCATGCCCCGCGATGCCCTGTTGCGCGCCGGCGGCTTTTCCGGCGGCTATCTGGGCGCGCAGGAAAAGGGTCTGGATCTCGGCCTCCGTCTCAGCCGCTCCGGGTTTGACTCCTATTTGCTGCCATCGGTGCAGATGTGGGGCTGCGACGACGCAGGCAACGGTGATAGTCCGGCGATGGCGGCTCTGATGGAGGAGATCGATCGAAAGATCTTCAAGAGCCAATGGTTGCCTATCCTCACCGTTGAAAAGCACCCGGAAAAGAGGCCCGCATGAACGAGCAGCTTCGCGTCCTTGTCGTCTCGCATGCGCACCCAACGGTTTCGCTCGGCGGGGCGGAAATCGCCTCTCACAACCTGCATCGCGGCCTGAACGCATTGCCGAACGTGCAATCGGTTTACCTGGCCCGGGTCGGCCATCCGGTCCCGCGGCATGCCTCGTCCGCGCTGATGAGCCTTCGCCTTGCCGATGATGAGTTGCTGTTCCACGCGGACGACTACGACCATTTCTTTTTGTCCAATGGCGATACCCAGGCAATCAGCCGAGACCTGTTGCGTTTCGCGCGCGATCTCAGGCCCCATGTCGTGCATTTCCATCATGTTCTAGGCATTGGCCTTGAAGCCCTCTACGCCCTTAGAGAAGCATTTCCGCACGCGGCCATACTCGTCACGTTCCACGAGTATCTGTCGATCTGCCACAATCATGGGCAGATGGTGAAACGGCCTTCCGGTCAGCTCTGCGAAACAGCATCCCCCGTCGCTTGCCACGGCTGCTTTCCCGACATCCCCGTCTCACGCTTCCTGAAGCGGGAGTTGTTTGCGCGCGGGATGCTTGGCCTTGCCGACGCTTTCGTCTCCCCCAGCCGGTTTCTGGCGGAGCGCTACGTCGCATGGGGCATCGAAAAGGACAAGCTCAGCGTGATCGAGAACGGCATCGCCGTGGAAACAGCTGCGCCCGCGCGAGAAGCGCAAGGTCCCAACCCGCGCCGCAACCGCTTTGCCTATTTCGGACAAATGACGCCGTTCAAGGGGGCCGACCTCCTGATCGACGCTGTTTTGCGCATCCCGAAGGAGATATGGGGCGAAGACTCCTGCCTGATGATCTTCGGCGGCAACCTCGAGCGACAGCCGATCGAATTCCAGGAGCGGATGAAGAAGCTCATCGCAGACGCCGGCCACCGCGTCCGTTTCTACGGCGCTTACCAGAACGCGGACGTGCCGCGTCTCATGCGTTCGGTCGACTGGGTGGTTCTGCCGTCCGTCTGGTGGGAAAACTCGCCCATCGTGATCCAGGAGGCCCTGCTCCATCGTAGGCCGATGATGTGCTCCGACATCGGCGGGATGGCCGAGAAGGTGCGTGACGGAAAAGATGGCCTGCACTTTCGCGCTGGCAGCAGCCAGGATCTCGCGGACCGCATCGTCGAAGTCTTGGGTGATAGCCAAATCTGGGAGCGGCTGCGCGTTTCCATGCGACAGCCCGCCGACCGCCTCGCCTGCGCGCAAGAACACGTCAAACTCTATCGCGCGCTGCTGCGGCGGAAGCTAGATGCCGCGATGACCGAGAGCCCCGCGCTTCTCGCCCACTCGCTTTAGCGACGCTCGCGTTGTGAAGCGCTGAAAGGGCTTCGACCAAGAGAGGATCGATCAACCAAACCCTTGAGAAACCGTTCGCAAGGTCGCATGGAGGGCTCCCTACATGCACACGAAAGTCCGCAAGACCATCATCCGCGCCGCCGGTTTGGAACAAGGATGCTCCGGCAACCAAAAGCGTTGGACCTGAGATAGGCTGTCACTCTTCAGCAAGGCCATCTTGTCGAGTAGGCTCGGCAACATTCGGATCACGAATGCGCGGCGTCATCCGCCCCAAGGCGGCGCGCGATACGGCCGTCCAGTTCCGCTATCCGGCGGGCGAAACCAGGATTTTCCGGCTGATATGTCATGGCGTCCACAAGCATGGTCCGCGCCGTCGCAAGCTCACCGTCGCGAATGTGGCGGTTGGCCCGATGATAGAGGAAGTTTGCTCGCTCGACCGGAGAGAAAGCCGAGCCGAAGCGTGCATGAAACCGGTCGGCCCAGGCCCGATGCCGGGCGATCGCCGTCACAGCGATCTGATAGGGCCGCATCGGCGCCATGACTCGGGCTGCGCGAGCCAGAGCGCGTAGACCCGGAAGATCGTCTTCGCGGCAGGCTTCGATCAGCGACAGGGCGCGTGCCGTTCCGGTGAACGCCCGAACGGTGCCATGGCCTGTCATGTGGACCGGCACGAGGTGCGTCCTCGCCTGCAGCGTCGCGATTCGAACCGCGTGCTGGTGATCGACGGCGTGGAACGGATCGAAGAAGAGATAGGCCCGGCCAGTTGCGTGATCAGGCGCGATCCCCATATTGGCGTGGAGGTCGGGCGAGAAATGGCTTGCAAACCTGCCATCGAAAGGAACGGCCTTCGGATCGATCGAGATCTGAGGGCAAAAAGCGATGGCAACGGCAGCGTTGAAGCGCCTTCGGTACCGCAACGCCGCGTAGCCGCCCTGCGAGTGCCCGTAAAGGATCCGCTCCGGTGCTGCGCGGAGGATGGGCGCGGTCGCCTCGACCGCCTTGACGACGCTCGCCGCCGGAAACCAGTTCGGCCGTCGACTGATGAAGCCAAGTGCCGAAACGTCAGCTTTCTCGCAGAACCGCTGCCCCCAGAAGCGGCTGCCGTTCGCCTTCATTTCCATCTCGTTAAAGGTGACGAGAAGATAGGGAGATGATCCTGAACGATGTATCACCTCCAAATTTTCATCTGAAAATACGAGCATGCGGCGATCCATCAGCAATTACGGAACAAATATACTTCAATATTTGAAATATAATATCCATGATCGAAGTATGCGCAAAAACAGGCTTAAATTCAACTCCGAATGTATACCCGCGCTTGAACGATATATTTCTTAATCGCTTACTCCGAGTTACAGAAGAGGCTTATCCAGCTTGCCGAGGTATTACCCACGTCCAGCGTTCACGCATGACGTGTCTCTCCCGCACGCGGCTTTACTTGAGAAGAGAGAGACAGGCCTAGTTGCGACGACGCAGGAAAGCCCTCCGGTGAGGACGCTTAGGCCCTGCAACGCAGCAAGCAGCAACTGGAGCAAATGATCGACGCCCTGCCCATCAACACCCTGAGTTTCTCTCCTTCGCGCAGGATGACCTACGCCAGCAAGCGATATCTGGACAGCGCTGGTTCGCCGACGGCCGACATCGAGGACTTCGATGCGCTGGGCATCCGTCAAAAGCCGCGCCGTTCACGAGGAAGTCCTTCCAGGCAGAGCGGCTCTCGCGGCCGGCCATCTCGACAGACAGAATCTGCCGCCGTCCATCCCAGTCGATGCCAACGGCGATCAGCACCGCCTGGCTCATCACGACGCCGGCCTCGCGCACCTTCTCGTAACGCGCATCGAGGATCAGGTAGGGAAAGGGCTCTTGAAGCGGCCGCTCGGCAAAGGCCTTCAGGCTCTCGTCCAGCCGCTTGTTGATCGCCGAGATCGATGATGCCGAGAAGGCATGGCCACAGAGCTCCTCGGTAATCGCCTTGACCTTCCGGGTCGATACCCCCTTGCACATACATCTCCGCCAAGGTCGCCACCAGGGCCCGCTCGGAGCGCTGATAGCGCTCGAATAGTTCGGTGGAGAAGTGCCCCGAGCGATCCTGCGGAACCCGCAGTTCAAGCTTGCCCACCCGCGTGATCAGCGTGCGGCCATAGTGGCCCGAGCGGTAGCCGAGCCGCTCCGGCGTGCGCTCGCCTTTTGCAGCCCCCAGTGTCTCGTCCATCTCCGCTTCCAGCACCTCCTGCATCACCGTGCGGATGCCCATCAGGGTTCGAAAGCAAAATCTCTTTGACGGCGGCGCTGGCTGTCTTACCTTCAATCTTGGTCATGGTGGCGTTCCTTCCAGGGAATCAGGTGACGTTGAACATCACCAGCCTGCCATGACCGCCTCCTTCAGAGAATTTGCAGAACCTTCAGCACACTACCGGCAAAATGTCCGTCTTGGCGGCTGAGGTGGTTCTGGTCTTTCGAGGGTTGGCCAACCCGATTTTCGGGCATTTGAACGCAAGAAGGGCTCCGAGTTAGCTCGGAGCCCATTGAATTGGTTTGGAATTTGGTTGCGGGGGCAGGATTTGAACCTGCGGCCTTCAGGTTATGAGCCTGACGAGCTACCGGGCTGCTCCACCCCGCGTTATTGTTTTTTTGAGCGGAACGGACCGCTGTTGTTGCGGCCGGTTTATATCGGCTTATTGCCGTTGTTTTGTTTTGAGAAGATTGTGATTTTGTTGTTGCGTTTTGCAGACCTGGCGGCGACCGACTCTCCCGCGTCTTGAGACGAAGTACCATGGGCGCTGGGGCGTTTCACGGCCGTGTTCGGAAAGGGAACGGGTGCAGCCACCCCGCCATAACCACCAGGTCAGCGAAGCGCAACGATTTGAGAAGCTGGTGAAGTTTTCACTTCGTTTTGTTGAACACGTCATTGGCGGGGAAGCGCTTGTATGCTGCTTCTTATCGCCTGGCTCATTTTGATGAGCATTGTCAATGAGAACGATCAAGCCGATCGAGCTATTAGTACCGGTAAGCTTCATGCATTGCTGCACTTCCACACCCGGCCTATCAACGTGGTCGTCTTCCACGGCTCTGATAGGGAACACTCGTTTTCAGGTGGGTTTCCCGCTTAGATGCCTTCAGCGGTTATCCCTTCCATATGTAGCTACCCTGCTATGCCCTTGGCAGGACAACAGGTCCACCAGAGATATGTCCATCCCGGTCCTCTCGTACTAGGGACAGATCCTGTCAATATTCCTACACCCACGGCAGATAGGGACCGAACTGTCTCACGACGTTCTGAACCCAGCTCACGTACCGCTTTAATTGGCGAACAGCCAAACCCTTGGGACCTGCTCCAGCCCCAGGATGCGATGAGCCGACATCGAGGTGCCAAACAACCCCGTCGATATGGACTCTTGGGGGTCATCAGCCTGTTATCCCCGGCGTACCTTTTATCCGTTGAGCGATGGCCCTTCCACGCGGGACCACCGGATCACTATGACCGACTTTCGTCTCTGCTCGACTTGTCAGTCTCGCAGTCAGGCGGGCTTATGCCATTGCACTCGACGACCGATTTCCGACCGGTCTGAGCCCACCATCGCGCGCCTCCGTTACTCTTTCGGAGGCGACCGCCCCAGTCAAACTACCCACCATACACTGTCCCGGATCCGGATAACGGACCGCGGTTAGACATCCATGACGATAAGGGTGGTATTTCAAGGATGGCTCCACGGAAACTGGCGTCCCCGCTTCAAAGCCTACCACCTATCCTACACATGCCGACACGAATGCCAGTGTAAAGCTATAGTAAAGGTGCACGGGGTCTTTCCGTCTGACCGCAGGAACCCCGCATCTTCACGGGGAATTCAATTTCACTGAGTCTATGTTGGAGACAGCGGGGAAGTCGTTACGCCATTCGTGCAGGTCGGAACTTACCCGACAAGGAATTTCGCTACCTTAGGACCGTTATAGTTACGGCCGCCGTTTACTGGGGCTTCAGTTCAAAGCTTGCACCTCTCCCTTTAACCTTCCAGCACCGGGCAGGCGTCAGACCCTATACGTCGTATTGCTACTTCGCAGAGCCCTGTGTTTTTGATAAACAGTCGCTACCCCTGGTCTGTGCCACCCCATCCTGGTTGCCCAAAATGGGGTCACGCTTCTTCCGAAGTTACGCGTGCAATTTGCCGAGTTCCTTCAACATAGTTCTCTCAAGCGCCTTGGTATACTCTACCTGACCACCTGTGTCGGTTTCGGGTACGGTCTATACGGTGGAGCTGTTTCCTGGAACCGCGTCCCTGCAAGATCAATCCAATAAGACCTTACAAGTTGAGCAATCCGTCACTACCACCAGGCCCACGAATATTAACGTGGTTCCCATCGACTACGCGTGTCCGCCTCGTCTTAGGGGCCGGCTAACCCTGCTCAGATTAACTTTAAGCAGG